>NZ_JBSFER010000045.1:0-30547 GCF_053594535.1 Streptomyces sp. NPDC001889
CCGTTATTTTCACCGGGCTCCCCCGCCCAGCACCCCCGGCGGGGTCGGACCATCCTTCCGCGCCGGGGGGGGGGGGCCGCGGGGGCGGGGGCCGGGGGGGGGGGGGGGGGGGGCAAAGAGCGGTGGCCCCGCGCCTCCGGACGGGTCCGGTGGCGCGGGGCCGGTGGTGCGGGTGACGGATCAGGCCGTGGCCCGGTCCGCCTGCTCCTGGGGTCCGGCGTCCGCGGGGGTGCCGGCGGGCACCTCCGGGGAGGCGGACACGGAACCGGTGCCGTTGCCGCCGGGGCCGGCCACGGGGGCCGGCTCCGCCGGGTCCTGCTCCGAGACCTCGGCCCGGGCCGCGGCTTCCGCCACGTTCGCGGCTTCGGCTTCTGCCGCCGCCCCTGCCCTCTCGGCCTCGGCGCGCCGGTCCGCGGCGGCACGGATCTCCCGCCACGCGGACTCCGCCGCCTGCTGTTCCGCTTCCTTCTTGCTGCGGCCGGTGCCGGTGCCGTACGAGACACCACCGACGCGGGCGGCAGCGGTGAAGGTCTTCTCGTGGTCCGGACCCGTCTCCGTGACGAGATACTCCGGGACCCCGAGTCCCTCGGCCGCGGTGAGTTCCTGGAGGCTGGTCTTCCAGTCCAGGCCCGCACCGAGGTTCGACGATTTCTCGATCAGTGGATCGAAGAGGCGGTGCACCAGCTCCGACGCCGCTTCGAGACCCTGGTCGAGATAGACCGCGCCGATCACCGCTTCCAGGGTGTCGGCGAGGATGGACGCCTTGTCCCGGCCGCCCGTGCCCTCTTCGCCCCGGCCGAGCCGGATGAAGAGGCCCAGTTCCAGCCCGCGGCCGACCTCGGCCAGCGCACGCGAGTTGACCACCGCGGCCCGCAATTTGGCCAGCTGGCCTTCCGGCAGATCGGGGTGGGTGCGGTAGAGGGTGTCGGTGACCACCAGTCCGAGCACGGAGTCCCCGAGGAACTCCAGGCGCTCGTTGGTGGGCAGGCCGCCGTTCTCGTACGCGTAGGAACGGTGGGTCAGCGCACGCACCAGAAGGGCGGCCTCGAGCTGATACCCGAGCCGCCCTTCCAGAAGCGTGTGGGACGAGGCTGCGTTGACTGTTTTGCCGGCGTCTTCCTGCTTCTTGGCATTGGACAGCTCAGACATCGGGCCTCTCACCAGCCGCTCAGACCGCGAGGACCTGGCGCTTGTTGTAGGTGCCACAGCTAGGGCACGCGATGTGCTGCAGCTTGGGCTCCTGGCAACGCTCGCACGAAACCAGGGTGGGGACCGCAGCCTTCCACTGCGACCGGCGGTGGCGCGTGTTGCTGCGCGACATCTTCCGCTTCGGAACAGCCACGGCTACTTCTCCTGCTTCTCGTCGACGCCCGCTTCGGCGCCGCCCATGTTGTCCTTCTCGCCGTCCTTGACGGTTTCGGCGAGTCCTTGCAATGCCGCCCAACGGATGTCGACGGCATCATGGTGGTGGTCCGGGTCGTCGTCCAGCCTGATTCCGCACTGAGCGCAGAGTCCGGCGCAGTCCTCCCGGCACACCGGCTGCATCGGCAGTGCGAGCACCACCGCATCACGCAGCACTGGTTCGAGGTCGAACATGCCGTCCTCGAGAGGGAGGATGTCCTCGTCCTCGGCGTCGTCGCCGGGCTCCGCGGCTCGGCCGCGGCCCCGGTCGTCGGCGTCGGGGTACGTGAACATCTCCTGGAAGTCCGCCACGACATCGAGGCGCAGCGGCTCCAGACACCTTACGCACTCCCCCTCGGCCGACGCACGGGCGGTGCCTGTGACAAGCACCCCTTCCATGACCGACTCCAGGCGGAGGTCCAGCTCGACACTCTCGCCGTCCGGCACGACGATGACGTCCTCGATCCCGAAGGCGGCCGGCGAACCGGGTGCCGGGACCGTGCGGGACAGCCGCTGGAGCGCGCCGGGACGCCGGCCCAGCTCGTGCGTGTCGAACACGAGGGGGTTTCGGTGGTCGAGGCGGGCGTTCAGGGCTCTTCCTGCTTTCGGATCGTGCTGCCGGGGGGAGAGGGGCTGCCGTCCCCGCACTGCGGGGGAGGCGGACAGCCTGGATCGCGTCACTACGGGCGACCGAAGAGCCAGGATACTGGACGGCGGGCGATAGACCCAATCCGGCCCCGGACCGCCCCCGGACCGGCCTCCCGGCTCATGGCCTCAGTGGCCCTGCTCATAGCGGCGGAGCTGGTCGAGGTCGATCATGCTGGTGTCGAAGAGGCTGGTCTCGTCCAGCGCCGCCGCCCCCTGCGGGCCGGGCTGCTGCGGCCCGCCGCTCTGCCCGGAGGCGTCCGGGTACGGGGCGTAGGGATCGGGCTGCGCGTACTGCCCGCCGTACTCCTGCTGCTGGTAGGCGGCGTAGGGGTCCTGCGGCGGGTCCTGCGGGTACTGCGCGTACGCCTGCTGTGGCTGATAGTCGGCGAAGGGGTCGTGCTGGGCCGGGATGTGCGGCTGCGCGGCCGGCAGCGGCTGGGCGTGGGGCTGGGCGTGCGGCTCATGGACGGGCAGCGGCGGCGGGGCCTGCTCCGGGAGCCGCAGCGGCGGGGCCGGCTGGGGCGGGTGGGGTACGCGGGACTGGCGCGGCTCCGGGTCGGCCAGCTCGGCGAGACCGGCCAGATACTCCGCGTCACTGGAGTGGCGCCGGGTGCTGCCCGCCGCGTCCTGGGCCGCCATGTGCTCGCCCAGGGCGTCACCGGTGGTCCGCCCCTGGAGCTTCTGCCGGCCCCGGCCGACCGCCTCCAGGGTCTTGGAGAGCACCGCCTCGAACGCGCCGAGCTTGGCGTCCACGTACTCGTCGGCGCGGTGGATCAGGGTCTGCGGGTCGGCGCTGTACTCGGGGGCGTCCGGGTCGGGGTAGCCGTCCGGGGTGAGCCCCGGGCCCCGGCCGAGCAGCTTCTCCCGGCCCCGGTCGACCGAGCCGATGGTCTTGGTGAGGACGACCTCGAAGTTGGCGAGCTTGGAGTCGACGTAGTCGTCCGCCTCGGCCCTGATCTCCTCGGCCTCGCGCCGGGCGTCGGAGAGGATGCGGTCGGCCTCGTCCTGGGACTGCCGGGCGACCTGGGTGCTGGAGATCAGCGAGCCGCGCTCGGCGTGGGCGCTCTCGATGATCCGCTCGGCCTCGTGGCGGGCCCGGGCGACCAGCTGCTCCCGGTCCCCGATCAGCTCCTGGGCCTGCGCGAGCGACCCGGGGAGCGCCGCGCGCACCTCTTCGAGGCCGGCGAGCAGATCGGCGCGGTTGACCACGCAGGACGCCGACATGGGCATGGAGCGGGCGCTCCCGATCGCCTGGACGATCTCATCGAGCTTCTTCTGCACGTCCACCGTGGTCCGCCACTCCTGCCTGATGCCTCTGCGCCGCGTCCGCCGCGTCAGGGGACGGACGGGAAGACTGTACGGCGAGTGAGCCGCCCTCCGACACCGTTTGACGGGCCATCAGCCGCCGGCGTCCGGTGTCCCCCGAGGTCAGCGGGTCATTTGTCGGTGAGCCGGTCGATGAGCGCCTCGTGGACGGCCGGCGGGAGCAGATGGGAGACGTCCCCGCCCCAGGCGGCGACCTCCTTGACCAGACTGGAGGAGAGGAAGCTGTAGGTGGGGTTGGTGGGGACGAAGAGGGTCTCCACGCCCGAGAGGCCGTTGTTCATCTGGGCCATCTGGAGTTCGTAGTCGAAGTCGCTGACCGCCCGCAGGCCCTTGACGATGGCGGGGATGTCCCGCTCCTTGCAGAAGTCGACCAGCAGCCCGTGGTGGGACTCGACGGTCACATTCTCGTACTCGGCGGTCACCCGGCGGATCAGGTCCATCCGCTCGTCGACGGTGAACAGGCCCTTCTTCGACTGGTTGATCATCACCGCGACGTGGACGACGTCGTACAGCTTGGAGGCGCGGGCGATGATGTCGAGATGTCCGTTGGTGATGGGGTCGAACGACCCCGGACAGACTGCGCGGCGCACTGGAAGTCCCTCGCTCTCCGGCCCGTTCATGGGGCGTCTTCGCACATAGATGCCTCGTCGCAGACAGAGGCGGCGCGACCGTACCAAAACGTTCCCTCGCCGTAGCGACGGGAGCGCAGTGGCTCGAAACCCGGTGGCCAGCTGAAGGTGCCGCCTCTGGTGCTGCGTTCCACGGTGGCCAGCGCATCGCCCGTGAGCCAGCCCTGGGTGCGGAGTGTGAGCAGGATCTCCCGAAGATCATCGTCCGTGACGGCGTACGGCGGATCGAGGAAGACCACGTCGAAGGGGTCGGCGGGGGCCGGTCCCGCCACGATCTGTTCGGCCCTGCCGGTACGGACCTCGGCGCCGGGCAGACCGAGCGCGCGGACGTTCTCCCGGACGGTGCGGGCGGCGCGGGCGTCCGCCTCCACGAGCAGGGCGTGGGAGGCGCCCCGGGAGAGCGCCTCCAGGCCGACCGCTCCGGAGCCCGCGTAGAGATCGGCGACCCGGACGCCGTCGAGCGTGCCGAGCAGCGCCTCCCAGCTGGAGAAGAGGCCCTCGCGAGCGCGGTCGGACGTGGGGCGGGTGCCGGTGCCGGGCGGGACGGCGAGGCGGCGTCCGCCGGCCGCACCGGCGATCACGCGGGTCATCTCGGTCCTTCTGGGGTGAGAGGGGCGGTCGGGTCCGGTGGATCGGCGCCGGGCCCTCGCGGATCAGTCTCTCAGCTCGCCCCGGGGCGGGCTCGCCGGGGTTTCCCGGCCCCGGCGGAGCGCGATCCCCCTCATCCCTTGTCGAGATACTGCTCCCGCTCGCGGTCCAGCAGGGCGTCGAGCGCGAGGCGCAGCCCGGGCGAGCGCTCCAGGGCGGGGTCCTCGCGGACGACCCGGGCGGCCTCCTCGCGGGCGGCGGCGATGATCTCCTCGTCCTCGATGACGGCGAGCATCCGCAGGGAGGAGCGGACACCGGACTGGGCCTGGCCGAGCACATCGCCCTCGCGCCGCTGCTCCAGGTCGATCCGGGACAGCTCGAAGCCGTCGAGCGTGGCGGCGACCGCGCCGAGGCGGGCCCGGGCGGGGGACGCCTCCGGCATCTCCGTGACCAGCAGACAGAGCCCGGGGGCCGAGCCCCGGCCCACCCGGCCGCGGAGCTGGTGCAGCTGCGAGACGCCGAAGCGGTCGGCGTCCATGATCACCATCGCGGTGGCGTTGGGCACATTGACCCCGACCTCGATGACGGTGGTGGCGACCAGGACATCCACCTCGCCCGCGGCGAAGCGGCGCATCACCGCGTCCTTGTCGTCGGGGTGCATCCGGCCGTGGAGCACCTCGACGCGCAGCCCGGCGAGGGGTCCCCGGGTCAGCTCCCCGGCGACGTCGAGCACGGCGAGCGGGGGGCGCTTCCCCGAGCCGTCGTCGGTCTTCTTCGGCTTCTCGTCCTCGTCGTCCCCGATGCGGGGGCAGACCACATAGGCCTGGTGGCCCTTGTCCACCTCCTCACGGACCCGCTCCCAGGCGCGCGCCAGGAAGTGCGGTTTGTCCTGGGCGGGCACCACATGGCTGGCGATCGGGGAGCGCCCCGCCGGGAGCTGGTCCAGGACCGAGGTCTCCAGATCGCCGAAGACGGTCATCGCGACCGTCCTCGGGATGGGGGTGGCGGTCATCACCAGGAGGTGCGGGGGCTGCTTGCCCTTGGAGCGCAGGGCGTCGCGCTGCTCCACGCCGAAGCGGTGCTGTTCGTCGACGACGACCAGGCCCAGATCGTGGAACCGCACCTTGTCCTCGATCAGGGCATGGGTGCCGATCACGATGCCCGCCTCGCCGGTGACCAGGTCGAGCAGGGCCACGCGCCGCGCGGCGGCCCCCATCGACCCGGTGAGCAGCACCACCTTGGTGGCGTGCTCCGCGCCCCCGAGGGTGCCGCCCTCGGCCAGATCGCCCATCATCTCCACGATGGAGCGGTGGTGCTGCTGGGCGAGGACCTCGGTGGGCGCGAGCATCGCCGCCTGACCGCCGGCGTCCACCACGGTGAGCATGGCGCGGAGGGCGACCAGGGTCTTGCCGGAGCCGACCTCGCCCTGGAGCAGCCGGTGCATGGGGTGTTCGGTGGCGAGGTCGGCGAGGATCTCCCCGGTGACCTTCCGCTGGCCCTCGGTCAGAGTGAAAGGAAGCCGGGCGTCGAAGGCGTCGAGGACACGGCCGGGGACGGGGCGGCGGGCGACGGCGGGCAGCTGGGTCTCGGCGAACCGCCGCCGGGCCAGCGCGACCTGGAGAACGAAGGCCTCGTCCCACTTCAGGCGTGCCCTGGCGTCCTCGATGTCGGCCCTGGTGTGCGGGCGGTGGACCTTGAGCAGCGCCTCGGGCAGCGGGACGAGGCCTCGGCCCTCCCGCAGCGCCGGCGGCAGCGGGTCGACGGCCTCCGCCGCCCGGGGCAGCACCGCGTCGACCGCCTTGGCGATCTTCCAGGACTCCATGCCCTTGCACGCGGGGTAGATGGGGATGAGGGCGCCGGCCCAGGAGCCGACCTCCACCGTGTCGTCCTCGCCGCCGAGTCCGGCGTACGACGGGTGGGCGAGCTGGAGCTTGCGGTTGAACACCGACACCCGGCCGGCGAACATCGCCCGGCTGCCCGGCAGCAGATCCTTCTGCGGCTTGTGGACACCCCGGCCGAAGAAGACCAGCTGGAGGCGGCCGGTGCCGTCGGTGATGGTGATCTCCAGGCGCTTGCCCCGCCCGCCGTTGAAGGTGTGCACCCGGGCGTCGGCGACCTGCGCCACCACCGTCACATCCTCGTCGAGCGGCAGCTCGGAGAGCCGGGTGAGCTGACCCCGCTCCTCGTACCGCCGGGGGTAGTGGTGGAGGAGGTCGCCGACGGTGTGGAGATCGAGCTGCTCGGCGAGGACCTTGGCGGTGGCGGGGCCGAGGGTCGTCTTCAGCGGGTCTTTCAGGGGTTCATCGAGCACGGGCACGCGAACCATTGCACACCACTCCACTGACAACCGTCGTGATCTGTGAGATTCCGCTGGTCATGGCTGTGCGACCGCGAGGCGCGGGCCCTCGTCGGGGGCCTGCCCCCGAACCCCCGCGCCTCAAACGCCGGCGAGGCTGATTTTGCCCCGACGGGCCGGGGAGTGGGGAGAGCGGGGACGCGCAGGGGGGTGCCGGGGCGTGGAACGTGATGTGTGGCGCTTTGGGGCCGCGCTGGACAGGGGCTGGAAAGCGCCGTAAATCATGAGCCCCGGTACCACCCGGAGCGCCCCCGGGCCCGCACCACGAGAGCCCACGCGCCACAGGCCCCCGCACCGGACCCCGGCCCGCGCCACGGGAGCCCCCCGCGCCCCAGGGCACCCCACCCCCTACTCCACTCCGATCAGCAGCAGCGCCGCCCCCCGGCCGCCCCGGTAGACGAGGGTGTCCACGGCCAGGTACCTGTCGCGGACGTGGTGTTCGAGGCGGGCGGGGAAGCCGGCGGCGTCCGGGAGGGTGTCGCCGAGGACCAGGGTGACCAGCTCACCCCCGGCCGCCAGCATCCGGTCCAGCACCGCCGTCGCCGTCGCGGCGAGGTCCGTCCCGATGACCGCGACATCCCCGTCCATCAGACCGAGCACATCCCCCGCCTGGCACACCCCCGCCGACGTCCACGACTGCCGCTCCGCCACCACCAGCTCCGCGTACCGCGTCGCCCCCGCCGCCGCCGTCATCGCCACCACGTCCTCGTCGAAGCGGCGCTCCGGCTCGTGCACCGCCAGCGCCGCGATGCCCTGGACGGCGGCCCGGGTGGGGATGAGGGCGACCCGCATCCCCTCCGTCCGGGCCTGCTCGGCCGCAGCTGCGGCGGTGTGCCGCAGCTCGGCGGAGTTCGGCAGCAGCACCACCTCCCGGGCGTGCGCGCGCCGGATCGCGTCGACGAGCTCCCCGCTGGCGGGCGGCTCCCCGGGCCGGGCGAGGACCGTGGTCGCGCCGGCCTCCGCGCAGACCTCGGCGAGCCCCTCCCCCGGGACGACCACGACGACCGCGCGCTGCACGGGCGCCGGAAGGGGCTCGGCGGGGTGCGCCCCGGCGAAGTGCGTGACGCGGATGCGGTGGGGCCGCCCCGCCTCCACCCCCGCCTCGACGGCCGCCCCGGCGTCGTCGGCATGGACGTGCACGTTCCACAGCCCGTCCCCGCCGACGACGACCAGCGACTCCCCCAGCGCGTCCAGCCGGGACCTCAGCACGGCCACGGCCTCGTCCGTCGCCTCCAGGAGGTAGATCACCTCGAAGGCGGGCCCCTCGGCGGCGGCGCACTCCCGCCCGACGGCGCCGGGGACCCGGACGGCGGGTGCGGGGACCCGCGCGGGCGCCTCCCCCGAGACCGCCTCGACCAGCGCCCCGAGCACGGCCAGCAGCCCCCGCCCGCCGGCGTCCACGACGCCCGCGCGCCCGAGGACGGCGAGCTGGCCGGGGGTGGCGTCCAGCGCGATCCGGGCGCCGTCGTAGGCGGCCCGGGCCGCGGCGGCGCCGCTCCCGGGGTCGCCGGCCCGCCCGGCCGCGTCCGCCGCGGCGGAGGCCACGGTCAGGATGGTGCCCTCCACCGGGTGCGCCACCGCCTCCCTGGCGAGCGCGGCGGCCCGCCGCAGCGCCCCGGCGAGGTGGTCGCCCGCGCCGATCCGCTCGGCCATCCCGCGCAGCAGTTGCGCGAGGATCGTCCCGGAGTTCCCGCGCGCCCCGATGAGCGCGCCGTGTGCCATGGCCCGCACCGCGTCGGCTGTGGCGGGCCGGGTGCTCCCGGTCTCATGGGCGGCGAAGACGGCCTCCACGGCCTGGGCGGCGGACTCGACGGTCAGATAGAGATTGGTCCCGGTGTCACCGTCCGCGATGGGATAGACATTGATCGCGTCGATCTCCTCGCGCTCCCGGCCCAGCGCGTCCAGTGCGCGCGCGCACCAGATCCGTACCGCTGCGGCGTCGAGATTCTGCGGCACCTGGTGGTCCTCCTTGAGCAGCCGGGCGGGCGGGTTCGGCCGGATCGGGGCCGTGGGCGGCGGGTCGCACCGCAGGGTAGACCCCGTCCTCGGGGCGGGGAGCGGGGAGGGGGCGGCGGCAACCATGGTAGTTTCGTACTGCGGATGCAGTCGTTGTATGCTGCTCCGGTTGCCCGATGAGAATCGGGCCATTCCCCCGGCAGGCCAACGAATCAGCTTCTGATTTCCGGCACGCCGGAATTCACTGTAAGTGCATCTGAAGTCTTTGGAGTGACCCGTGGCTGCCAACTGCGACGTCTGCGGCAAGGGGCCGGGCTTCGGCAACAACATTTCGCACTCGCACCGCCGTACGTCTCGTCGCTGGAACCCGAACATCCAGCGTGTGCGTGCAGTGGTCGGTCGGACGCCGAAGCGGCTCAACGTCTGCACCTCGTGCATCAAGGCCGGCAAGGTCTCGCGCTAAAGGTGAAGATCCCCACGCGAGTGGGGATGTTCTCGTCGTAGCGCAGCCCCTGCGGTTGCCTTGAAAGCCGGTCCACCTCGGTGGACCGGCTTTCTGCCGTACCCGGAGACCGGGACGGCCGGTCAGGTCAGGTCAGGGGCTGACGGAAGCGCCAGCCGTGGTCGACCGGCCCGATCCCCCGGCCCAGGGCGAAACCGGCGGCTATCGCCCCGGTCACGTACTCCTTCGCGGCGGTGACGGCCGCGGGCACCGTGAGCCCCTTCGCGAGCCCGGCGGCGACCGCCGAGGCGAGGGTGCAGCCCGTGCCGTGGGTGTGCCGGTTGTCGTGGCGCGGGGCCCGCAGCCAGTGCTCGTCGGTGCCGTCGCTGAGCAGGTCCACCGCGTCGCCCGGCAGATGCCCGCCCTTGATCAGCACCCAGCGCGGCCCCAGGTCGAGCATGGCGCCGGCGGCGCGGCGCAGCCCTGCCTCGTCGGTGACCTCCACCCCGGTGAGCTGGGTCACCTCGTCCAGGTTGGGGGTGGCGAGGGTCGCGGTCGGCAGCAGTTTCCGGCGTACGGAGGCGAGTGCGGAGGCGGCCAGCAGCGAGTCGCCGTGCTTGGAGACGCCCACGGGGTCGACCACGACGGGCGCGTCGGTGTCCGCGAGCAGTTCCGCGACGGTCTCCACGAGGGGGGCCGACGCCAGCATCCCCGTCTTCACGGCCTGGACGCCGATGTCGTCCACGACGCTGCGGTACTGGGCGCGCACCGCTTCCTCGGGCAGTTCCCAGTAGCCCTGGACGCCGAGGGAGTTCTGCGCGGTGACGGCGGCGATCACGCTCATGCCGTGCGTACCGAGCGCGAGCATGGTCTTGAGGTCGGCCTGGACTCCGGCGCCGCCGCCGGAGTCCGATCCGGCGACGGTGAGTACGAGAGGCAGTTTCACGATCATCCCTCCGAGGGGCCGAAGTGGTCCCAGCCGCCCTTGCTGTGCCAGGGCGCGCCGTCGACAGTGACCTGGGGCAGCGCGGAGGGGTGGAGCACCTCTCCGATGACCTTCCAGCGGGCGGGCAGTTTGGCGTCGCGGGGGAAGGTGGCGACGATGGCGTGGTCCTCTCCCCCGGTCAGCACCCACTGGAGCGGGTCGACGCCGACGGCCTGGCCGATGTCGTACATCTGGCTGGGAATGTCGATGGTTCCCGAGCGCAGATCGATCCGGACCTTGCTGGCCTCGGCGATATGGCCGAGATCGGCGATGAGTCCGTCGCTGATGTCGCACATGGCGGTGGCGCCGAGCCCGGCCGCCGCGGGGCCCGCGTGGTAGGGCGGCTCGGGGCGGCGGTGGGCCTCGACGAAGGCGCGCGGGGAGCGGAATCCCCGGGAGAGCACGGCGTGCCCGGCGGCGGACCAGCCGAGCCAGCCGGTGTAGGCGACGACATCGCCGGGCTGTGCGCCGTCCCGGGTGACGGGGTCGTGGTTGCGCAGATCGCCGAGGGCGGTGATGGCGAGGGTGATCAGTTCGCCGCGCACCACATCGCCGCCGACCACGGCCGCGCCGGCGACCTGGCACTCGTCGCGGATGCCGTCCATGAGTTCGGTGGCCCAGGTGACGGGGAGTTCGGCGGGGACGACGAGGCCGAGGAGGAGCGCGGTGGGGACGGCGCCCATGGCCGCGATGTCGGCGAGGTTCTGGGCGGCGGCCTTGCGGCCGACGTCGTACGCCGTGGACCAGTCGCGCCGGAAGTGCCGGCCCTCCAGGAGGATGTCCGTGCTCGCCACGACCCTGCGGTCGGGCGCGGACACGACCGCGGCGTCGTCGCCGGGTCCGATCCGGACCGCGGGGGTGGAGGTGAGACGGGAGGTCAGCTCTCTGATGAGCCCGAACTCCCCCAACTCGCCCACAGTGCCCTTCACCCGAGTCTCACCTCTCCGTCGTCCCGCCGGGCCGCCGCCCGGCCGGGAACCGCCCACCGGACCGGAGTCCGGCGAAGAACCGCCCACCGGGCCACCGCCCGGCGAAGAACCGCACGCCGGACCGGAGCCCGGCCGGAAACCGCCTGCCGGACCGGAATCCGGCGAAGAACCGCACGCCAGGACGGTGCCCGGCCGGAATCCGCCCGCCGGGGTGCCACCCGGCGCACACCCTCGGACCACACACCGGCGCCGCCCGGCGCGCGGGTCTCCCCGTGGCGCGCGGCGACGCGATACCGTGGCGTCCCTTTCTCTCCCCCCGGGCTCTCCCCACCGACGGTAGGGGAGTCGATCCCCGGGCCGCCCTGGAGGTTCCGTGGTACAGGCGTACATCCTGATTCAGACCGAGGTGGGCAAGGCGTCGACCGTCGCCGAGACCATCGGAAAGATTCCGGGAGTGATCCAGGCCGAGGACGTGACCGGCCCTTATGACGTCATTGTGCGTGCCCAGGCCGATACGGTCGACGCCCTGGGCCGGCTGGTGGTGGCCAAAGTGCAGCAGGTGGAGGGCATCACCCGCACTCTCACCTGCCCGGTCGTCCACCTGTAGCCCCCGTCCGCACCGGGCCGGTGACATCCCCGGCCGTTCCCCGTTCCGTTCGGCCGGGGCGACGCCGCGATCGTACTGCGCCGCGGTGTCCCCCGGCCGGTGAAGCCGGACGCCGCGCCCCGCCGCCCCGGCGCGCGCCGTCGCCTCAGCGCAGTCCGGTGGAGCGGCGCAGGGCGGCCCGGATCAGCAGGTCCACCAGCTCCGGGTAGCCGACTCCGGTCTCCTGCCACATCCGCGGGTACATGGAGATCGGGGTGAAGCCGGGCATGGTGTTGATCTCGTTGATGACGAACTCGCCGCTCTCCGTGAGGAAGAAATCGGCGCGCACGAGCCCCTCGCAGGAGGCGGCGTCGAAGGCGGCGACGGCGAGCCGGCGCACCTCGGCGGTCTGCTCCTCGGTGAGGGGGGCGGGCACGATCCCGGACGCCGAGTCGATGTACTTGGCCTCGAAGTCGTAGAACTCGTGGGACCGCACCGGCGGGATCTCGGCGGGGACGCTGGCGCGCGGGCCGTCCTCGAACTCCAGCACTCCGCACTCGATCTCCCGGCCGCGCAGCAGCGCCTCGACGAGGATCTTGGGGTCGTGGCGCTGGGCCTCCTCGATCGCGGCGTCGAGGCCGGAGAGGTCGTCCACCTTGGTGATGCCGATGGAGGAGCCGGCGCGGGCGGGCTTCACGAACAGCGGCCAGCCGTGGTCGCCCGCGAAATCGATGATCTTCTTGCGGGCGGCGGACGGGTCCAGCTCCCACTCGCGGGGGCGGATGACCGCGTACGGACCGACGGGCAGGCCGAAGGAGGTGAAGACCCGCTTCATGTACTCCTTGTCCTGGCCGACGGCCGAGGCGAGCACCCCGGAGCCGACATAGGGCACTCCGGCCAGCTCCAGCAGTCCCTGGAGGGTTCCGTCCTCGCCATAGGGTCCGTGCAGCACCGGGAAGACGACATCGACCTCGCCGAGGGCCTTGGGCACCGCGCCGGGCTCGCTGTAGACGACCTCACGGGTGCCGGGCTCGACGGAGAGCACCACACTGCCCTCGGCGGACTCGACGAGCTGCTCGACGTTGGGGGTGCGGCGGTCGGCGATCGTCATCCGGTCCGGGGCGTCGGCGGTGAGCGCCCAGCGGCCGTCCGTCGTGATGCCGATCGGCAGGACGTCGTACTGGGAGCGGTCGATGGCCCGCAGCACGGCTCCCGCGGTGACCGTGGAGATCCCGTGTTCGGAGCTGCGTCCGCCGAAGACGACGGCCACACGCGGCTTGCGGAGCGGCTGCCCGGGGCTCGACGGCTCGGGGCTCTGGGGGAGGTTCTCGGTGCTCATATCGCCATGAGACTACCGTGCAGCGGCCGTGTCCCAGCAGTGCCGTCCACGGTCCGGCGGCGCCGTGGCGGAAGGCCGGCGCCGCCGCCGGGGGCCGGGTGGCGCCGGGGGGCGGCCGGGGAGCGGCGGCGGCGCGGCCGGGGGTCAGCGGCGCTCGGGCTTGGCGCTGCGGGACATCAGCTCCTTGAGCGCGACCACCGGCGGCTTGCCCTCGTGGACGATGTCGACGACCGTCTCCGTGATGGGCATGTCGACGCCGTGCCGGCGGGCCAGATCGAGCACCGACTCGCAGGACTTGACGCCCTCGGCGGTCTGCCGGGTGGCCGCGATGGTCTCCTGGAGGGTCATGCCCCGGCCGAGGTTGGTGCCGAAGGTGTGGTTGCGGGAGAGCGGGGACGAACAGGTCGCCACGAGGTCGCCGAGGCCGGCGAGGCCGGAGAAGGTCAGGGGGTCGGCGCCCATCGCGAGGCCGAGCCGGGTGGTCTCGGCGAGGCCGCGGGTGATGAGGGACCCCTTGGCGTTGTCGCCGAGGCCCATGCCGTCCGCGATGCCCACCGCGAGGCCGATGACGTTCTTGACCGCGCCGCCCAGTTCGCAGCCGATGACATCGGTGTTGGTGTAGGGGCGGAAGTAGGGGGTGTGGCAGAAGGACTGGAGCCGCTGGGCGACCGCCTCGTCCCGGCAGGCGACGACGGCGGCGGCGGGCCTGCGCTGGGCGATCTCCTTGGCGAGGTTGGGCCCGGTGACGACGGCGACCCGCTCGGCGGGCACGCCCGCGACCTCCTGGACGACCTCGCTCATCCGCTTGGCGCTGCCGAGTTCGATGCCCTTCATCAGGGAGACCAGCACGGTCTCCGGGGGGAGCAGCGGCGCCCAGGCGGCGAGATTGGCGCGCAGGGTCTGCGAGGGGACGGCGAGCACGGTGAAGTCCGCGCCGTCGAGCGCCTCGGCGGGGTCGGTGGTGGCCCGCAGGGAGGGCGGCAGCTCGATCCCCGGGAGATAGTCGGGGTTGGTGCGGGTGGTGTTGACGGCCTCCGCCAGTTCGGCGCGGCGACCCCAGAGGGTCACCTCGCAGCCCGCGTCCGCGAGCACCATGCCGAAGGCCGTTCCCCATGAGCCGGTTCCGAAGACGGCCGCCTTGGCGCGGTGTGTCACTGTGTTCCTTCCCCTGCGGCCTTGCGCCGCTGTTCTTCCCGTGCGGTGCGGTGGTCGTACGGCTCGGCCGGGGCCTTCTCGCGGCGTACGTCCTCCAGCAGCGCGGTGATCTCGGCCATGATGACCTCGGTCGCCTCGCGCAGCACCTCGGGGGTTGGCTCCTGATCGTAGAACCGGCTCAGATCGACGGGCGGTCCGGCCTGCACGATCAGGGTCCGGCGGGGGAAGAGCCGCACTCTCCGCTCCTTGGCGTACGGCGGCATCACCAGGTTGGCGCCCCACTGGGCGACCGGGACGACGGGCACCCGGGTCTGGAGGGCGATCCGGGCGGCGCCGGTCTTGCCCGCCATGGGCCACAGATCGGGGTCGCGGGTGATGGTGCCCTCCGGGTAGAAGGCGACGCATTCGCCCCGCTGGATGGCTCCGACGGCGGCGCGATAGGCGTCCAGGGCGTCGGTGGTCTCGCGGTAGACGGGGATCTGCCGGGTACCCCGGAGCATCATCCCCACGAAGGGGGTGCGGAAGAGCGCGGCCTTGGCCAGAAAGCGCGGCACCCGTCCGCTGTTGTACTGGAAGTGCGCATACGAAAGGGGGTCGAGATACGAGTTGTGATTGACCACGGTGATGAATCCGCCGTCGGCCGGAATGTGTTCCATTCCCCGCCAGTCCCGCTTGAACAGAACCACCAGCGGCGGTTTTGCGATGACCGCCGCCAGGCGGTACCAGAAGCCGATTCTGCGGCGGGACACTCGGACACCCTTCTTCTTCGATCCGGGCCTTTGCCCGGATGCCGGGGCACAAGTGTGGCCCCGGGCCCCTGGTCTGTCGAGCACACGGTACGCCCCGGATCACCGGACCGGACCTCCTCCTGTTCGCGGGTCCGGGCGACAATGGGGCCCGATGCGCATGGACGGAGAGCTCGTCACGGACACCGACCCGCCGGCCCACTGGTCCCTGGTGGTCCCGCTGAAACCCCTCGTACTGGCCAAGAGCCGACTCGCCCCGGCGGCGGACGACCTGCTGCGGCCCCGTCTCGCGCTCGCCTTCGCCCTGGACACGGTGGCGGCGGTGCTGGCCAGCCCCGCCGTGCGGGATGTGGCAGTTGTCACGGACGATCACGTGGCCGGGACGGAGCTGGCCGCGCTCGGGGCGCGGATCGTGCCGGACAGCCCGGCGGCGGGGCTCAACGCGGCACTCGCGCACGGCGCCCGGGCGGTGCGCCGGGCCCGTCCGGGCGCGGCGGTGGCCGCGCTCAACGCCGATCTACCCGCACTGCGCCCGCTCGAATTGGCACGGGTGCTCACCTGCGCGGCCGGATTTCCCCGGGCATTTCTGACGGATGCGGCCGGTGTCGGCACGACTCTGCTCTCGGCGGTGGGGGGTGTGGAATTGGCCCCGGCATTCGGAGGTCTCTCACGGCGGCGCCATTCGGTGTCGGGCGCCCGGGAAATCCTGCTCGCCGGTGTGGATTCGGTGCGCCAGGACGTGGACACCGCGGCCGATCTGGCGGCGGCGCTGTCCCTGGGCGTCGGCCGGTACACGGCCCGCCGGCTGGAGACGGGCGCTCCCGAGCCCTGGCCCGCCGATGCCCGGGGGCCGGGGCATTAGGGTGGCGCTCATGCAGGCGACCTCTTACACATACGACCCCGAAACCCGCAGCGGGAGCGTGCTGCTCGACGACGGGACGCCGGTGGAATTCGACGCCGCCGCCTTTGACGCGGGGGCGCTGCGGCTGCTCCGGCCCGGCCAGCGGGTCCGTATCGAGACCGAGGGCGAGGGCGCGGACCGCCGGATCACCCTGGTGACGCTCCAGACGCTCTGACGGCCTCTCCGGGCCCTTCGCGACCACGGGCCCTCCCCGGAGGGCCGCAGGGGCGATTTCCGGCCACTGAGAGCCAGGGGAGAGCACCGGGGCGGGCCCTGTGCGCCCGCCCCGCCCGCACCGCCGGGGCGGCGGTGCGCCGGACACGCCGCGGGCCGGGCTCCCCGAGGGGAGCCCGGCCCGGCGCGTCAGTGGCCCGGTGGGCCGGTGCCGCTTACCTCTTCCTGGCGGTCGCGCTCTTCTTGGCGGCGGTCTTGCGCGCCGTGGCCTTCTTCGCGGGCGCCTTCTTCGCGGTGGCCTTCTTGGCCGGCGCGGTCTTCTTGGCGACGGCGGCCTTCTTCGCGGGCGCGGCCTTCTTGGCCGGGGCCGCCTTCTTCGCGGCGACCGTCTTCTTGGCCGTGGTGGCCTTCTTGGCCACGGTCTTCTTCGCGGGCGCGGCCTTCTTCGCCACGGTCGCCTTCTTCGCGGCGACCGTCTTCTTGGCCGTGGTGGCCTTCTTGGCGGTGGCCTTCTTGGCCGCGGCCTTGGTGGTCGTCCGGGTGGAAGCACCGCCCGAGAGGCTGCCCTTGGGCGCCTTCTTGACCGAGACCTCGCCACCGCGCGGGAGCTTCTTCGAGCCGCTGACCAGGTCCTTGAACCCCTGGCCCGCGCGGAAGCGCGGCACCGAGGTCTTCTTGACCCGGACCCGCTCACCCGTCTGCGGGTTGCGGGCGTAGCGGGCGGGCCGGTCGACCTTCTCGAACGAGCCGAAGCCGGTGACCGAGACACGGTCTCCGGCGACAACCGCGCGGACGATCGCGTCAAGCACCGCGTCGACAGCGTCCGCGGCCTGCTGACGGCCGCCGAGCTTGTCGGCAATGGCTTCTACGAGCTGCGCCTTGTTCACGTCTTCCCCTTCGGAGACATTGCCTGAGCGAATGCGCCCAGGCTTTTTCGCACGTTAGGCAGATATATACCGCAAATCAAACACGAAACGGTCTAATCACCCTAGTGCCGCAACGAACTCGACTGCGAAGTCGTCGCTCGCGGGAGTTCGGGTGTCAGTCGCCCTCAGGGAATCGGCCCTCGTCGAGGTCCTTCATCAAGCGGTCCAGACGCCTTGCGGCATCCGGGAGATCGTGCTTCGCCGCGGCCGTGATGACCAGCAGCTTCCGGGTCAGCGCCTTCCTTACGCTCTCCGGGACTTGCAGTGTGCGCACAGCGGTGTGCGCTTCCTTCAATCGGGCCGCGACAGCCGCGTAGAGCTTGAGTTGGCTGTCGCGTTCCATGCACCGATTGTGCCATCTGGGGCGAGTTGTCGCCCGGCAGGGTCTCAACAGACGACTGTGCCCCCCACCGGGCGGTGGGGGGCACAGTCGGGGAAAAGCGCTGATCAGACCTGAATCGTGCGTGGTTTGAAGGCGGGCCGGGAGGCTTCGTAAGCCGCGATGTCCGTTTCGTTCTGAAGGGTGAGGCTGATGTCGTCCAGCCCGTTCAGCAGCCGCCAGCGGGCGTTCTCGTCCAGCTCGAAGCTCTCGGTGATGCCCTCGGCGCGGACCTGGCGGGCCTCCAGGTCCACGGTCACCTCGGCGGTGGGATCGGCCTCGGTCAGCGCCCAGATCCGGTCCACCGCCTCCTGCGGCAGAACGACGGTCAGCAGACCGTTCTTCAGCGAGTTGCCCCGGAAGATGTCGGCGAACCGGGACGAGATGACGGTCTTGAAGCCGAAGTTCTGGAGCGCCCAGACGGCGTGCTCACGCGAGGAGCCGGTGCCGAAGTCGGGCCCCGCGACCAGGACCGTGGCGCCCGCGTGCTCGGCCCGGTTGAGCACGAAGGACGGGTCCTTGCGCCAGGCCTCGAAGAGCCCGTCCTCGAAGCCGTCCCGGGTGACCTTCTTCAGCCAGTGGGCGGGGATGATCTGGTCGGTGTCGACATTGCTGCGGCGCAGCGGGACGGCCCGGCCGGTGTGTGCGGTGAATGCTTCCATGGCTGATCAGACTCCAGCGGGCGTACGGGCGGCGTCGTCGGACAGGTCGGCCGGGCAGGCGAGGTGGCCCAGCACCGCGGTGGCCGCGGCGACCTGGGGCGAGACCAGATGGGTCCGCCCGCCCTTGCCCTGCCGCCCCTCGAAGTTGCGGTTGGAGGTGGAGGCGGAGCGCTCACCGGGCGCCAGCTGGTCGGGGTTCATCCCCAGACACATCGAGCAGCCCGCGTGCCGCCACTCGGCGCCGGAGGCCGTGAAGACCTTGTCCAGCCCCTCCGCGACGGCCTGGAGGGCGACCCGGACGGAGCCGGGGACGACCAGCATCCGTACCCCGTCGGCGACTTTGCGGCCGTCCAGGACCGAGGCCGCCGAGCGCAGGTCCTCGATACGGCCGTTGGTGCAGGAGCCTACGAAGACGGTGTCCACCTTGATGTCCCGCAGCTGCTGGCCGGCGGTCAACCCCATGTACTCCAGGGCCTTTTCGGCGGCGAGCCGCTCCGAAGCGTCCTCGTACGAAGCGGGGTCGGGGACGCTGGCGGAGAGCGGCGCGCCCTGCCCCGGGTTGGTGCCCCAGGTGACGAACGGGGCGAGCGCGGTGGCGTCGATGAGCACCTCGGCGTCGAAGACCGCGTCGTCGTCCGTCCGCAGGGTCCTCCAGTAGGCGACCGCCGCGTCCCAGTCCTCGCCCTGCGGGGCGTGGTCCCGGCCGCGCAGATACTCGAAGGTGGTCTCATCGGGAGCGATCATGCCCGCGCGGGCACCGGCCTCGATGGACATGTTGCAGATGGTCATCCGCGCCTCCATCGAGAGCTTCTCGATGGCCGGGCCCCGGTACTCCAGCACATAGCCCTGGCCGCCACCCGTGCCGATCCTGGCGATGATGGCCAGGATCAGGTCCTTGGCGGTGACGCCGTCGGGCAGCTCGCCCTCCACGGTGATCGCCATGGTCCTGGGGCGGGCCATCGGGAGCGTCTGGGTGGCGAGCACATGCTCGACCTGCGAGGTGCCGATGCCGAAGGCCAGCGCGCCGAAGGCGCCGTGGGTGGAGGTGTGCGAGTCGCCGCAGACCACCGTGGTGCCGGGCTGGGTCAGTCCCAGCTGGGGTCCCACCACGTGGACAACGCCCTGCTCGACATCGCCCAGCGGGTGCAGCCGCACCCCGAACTCGGCGCAGTTCCTGCGCAGGGTCTCCAACTGCACCCGGGAGACCGGGTCCGCGATGGGCTTGTCGATGTCGATGGTGGGGGTGTTGTGGTCCTCGGTGGCGATGGTGAGATCGCGGCGGCGGACCGTGCGGCCGTTCTGCCGGAGACCGTCGAAGGCCTGGGGGCTGGTCACCTCGTGCAGCAGGTGCAGATCGATGAAGAGGAGATCGGGCTCGCCCTCGGCGCGCCGGACGACATGGTCGTCCCAGACCTTCTCCGCGAGTGTCCTACCCATCGCTTTCCCTCCGGCCGGCCGCTCTGCCGGCGCTACTAGACACCTGTCGCGAGCCCTGGATCGCGGGGCCGCCTCTACAGACTGGCGGGTTCCGGGAAAATGTGAACTTGCGTTTCACAGTGTGAGACGCAAGTATCGTTGCATGGACAACTCTAGCGGCGTCGGCGTTCTCGACAAGGCGGCTCTGGTTCTGAGTGCACTGGAGTCCGGTCCGGCCACCCTCGCCGGGCTGGTCGCGGCCACCGGGCTGGCCCGGCCCACGGCGCACCGCCTCGCGGTGGCACTGGAACACCACCGCATGGTGGCGAGGGACATGCAGGGCCGGTTCATCCTGGGCCCGCGGCTGGCCGAGCTGGCCGCGGCGGCCGGCGAGGACCGGCTGCTGGCCACGGCGGGCCCGGTCCTCACCCATCTGCGCGATGTGACCGGCGAGAGCGCGCAGCTCTACCGGCGCCAGGGGGACATGCGGATCTGTGTGGCCGCCGCCGAGCGGCTCTCGGGCCTGCGGGACACGGTGCCGGTCGGCTCCACGCTCACCATGAAGGCGGGCTCGTCCGCGCAGATCCTGATGGCCTGGGAGGAGCCGGAGCGGCTGCACCGGGGGCTCCAGGGCGCGCGCTTCACGGCCACGGCGCTCTCGGGCGTACGGCGCAGGGGGTGGGCGCAGTCGATCGGCGAGCGCGAGCCCGGTGTCGCCTCGGTCTCCGCGCCGGTGCGCGGGCCCTCCAACCGGGTGGTGGCCGCCGTCTCGGTCTCCGGGCCGGTGGAGCGGCTGACCCGTCACCCGGGCCGGATGCACGCCCAGGCGGTCATCGACTCCGCCGCCCGGCTGAGCGAGGCGCTGCGCCGCACCGGCTGACGCCCGGGGGCGCAACCCGCCCGGGCCGCGCCCGAGTTGACCGAGCCGCAACTCGGGCGCGCCCATGGGGAGTTCCCCGCACGGCCCCGGGTCCGGCGGGCCCGCGCACACGGAGTCCTGGAGTCCGCGCATACGAGGAAGCCCTCCGCGCCGCGCGCGGAGGGCTTCCTCTGACGTACCCCCGACCGGATTCGAACCGGCGCTACCGCCTTGAGAGGGCGGCGTGCTAGGCCGCTACACAACGGGGGCAAGACTGTGATCGTGAGATCTGCTGGGCTACCAGGACTCGAACCTAGACTAAATGAACCAGAATCACTCGTGCTGCCAATTACACCATAGCCCATGGTGGTTTAGACCAGTACCCCCGACCGGATTCGAACCGGCGCTACCGCCTTGAGAGGGCGGCGTGCTAGGCCGCTACACAACGGGGGCCCTAGCGATCCCACCCGACCTGAGCCGGGCTGTGTCACTGCGCGATCACCGGGAGCGACCCTGGTGATCAGCAGGATGGATCTGTACCCCCGACCGGATTCGAACCGGCGCTACTGCCTTGAGAGGGCAGCGTGCTAGGCCGCTACACAACGGGGGCTTTGCAGATAAAGCTCTGCGAGCTGGCCTACCAGGACTCGAACCTAGACTAACTGAACCAGAATCAGTCGTGCTGCCAATTACACCATAGGCCACCAAAACGCAACCCCCGACAGGGGGCTTGTTTGGCTTGCGCTTTCCGGTCCGGTTCCTGGCCTTCCCGGGCGGCGCAGAAAGAACATTACCCGAAGGTGGACGGCGCTCCAAAACGGGTATCGCCCCGCAACAGAGCGGGGAGCTGGTCCAGACCGGTGATCCGGATCAGCTCGGGGCGCCCGCCCACGCCGGTGCGGTCGAGCCAGACGCCGGCGAGCCCCGCCTCGACGGCGCCGCGCGCGTCGATGTCCGGCTCGTCACCCACGTACAGAACCTCGGCGGGCGGCAGCTCCAGGGCCTCGCACGCGCGGTGGAACGCCTCGGCCGACGGCTTGGCGACGCCCAGCTCCGGGGCGCAGAGCACCACCTCGAAGCGGTCGTGGACGCCGAGGGCCCGGAGCTTGGGGTCCTGGACCCGGATCGAGGCGTTGGAGAGGACGGCGTGGCGGTACTCCCCCGCCAGCGCGTCCAGGACGGGCAGGGCGTCCGGGAAGAGGGACCAGGCGGCCTCGTAGTGGACGAGATAGCGGTCGTACCAGCCGTCGGCGTCCGCGTCGCTCAGCGTCCGGCCGGTGAAACTGCGGACGCGGTCCCGGCGCTGGCCCTCGAAGGAGGTCTCCCCGGCGGCGAAGCGCGCCCAGTGGAGTGCCGTGACCTCCCGCCAGTGATCGAGGGCCTGGCCGGCGGAGGTGAATCCGCCGGCCAGGCCCTCGGCCCGGAGATGGTGGGACATGCCCGCACGGTCGGCCGTGCGGTAGTCGAAGATGGTGTCGTCCACGTCCCACAGGACCGCGCGTATCGGCATGATCCAAAGGTAGCGGGGCGCGGGCCCCGCCGCCGGGGTTTCACCCCTGGGCGAGCCTGGCCAGCGCGGCGTCGATCCGCTGGAGGGTCTTCTCCTCGCCGAGGATCTCCAGCGACTCGAAGAGCGGCAGACCGACCGTGCGGCCGGTGACCGCGACCCGGACCGGGGCCTGGGCCTTGCCCAGCTTGAGGCCGTGGGCCTCACCCGCCGCGAGGACCGCCTCCTTGAGGGAGTCGGCGCTCGCCCAGTCGGCCGCCGCGAGCTTCTCGCGGGCGGTGGCCAGCAGCGCGGCCGAGCCCTCCTTCATCGCCTTCACCCAGGACGCCTCGTCCTCGACGGGGGCGTCCAGGAAGAGGAAGTCGACATTGGCGGTGATGTCGGAGAGGACGGTGAGCCGGGTCTGCGCGTACGGCGCGATGGCCTCCCAGGCCTCCCGGTCGAACCGCTCCGGCGCCCAGTTCGCGAACGGGGCCTCCAGCCAGGGGGCGCAGGCCTCGGTGAAGGACTTCACATCGAGGCGGCGGATGTGGTCGGCGTTGATCGCCTCGGCCTTCTTGAGGTCGAAGCGGGCCGGGTTGGCGTTGACGTCCTTGATGTCGAACGTCTCGACCAGCTCGGCGACCGAGAACACGTCCTGGTCGGCGGAGAAGGACCAGCCGAGCAGCGAGAGGTAGTTCAGCAGCCCCTCGGGGAGGAAGCCGCGCTCGCGGTAGAGGTTCAGCGACGCCTGCGGGTCGCGCTTGGAGAGCTTCTTGTTCCCCTCCCCCATGACGTACGGAAGGTGCCCGAAGGCGGGGATCTCCCGGGCGACACCCAGCTCGATCAGCGCCTTGTAGAGCGCGATCTGGCGCGGGGTGGAGGAGAGCAGGTCCTCGCCGCGGAGCACATGGGTGATCTCCATGAGCGCGTCGTCGACGGGGTTGACCAGGGTGTAGAGCGGGGCGCCGTTGGCCCGGACGATGCCGTAGTCCGGCACGTTCTCCGGGGTGAAGGTCAGCTCGCCGCGGACCAGGTCGGTGAAGGTGATCGCCTCGTCGGGCATCCGGAAGCGGACGATGGCCGGGCGGCCCTCCGCCCGGTAGGCGGCGATCCGCTCCTCGGTCAGCTCACGGCAGTGGCCGTCGTAGCCGGAGGGGCGGCCGGCGGCGCGGGCGGCGTCGCGGCGGGCCTCCAGCTCCTCGGCGGAGCAGTAGCAGTGGTACGCGTACCCGCCGTCGAGCAGCTTCGCCGCGACGTCCCGGTAGATGTCCATGCGCTGCGACTGGCGGTAGGGGGCGTGCGGGCCGCCGGTCTCGGGGCCCTCGTCCCAGTCCAGACCGAGCCAGCGCATCGAGTCGAGCAGCTGGCGGTAGGACTCCTCGGAGTCGCGCGCCGCGTCGGTGTCCTCGATGCGGAAGACCATGGTGCCGCCGTTGTGCCGGGCGAAGGCCCAGTTGAAGAGGGCGGTGCGGACCAGACCCACATGGGGGTTGCCGGTCGGCGAGGGACAGAAACGTACGCGGACGTTCGCGTTAGCCACGCTTGATCACCTTGTTGGTGAGAGTGCCGATGCCTTGGATGGTGACGGCGACCTCGTCGCCGACGGTGAGGGGGCCGACTCCGGCGGGGGTGCCCGTGAGGATCACGTCGCCCGGGAGCAGGGTCATCGCCTCGGTGATGTTGACGATCAGGTCCTCGATGGAGTTGATCATCTGGCTGGTGCTGCCGAGCTGGCGCTGCTCGCCGTTGACCGTGCACTGGATGGCGAGGTCGGACGGGTCCAGCTCCGTCTCCACCCAGGGGCCGAGCGGGCAGGAGGTGTCGAAGCCCTTGGCGCGGGCCCACTGCTTCTCGCGGAGCTGTACATCGCGGGCGGTGACGTCGTTCGCGCAGGTGTAGCCGAGGATGACGTCCTTGACGCGCTCGCGCGGGACCTCGCGGCACATCCGGCCGATGACCACGGCCAGCTCGGCCTCGTGGTGCAGCTCCTGGGAGAAGGAGGGGTACGCGATGGCGTCGCCCGGGCCGATGACCGAGGTGGACGGCTTGAAGAAGGCGAACGGCTCGGCGGGGACCTCGTGCCCCAGCTCCGCCGCGTGCTCCGCGTAGTTGCGGCCGAAGGCCACGACCTTGTTGGGGAGCACGGGCGGCAGCAGCCGTACCTTGCTCAGCGGAACCTTCGTGCCCGAGAGTTCGAAGTCCGCGAACGGGATGCCCTTGATGATGTCGAGGACGAGTCCGTCGGGACCGTCGCCCTCGACCGCGCCGAAGGCGACATTGCCGTCGATGGAGAACCTGGCGATGCGCACGGGATGCGGGTGCCCCTCTACTACTGCTGACGCTGCTGGAGTCTGACGCTCCAGGCTAACGCGGCCGGGGCTCCCGCCTCGCGCCGACGGGCCCCGGGGGCGCCGGGGCCGGGGCGGGCGGGGTGCCGGGCGGGGCGGGCGCGGTCCGCGAGGGGACGCGGGGGCGGCGTCAGGAGGCGGGGGCGTCCATCAGGATGGTGCGGCGGGGGTTGGCCGTCTGGGTGGGAAGATCGAGCGGGTGCTCCGCCGGCTCCGGCGTCCGCAGCTGTCCGGCGTCCTCGAGGTGCGCGAGCGTGGTGCGACGGGGGTTGGCTATGTTGCGGAACATCAGCGTCTTCATCGGGTTTCGTCCGGCCTTAGGGAGAGGCCGCTCGGCAAGCGGCGGTTGACAGAATGACGTGCGTGTAAAGCGTCAGGCTAAACATGCGATTCCCCGCGAAAGCATGGAGAGACCATGGTGATGGTGTGAGTTTCCTCACGAGTTGCCCGGCATTTCGGTCATTACGGGCCGACCCCTGACCACCAAGAATCGGACATTGAAGGCTGAAGCCGCCATTCCGCACCCGATCATGGCGACTGGGGCACCCTTCACCCCTCACGAAATCAATGGGAAATGTCCACTTCCTCCCTGAACCCTTTCTACACCTGGTGACTCGTCGCTCACGGCGTGTCACCCAGGTCACAGCACGGTACGCGGCCCTTGTTGGAGATCCGGCACTGTGCTGGAATTCCACGCACCGCCGCGGTTTCAGGCCGGCGCGCAAGGGCGCAACACAGCGCCGAGCGGCGGCGGGAAAGGGGGGAAGCGCCGGTCACTCACGACCACCACCGGGGCGCATCCGCGCCTCACCGACGCCGACACCGTCCCGCCGTGCCACGGGGGACGCCTGGTCAAGAGGTTGCGACGCTAGTGCAGGGACGTTTCAAGAGGGATGGCAGCGCTGCGGCGGAACAGGAGCCGCGCGGCGGGACCGACCGCGGCTCCTCGCCCCAGCACACCCAGAACCAGGGACCGGCGGTGCCGCCGGGCGAGGGCGGCGACCGCTCCGCACGCTCCGGCACGGCTCCGCTCCCCGGAGCCCAGCGGCCCGGCGCGGCGCCCCCCGCGGGCCCCGGCGGCCCGGCGGGTCCGGGAGGCTCCGGCCCCGGCGGCGGCTCCGGCACGCCCGGCTCCGGCCCCGGCGCGTCCACCGGCCCGGCCGCTGACGGGCCCAAGAGCCCGCCGAAGGCCAAGGGCCCCACGGACACCGGCTCCCGGATGGCGCTCCGCAACTGGCGCATCAGCACCCGGCTCATCTCCCTGCTGACCCTGCCCGTCGTCGCGGCGACGACCCTGGGCGGTCTGCGGATCAACGAGTCCCTGGACCGGATGCAGCAGCTGGACCACATGCAGCTGCTCACCGACATGACCCAGGAGGCGACCAAGCTCGCCGTCGCGCTCCAGGCGGAGCGGGACCTCACCGCCGGTCCGCTGGCCAACAAGGTCAAAGAGACCGACTTCAAGATCACTGACCCGCGTCAGACCACCAACCGGGCCCGGGACAGCTTCCTGGAGACCACCCGGCAGATCACGTACTCGAACGAGGACGACTCGCTGGAGTCGATCCACGCCAACGCGAGCCAGATCGCCAAGGAAGTCAGCAACCTGGCGAGCATCCGCAAGACCGCGTACGACTCCAGCCTGCCGAACATGCTGACGGTGGAGAGCTACCACCGGCTGATCGAATCCCTGCTGAGCCTCTCCCAGGACATGGCCCAGGCGACCAGCAACCCGGACATGATCAAGCGCACCCGTGCGCTGGCGGCGTTCTCCTCCGCCAAGGAGTACGCCTCGATGCAGCGCGCGATCATCGCCGCCGCGCTGCCCGGCGGAGCCGGCGCCAAGGGCCCCGGCCTGGAGGAGAACGACCGCCAGTACGGCCGGGCCGCGCTCAAGAACGGCGAGGACGAGCTCAAGCGCTTCGAGCGGATCTACAACTCGTCGGGCGGCGACGCCCGGGACCTGACCGAGCCGCTGGACGTCGGCAACTCGACCATCGCCGCGGCCGAGGACTACGCCCAGCGCGTCTTCGAGACCTCCGACGGTCTGAGCACCCGCAAGAAGCGGTCCCACCTCGACTGGACCGACGACTACGGCACGCGCATCAACGCGATGAAGCAGATCGAGTCGACGCTGCTCGGCGAGATGGAGGCCAAGGCCCGCCAGCTGCGCGAGGAGTCCCGGCAGGAAGCCATCATCAACGGTGCGCTGATCCTCGTCGTCCTCGGTGTCTCGCTCGTCGGCGCCTTCGTCGTCGCCCGCTCCATGATCCGCTCGCTGCGGCGGCTCCAGGACACGGCGACCAAGGTCGCCCAGGACCGGCTGCCCGAGCTGGTCAAGCAGCTCTCCGAGTCGGACCCGCAGGACGTCGACACCTCCGTCGAGTCGGTCGGTGTGCACTCCCGGGACGAGATCGGCAAGGTGGCCGCGGCCTTCGACGACGTGCACCGCGAGGCGGTCCGCCTCGCCGCCGAGCAGGCGCTGCTGCGGGGCAACGTCAACGCGATGTTCACCAACCTCTCCCGGCGCTCCCAGGGCCTCATCCAGCGCCAGCTCTCGCTCATCTCCGAGCTGGAGTCCCGCGAGGCCGACCCGGACCAGCTCTCCTCGCTCTTCAAGCTGGACCACCTCGCGACCCGTATGCGCCGGAACGGCGAGAACCTCCTCGTCCTCGCCGGTGAGGAGCCGGGGCGGCGCTGGACGCGCCCCGTCCCGCTGGTCGACGTGCTGCGTGCCGCCGCGTCCGAGGTGGAGCAGTACGAGCGGATCGAACTGGCCGCCGTGCCCGCGACCGAGGTCGCCGGCCGGGTCGTCAACGACCTGGTGCACCTCCTCGCCGAGCTGCTGGAGAACGCCACCTCCTTCTCGTCGCCGCAGACCAAGGTCCGGGTCACCGGCCACGCCCTGCCCGACGGGCGGGTGCTGGTCGAGATCCACGACACCGGCATCGGCCTCTCCCCCGAGGACCTCGCCGCGATCAACGAGCGGCTGGCGTCGCCGCCCACCGTGGATGTCTCGGTCTCCCGCCGCATGGGTCTGTTCGTGGTCGGCCGGCTGTCCCTGCGGCACGGCATCCGCATCCAGCTCCGTCCCTCCGACTCCGGCGGTACGACCGCGCTGGTCATGCTGCCCGTCGATGTGGCCCAGGGGAACAAGAAGCCCGGCGGGCCCGGCGCGGGCGTCCCGGGCGGTGTGCCGCAGGGCGTCTCCGGTCCCGGCGGCCCCGGCGCCCGTCCCGGCGCGGTGCCCGGTGGTTCCCGTCCCGGCGGCCCCGGTCTCCCGGGCGGTCCCGGTGCGGGTGCCCCATCGGGCGGTCTGCTCGGCACGGGCAGTGGTCCGCGCGGCCAGGTCGGCGCGGGCGCGGGACAGCGCGCCGCGCTCCCGAGCCGCGACGGCGGCCCGGGTCAGGCACCCGGCCAGGGCCGGCAGGGCGGCGGTCTCGCCGGTGCCTTCGGCAACCGGGGTGCGCAGAGCGCCCCGGGCCGCGGTGAGTCCCCGGCGGGCAACGGGCCGCAGGGCCCGGGCGACCGGGGCCGCCAGGACGGCGGCCGTCAGCTGCCCGCTCCGGCCTCCGCCGCCGGCGGCGGGCGTCCCGAGCTGCCCGGCTCCCCGCAGCGTCCGGGGACCACCAGTTGGGGCAGTGAGCAGCAGCCCCCGCGCCGTCAGGGACACGACGACACCCCGCGCGGCCACGAGGACTCCGACACCGCGCGGGGACCCGCCGCGACGGCGGAGTTCGGCAGGCCGGACTTCGGCAAGCAGCAGCAGAGCGGCGGACCGGCCACCGAGCCGTTCCCGCGCCCCGACTTCAACGCGCCGCCGCCGCAGCGGCAGGGCGGCGGACAGGGCGGACAGTTCGTCCGCCCGGATGTCTTCGGTCCTCCCTCCCCCGCCGCGCCGGGAGCGGGAGCGCCGGGCGGGCCCGCGGGTCAGTTCGCGCCGCCGCGCGGCGACGCGCCGCAGGGCCGTGACGGGGTCCGGGGTCCGGGCCGCGACCAGGACCGGAGCCAGGGGCAGGGGCAGGGCTACGCCCGGCCCGAGCCGGCTCTGCCGCGCCAGCCCGGTGCCGAGCACCAGGACCCGCAGACGACGGGGCAGTTCGCCCGGCCGGACTTCCAGGACCCGAACAGCGGCCAGTACAGCCGCCCCGAGGACCAGGACCCGGCAGCCACCGGCCAGTACGCCCGGCCCGACTTCCAGGACCCCAACAGCGGCCAGTACGCCCGCCCCGAGGACCCGGCGACCACCGGTCAGTACGCCCGGCCCGACTTCCACGACCCCAACAGCGGCCAGTACGCCCGGCCCGAGCACCAGGACCCGGCAGCCACCGGCCAGTACGCCCGGCCCGACTTCCACGACCCCAACAGCGGCCAGTACGCCCGCCCCGAGCACCAGGACCCGGCAGCCACCGGCCAGTACGCCCGGCCCGACTTCCAGGACCCCAACAGCGGCCAGTACGCCCGCCCCGAGCACCAGGACCCCGCGGCCACCGGCCAGTACCCCCGTACCGACCTGGGCGCTCCCCAGCCGCCCGCGCCCGGGCAGGCGCCCGCGCCGCGCGGGTACGAGGGCCGGGAGAGCACCGACACGGGCGCCCACCGCGCCCTGCCGGCGCAGCCGCAGCACGAGGCGCTGCCGCCCGCCGGGCCCGGCGACGGCCGTACCCCGCTCTTCGACACCCTGGAGACGGACTGGTTCCGCACCCAGGGCCGGGGCAGGCCCGCGCACCCCGGCGAGCAGGGCCGGCCGGCCCCGGGCGCCCCGCAGGGGCAGCCGTCCCGGCCGGGCCTTCCGGAAGCACCGCCGCGGCCGGAGGCCGGCGACCGTCCGGCCGACGGCCCGGACCGGCCCCTGCCCCAGCGCACCCCCGCCGACCAGCAGGGTCAGAGCGGGCAGGACGCGGAGGGCACCAACGGCGGCGGCTGGCGCGCCTCCCCCAACGACGAACTGGTACGGCAGGCCGAGCGCATCCGGAAGCCCGCCGCCGGTGGCGTCACGACCTCCGGTCTCCCCCGTCGCGTCCCGCGTGCCAATCTGGTCGCGGGCACGGCGCAGGAGCAGAGCACCCAGAGCGGTCCGCAGGTCTCGCGTGCGCCCGACGATGTGCGTGGCCGACTCACCAATCTCCGCCGAGGCATTCAGCAGGGTCGTCAGCAGAACACGACGCCCGGCGGTTTCGACCTCGGTCCCTCTCACCCGCAGGAGCGTTAGTTGAGCCCGATGAGCCAGGCGGCGCAGAATCTGAACTGGTTGATCACCAACTTCGTGGACAACACCCCCGGGGTGTCCCACACGGTGGTGGTCTCCGCCGACGGACTCCTGCTCGCCATGTCCGAAGGATTCCCACGCGACCGGGCCGATCAGCTCGCGGCCGTCGCCTCCGGTCTGACCTCGCTGACCGCGGGGGCGTCAAGGATCTTCGAAGGCGGTCCGGTGAGCCAGACCGTGGTCGAGATGGAGCGCGGCTTCCTCTTCCTGATGTCCGTCTCCGACGGCTCGTCGCTGGCCGTGCTGGCGCACCCCGAGTGCGACATCGGCCTGGTGGGATACGAGATGGCCCTGCTGGTGGACCGCGCGGGCGGGGTGCTCACCCCGGATCTGCGCGCGGAGCTCCAGGGGAGTCTGCTGCATTGATCCGTCACCGGTTACACCCTCGTCCGTACTCGTTCCGATAGCGCGCCCTCGCGCCGTCACCGTCAGGTCGCCCAACCGGACCCCCACCGGCCCGCTCAGACGGCTCGCCGACCACTTGCTGTCCCGCCCGGAGGATTCATGACCCCGCCAACCGCCTCTCACGATCCGTACGGTGTCCAAACCGACTACGGTTACGAGGGCGACCAGCCGCTGGTGCGTCCGTATGCCATGACCGGCGGACGGACCCGGCCGCGCTACCAGCTCGCCATCGAGGCGCTGGTCAGCACGACGGCCGATCCCGCGCTCCTCGCCGGGCTGCTCCCCGAGCACCAGCGGATCTGCCATCTCTGCCGTGAGGTCAAGTCGGTGGCCGAGGTGTCGGCGCTGCTGTCCATGCCGCTCGGCGTCGCCCGGATTCTCGTCGCCGACCTGGCGGAGGCGGGCATGGTGGCGATCCACCAGCCGGGCAACGGAGACGCCGGCGGTACGCCGGATGTGACACTGCTCGAAAGGGTGCTCAGTGGACTTCGCAAGCTCTAGCGGCGGGACCGCCCCGAGATCGACCACCAGCGCGAAGATCGTGGTGGCGGGCGGATTCGGCGTGGGCAAGACCACGTTCGTCGGCGCCGTCTCGGAGATCAACCCGCTGCGTACCGAAGCCGTCATGACGTC
>NZ_JBSFER010000046.1:0-28629 GCF_053594535.1 Streptomyces sp. NPDC001889
CGAGGACCAGGCCCCGGCGGCCGGAGTGATCGCGGGAATCGGCCGGGTGAGCGGGCGCGAGGTGGTGATCGTCGCCACACCGCCGGGAAGTCCCGGCGGTGAGCCCCCGCCCCTTCCGCGCGCAGGACGGTTCGGGGCCCGCCCTGCCGACGGCCGGGGTTCGCCGTGCCCGATGGTTCCGGGTCCCGCCGCGCCCGCCGCCGGGGTTCGCGGTGCCCGCCGCCGGGGCCCGTGCCGCGTTACGGCTTGAGTCCCACCACGCCGTACTGCGCCACCAGGGGCGGTTCCTCCCCCGCTGTGCCCGGGCGCCAGCGCGAGCAGGAGACCAGACCGGGCTCCAGCACCTCCAGCCCCTCCAGGAACGAGGCGATCTCCTCGCCGGTGCGCGCGGTGATCGGCGGGGTCGCGTTCTCGTTCCAGAACGCCATCGCCTCCGCGTTGCCCTCGCCCCCCAGCTCCAGCGTCGGATGCGTCAGCACCAGGGCGCTGCCGGAGGGGACCGAGGCCATCAGGGTGCGGACGATGGAGCGGGCCTCGTCGGTGTCCAGCACGAAGTTGAGAATCCCGAGCATGATCACCGCCACCGGCCGGCCGAGGTCCAGCGTCGGGGTGACCGCGCGCAGAATCCCCTCCGGGTCGTGGGCGTCCGCGTCCAGATACTCGGTCGAGCCCTCGGGCGAGCTGGTGAGCAGCGCGCGGGCGTGCGCCAGCACGATCGGATCGTTGTCGACATAGACGATCCGGGACTCCGGCGCGATGCGCTGGGCCACCTCATGGGTGTTCTCGGCGGTCGGCAGCCCCGTACCGATGTCCAGGAACTGCCGTATGCCGCGCTCGGCGGTCAGATGGCCCACCACCCGGCCCAGGAACGCCCGATCGGCGCGGGCGACCTCGCCGATGCTGGGATAGAGACCGGTGATGTGGTCGCCGACCGTGCGGTCGACCGGGTAGTTGTCCTTCCCGTGCAGCCAGTGGTTCCAGACTCTGGCGTTGTGGGCGACGTCGGTGCGAATCCTGTCGTTCATCAGTGCTCCTCGGCCGGGGTACAGGGCCCGGCGGTCCATCATGCCGGAAGGATCAAGGACGCCGGTCCGGGGCGCCGAGCACCGAGCGCAGGGTGTCCACCCGGTTGGTGGTGATCGAGTCGACGCCCGCCCGGACCAGTGACCGCATGGTGCGCCGCGTGTCCGCCGTCCACGCGGAGACGAGCATTCCGTCGCCGTGGACCCGGTCCACGAGAGCCCGGCCGACCAGGCCGAAGCGGTAGTTGAGCGTACGGGGACGGAGCGCGTCCAGCAGGACGGGGCGCGGCGGGGCCAGCGAGGTCCATGTCAGGGCGATCTCGGCGGCGGGGTCGGCGGCGCGCACCGCGAGCATGGTGGCCGGGCCCGCGCAGTAGTACGCGCGCTCCGCCGCGCCGTGGTCGTGGACGGCGCCGACCACCCTCCGCACGGTCTCGGGCGTGGCGCCGGGGAGGTCGATCATCACCCGGCAGCCGCCGAGCCCCTCCAGGGTCCGCAGCGCCTCCTCCAGGGTCGGCACCCCGCCGGCGGTCAGCCCCGCCACCTCGGCACGGGAGAGCCGCGCCAGCGGGCGGTCGTGGCCCCAGAGCCGCTTCAGTGTGGAGTCGTGCAACAGCACGGGGACTCCGTCGGCGGTGAGCCGCACATCGATCTCCACCGCGTCCGCGCCCCGGGCGGCGGCGGAGCGGAGGGAGGGGAGGGTGTTCTCACGGACGAGGTACGGATCGCCTCGGTGGCCTACGGCGGTGACGGTACGCATGGCTCCCATTGTTCACCGCGGGCCCCGGGGCGGCGGGGCCGACGACGGGACCGGCGGCGGGTCCGGGGCGCGGACCCGGGCGGACCCTGCGGACCCGGGGCGGACCCTGCGGACCCGGGGCGGGTCAGCCCCGGGGCCGCGGGTGGCCTCCGGCCGGGGCCCGTCAGCGGCCGGCGAGCCAGGACGCCGTGTAGGTGTCGATCTCCCCGGCGATCCTCGCCTTGCCCGCCGGGTCGAGGAAGGACGCGTGCACCGCGTTCTTGGCCAGCTCCGCCACACCGCGCTCGTCGAGATCGAGCAGCCGGGCCGCCACCGCGTACTCGTTGTTCAGATCGGTGCCGAACATCGGGGGGTCGTCGCTGTTGATCGTCACCAGCACACCGGCCGCGACCATCTCCCGGACCGGGTGCCGGTCGAGGTCGGTCACGGCCCGGGTGGCCAGATTGGAGGTGGGGCAGACCTCCAGCGGGATGCGCCGCTCGGCGAGATGGGCCAGCAGCGCCGGGTCCTGCGCGGCGGTGGTGCCATGGCCGATGCGCTCGGCCCCCAGCTCCTGGAGCGCGTCCCAGATCGTCTGCGGTCCGGTGGTCTCCCCGGCGTGCGGCACGGAGTGCAGCCCGGCCGCGATGGCCCGGTCGAAGTACGGCTTGAACTGCGGCCTGGGCACACCGATCTCCGGCCCGCCGAGCCCGAAGGAGACCAGCCCCTCGGGGCGCAGGTCCAGCGCCAGCCGGGTGGTCTCTTCGGCGGCTTCGAGCCCCGCCTCGCCCGGGATGTCGAAACACCAGCGCAGGACGACGCCCAACTCGGCCTCGGCGGCCTTCCGGGCGTCCTCGATCGCCTCCATGAAGGCCCGCTCCTCGATGCCCCGGCGGGTGGAGCTGAAGGGGGTGACGGTCAGCTCCGCGTAGCGGACGTTCTGCCGGGCCATGTCGCGGGCCACCTCGAAGGTGAGCAGCCGTACGTCCTCCGGGGTGCGGATCAGGCTCACCACCGAGAGATAGACCTCGATGAAGTGCGCGAAGTCGGTGAAGGTGAAGTAGTCCGCGAGCGCCTCGGGGTCGGTGGGGACCCGGGAATCGGGGTGGTGGGCCGCCAGCTCGGCGACGATGCGCGGGGAGGCCGAGCCGACATGGTGCACATGCAGTTCGGCCTTGGGGAGTCCCTCGATGAAGGGGCGCAGGTCGGTCATCGGGTCCTCCGGGTGCGATCGGTCGTTCGATTAGGGGATCATCGTAGGCGGGCGGTACTCCGTGGAGCGCAGGCTTTAGCATGACCGGACCACGAACGGGGGAACAGAGTGTCAGACCAGCAGTCCCAGCCGCCGGGCACGCCCGAGCCGCTCGACCGTGATCCCTGGGCGCCGCCGCAGCAGGGCGGAGCCCCTCAGCACGGTGACACCCCGCAGAACACGCCGTGGCCCGGCGGGAGCGGCACCACCCGGCCCGATGTGCCGCTGGAGACGCCGGGGGCCGCGCCCGCCGCCCCGTATGTGCACCAGCAGCCCACCGTCACGTCCATGCCCGGGGCCGGCACCGGCGCGGTACCGCCGCCGCCCACCGCACCCGGTGGCTGGTCCCAGCCCCAGCCGGGGGCCGTTCCCTTCGGACACACCACCGCTCCCCTCCCTCCCTACGGCGGGGGCTATCCGGCCCACCCCGGCTACCAGGGCTATCCGCCGAGCGGCTGGCAGCCGCCGGTCGCCCCGTCGAACGGGATGGGGGTCGCGTCCCTGGTGCTCGGCATCCTCGCCGTCACCTTCTTCTGCCTCTGGGGTGTTCCCGGGGTCCTCTTCGGCGGTCTCGCGCTGATCTTCGGCATCATCGGACGCAGGCGTCATCGGCGTGGCGAGGCCGACAACGGCGGGGTGGCGCTCGCGGGCATCATCCTGGGCTCCATCGGGCTGGCGCTCGGCACCGCGTTCCTCGCGCTGACCGTCTGGGGACTGTCCATGGACGCGGACTCCTCCGTGGAGGACCCGTGGTACGGCGCGGGCGGTGGCCTCTCCACCACCTGGTGACAGCCGCGCCCCCGCGCCGCCGGGCCCGGGCCGGGGGATCGCGCTCGGACCGGTCGCGGTCGCGCTCGCGCCGTGCCGCCGGTTCGGTCCGTGCCGCCGGTTCGGTACGGGCCCCGGGTTCGGTCCGTTGCCTCCGCGCTCAGACCGTGTCGGCGGCGCGGCCCCGCAGCTCCTGTCTCGCCTCCATCAGCGCGAACCCCAGCAGATTCAGCCCCAGCCAGCGGGCCGGATCATGCGCCCGCTCATCGGCCGCGGCCAGCCCGATGCCCCACACCCGGTCGGTCGGGCTGGCCTCGACCAGCACCCGGTCCCCGGTGGCGAGCAGAAACGTCCGCAGCCCGGCGTGCTGACCGAACTTGTGGACGCTGCCCGAGCGCACGGTCGCGAACCGCTCGCGCTCCCACACCGCCTCGTCGAAATCGCGCACCAGACGCCCGGCCTTCTTGGCCTCGGCCGGGGTCCGCGCGGCGAGCACCCGCTCCTCCGCCTCCGCGTCGCCGAACAGCCGGGCCTTGGCCGCCATCATCCAGTGCTCCGCCGTCGGGTACCGCACGCCGTCGACCACGAACGGTGAGGGCCACCACTGGCTGAGGCAGCTCGCGCCGATCCGCCCGTCCCGCCGCGGGGCATGGCCCCAGAAGTACAGATACCTGATCCGCTCACCCGTGCTGACCTGGCGGATCAGCTCATGTGCCGACGTGTGATTCCCCATGCACGCGAGTCTCGCATCCACCACTGACACTCCGTACGGTCCATGACCCGCCGACACGACAGATGGTCGACCGATTCCGTCGCGTAACCAAAAGGCAACTACGGAATCACTTGTTGGCGAACAGGTGCTCTGTCAGGATCGGCAATCAATTCCGGCCGGAACAACGGCGGCCGACAGGCCGACCGCCGCACGGGCACGGCGGACGAGCGGGAACCGCAAGAGCAGAGCAAGCGACAAGAACCAGCAAGAACCGGTAAGAACCAGCAAAGAACTGGCAAGAACCGACAAGAGCGACCAGAACAACGGAGAGCGTCATGGGCAACGGCGACCACGGTCTCGACCGCTTCGCGGACGGCGCGCAGTACACCGGCGGGCGGCTGAGGCCCGGCACCTCGGGACGCACCCAGGACATCGTCGACCCCGCCACCGGAGCGAGGCTCCTCGGCTACGCCCTGGCGGGCGCGGACGATGTCGACACGGCCGTCGCCGCCGCCCGCGCGGCCTTCCCCGGGTGGGCGGGAGCCACCCCGGGCGAGCGCTCCGACGCCCTGCACCGCTTCGCCTCCGTCCTCGCCGGCCGGGCCGGGGAGCTCGCCCGCACCGAGTCCCTCCAGTGCGGGAAGCCGCTCCGGCTCAGCGCCGGGTTCGACGTCCCCGGCACCATCGACAACACCGCCTTCTTCGCGGGCGCGGCCCGCCGGCTCCAGGGGCAGTCGGCCGGCGAGTACAGCGGCGACCACACCTCCTACGTACGCCGTGAACCGATCGGGGTCATCGGCTCCATCGCGCCCTGGAACTATCCGCTCCAGATGGCGGCCTGGAAGATCCTCCCGGCCATCGCCGCGGGCAACACCGTCGTCCTCAAACCGGCCGAGACCACCCCGCTGACCTCGCTGATGTTCGCCCAGGCCGCGACGGACGCGGGCATCCCGGACGGCGTGGTCAACGTGGTCTCCGGCGCGGGACGGGAGGCGGGCGAGCGGCTCGTCACCCACCCCGATGTCGCCATGGTCTCCTTCACCGGCTCCACCGCCGTCGGCCGCCGGGTCGCGGCGCTCGCCGCCGCCACCGCGAAACGCCTCCACCTCGAACTCGGCGGCAAGGCCCCCTTCGTCGTCTTCGACGACGCCGACCCCGCCGCCGCCGTCCGGGGCGCGGTCGCCGGCGCGCTGATCAACTCCGGCCAGGACTGCACCGCCGCCACCCGCGTCTACATCCAGCGCCCGCTGTACGACGAGGTGATGGCGGGGATCGCCGATGTCATGGCCACGGTCAGGGTCGGCGACCCGTTCGACCCCGCGACCGATCTGGGGCCGCTGGTCTCGCATGTCCAGCGCGACCGGGTGGCGGGCTTCGTGGAGCGGGCGCGCGGCTACGCGCGGGTGGTCACCGGCGGCACGGCGCCCGGCAACGGGGGCGCCTACTACGCGCCGACGCTGATCGCGGACGCGGCCCAGGACAGCGAGATCGTCCAGTCCGAGGTCTTCGGCCCGGTCCTCGCCGTGCTCCCCTTCGACGCGGACGACGAGGGCATCGCGCTCGCCAACGACACCCCCTACGGCCTCGCCGCCTCCGCCTGGACCCGCGATGTCTTCCGCGCCAACCGCGCCACCCGGGAGCTGCGGGCCGGCTGCGTCTGGATCAACGACCACATCCCGATCATCAGCGAGATGCCGCACGGCGGGTATGGCGCCTCCGGCTACGGCAAGGACATGTCGGTGTACTCCTTCGACGAGTACACGCAGGTCAAGCATGTGATGTTCGACAACACCGCAGCCGTGCGCAAGGACTGGCACCGCACCGTCCTCGGCGACCGCTGACCCCTCTGCCCTCCCACCCTCCGCCCCCACCTCAGGGCCCCCACCCCACCCCACCCCGGCCCCACCCGGCGACCGCACCGCACCCGTCCCGTCCCGCAAGGGCGCACCGCATCCCGAAAGGCCACCGATCATGTATCCGTACGAGCCCGACGGCCCCGCCCCGGCCCACCTGGCGGCGGTACGGCGCAGCCTCACCACGGGCCGGGGGGCCCTCACCCGCCGCTCGCTGCTGCGCGCCACCGGCACCGGCGCCCTCACCCTCGCCGGACTCACCACCCTCGCCGCCTGCGGCATCCCGCCCGCCAAGCGCGAGGGCGGGGCCGAGTCCTCCGACGACCACTCGGCCGAGGAGAAGGAGGTGATCTTCTCCAACTGGACCGAGTACATGGACATCGGCGAGGACAAGAAGAGCCGCCCCACCCTCGGCGACTTCACCCGGCGCACCGGCATCAGGGTCAAGTACACCGAGGACATCAACGACAACGTCGAATTCTTCGGAAAGATCCAGCCGCAGCTCGCGGCCGGCCAGCCCACCGGCCGGGACCTGATCTGTGTCACCGACTGGCTCGCCGCCCGGATGATCCGCCTCGGCTGGGTCCAGCGGCTCGACGCCTCGCTGCTGCCCCACGCGTACACCCATCTCTCCCCCCAGTTCCGCAACCCCGACTGGGACCCGGGCCGCGCCCACTCGTACCCCTGGACCGGGATCTCCACCGTCATCGCCTACAACACCCGGGCGACCGGAGGGAAGAAGGTCGACTCCGTCAGCCAGCTGCTGGACGACCCCTCTCTCAAAGGGCGGGTCGGCTTCCTCACCGAGATGCGCGACACCGTCGGGATGACCCTGCTGGACCTCGGCAAGGACCCGGGGAAGTTCACCGACGCCGACTACGACGAGGCGATCGGGCGGCTCCAGAAGGGTGTGGACCGCAAGCAGATCCGGCGGTTCACCGGCAACGACTACACCTCGGACCTGGACAAGGGGGATCTGGCGGCCTGTATCGCCTGGGCCGGCGATGTCATCCAGCTCCGGGCCGGCAACCCGGACATCGCCTTCGCGATACCCGAGGCCGGCTATGTCACCTCCAGCGACAACCTCCTCGTGCCGGCCGGTGCCAGACACCGGGCGAACGCCACCCGGCTCATCGACCACTACTACCGGCTCCCGGTCGCCGCCCGGCTCGCCGCGTACATCAACTACGTCTGCCCGGTCGCGGGAGTCGGCGCCGAGCTGGCGAAGATCGATCCCGCCCTCGCCCGCAACACCCTGATCGTCCCGGACCGGGCCATGGCCGCGAAGTCCCATGCCTTCCGCTCGCTGAGCACCGCGGAGGAGAAGGCGTACGAAGAGAAGTTCGCCACCCTCATCGGCGCCTGACCCCCTCTCCCCGTCCACCGCTACCCCTGGGACCGCGACCCATGACCGACACCACAGCGGGCGGCGATGTCCGCCTCTCCGGGATCAGCAAGACCTACGGCCGCTCCGTCACCGCCGTCCACCCGCTGGACCTGACCGTCCCGCAGGGCACCTTCTTCGCGCTGCTCGGCGCCTCCGGCTGCGGCAAGACCACCACCCTGCGGATGATCGCCGGACTGGAGGACCCCACCACCGGCTCCATCCTCCTCGGCGACCGCGATGTCACCCGGCTGCCGCCGCACCGGCGGCCCGTCAACACCGTCTTCCAGAGCTACGCGCTCTTCCCGCACCTGAGCATCCACGAGAATGTCGCCTTCGGGCTGCGCCGCCGCGGCATCCGGTCGGTGCGCAAGCAGGTCGGCGAGATGCTCGACCTGGTGCAGCTCGGGGAGCTGGCGGCCCGCCGTCCCCACCAGCTCTCCGGCGGCCAGCAGCAGCGCGTCGCCGTCGCCCGGGCGCTCATCAACCACCCCCGGGTGCTGCTGCTCGACGAACCCCTCGGCGCGCTCGACCTCAAACTGCGCCGGCAGATGCAACTGGAGCTCAAGCGCATCCAGACCGAGGTCGGCATCACCTTCGTCCATGTCACCCACGACCAGGAGGAGGCCATGACGATGGCCGACACGGTCGCGGTGATGAACGGCGGCCGGGTCGAGCAGCTCGGCGCGCCCGCCGAGCTGTACGAGAACCCCCGGACCACCTTCGTCGCCAACTTCCTGGGCACCTCCAACCTCATCGCGGCCGGGGTCGTCTCGGTCTCCGGCGGCGAGGTCGTGGTGAGCGCGGCCGGTGCCCGGCTCCGGCTCCCGGCCGGCCGCTGCGCCACCGCCCCGGTCACCGGCGGCAGGCTGCTGGCCGGAATCCGCCCGGAGAAGATATCCCTGGTCCCCGCCGCCGACGCGGACTCGGTGCCGGCGGGGAGGAACCGTCTCACCGGAACCATCGCCGCCGCCGGCTTCATCGGAGTCTCCACGCAGTACGTCATCGACAGCCCGGTCTGCCCGGACCTGGAGGTGTACGTCCAGAACATCGAGCGGGACCCCCGGCTGGTGCCCGGCGCCGAGGTCGTCCTCCACTGGAACCCCGAGCACGGCTTCGGGCTCGACGCCGGGCAGCCCATCGACGCGGGTGTGGAGACGATCGGCGCGGACGCGGAGACGGTGGGGGACCCGGCATGACCACCACCGCGCCCGCTCCCGCCCCCGGAGCCCCGCCCGGCCCGCCGCCCCCGGCCCCCGCGGTCCACCGGCCGTCCGCCCGCCGCCGGCTCGTGCCCTACTGGCTGCTGCTGCCCGGCATCCTCTGGCTGCTGGTCTTCTTCGCGCTCCCGCTGGTCTACCAGGCCTCGACCTCCGTGCAGACCGGGTCCCTGGAAGAGGGCTTCACCGTCACCTGGCACTTCCGGACGTACGCGGACGCGCTGGCCGACTACTGGCCGCACTTCGTCCGCTCGGTGCTGTACGCGGGCACCGCGACGGCCCTGTGTCTGCTGCTCGGCTACCCGCTGGCGTATCTGATCGCCTTCAGGGCGGGCCGCTGGCGCCATCTGCTGCTCGTGCTGGTCATCGCGCCGTTCTTCACCAGCTTCCTGATCCGCACCCTCGCCTGGAAGACGATCCTCGCGGACAGCGGCCCGGTGGTGGAGGTCCTCGGCGCCGTCGGCTTCCTGGACGTCACCAACTGGCTCGGTCTGACCGACGGAACCCGGGTGCTCGCCACCCCGCTGGCCGTGGTCACCGGTCTGACGTACAACTTCCTCCCCTTCATGGTGCTGCCGCTCTACACCTCGCTGGAGCGGATCGACCCCCGGCTCCACGAGGCGGCGGGCGATCTCTACGCCGGGCCCGCCACCACCTTCCGCAAGGTGACCTTCCCGCTGTCGATGCCGGGCGTGGTCTCCGGCACCCTGCTGACCTTCATCCCGGCGAGCGGTGACTACGTCAACGCCGAACTCCTCGGCTCCACGGACACCAAGATGGTCGGCAATGTCATCCAGTCGCAGTTCCTGCGGGTGCTCGACTATCCCACCGCCGCCGCGCTGTCATTCCTTCTCATGGCCGTTGTGCTCATCATGGTCACCGTCTACATCCGGCGGGCCGGAACGGAGGATCTGCTCTGATGGCTCCGATGGCATGGCTCAAGCGCAATGCCGTGGTCCTCGCGGGACTGCTGACGCTCGCCTATCTGATACTGCCGAACATCGTCGTGATGGTGTTCTCCTTCAACCGCCCCGCCGGAAAGTTCAACTACTCCTGGCGGGAATTCTCCACCGACGCCTGGCGCGACCCGTGCGGCGTCCCCGACCTCTGCGGCTCCCTCGCGCTCTCGCTCCGGATCGCCCTCTGGGCCACGATCGGGGCCACGGTGCTCGGGGTGATGATCGCCTTCGCGCTGGTCCGCTACCGGTTCCGGGCGCGCGGCGCGGTCAACGCGCTGATCTTCCTCCCGATGGCGATGCCGGAGGTGGTCATGGCCGCCTCGCTGCTCACGCTCTTCCTCAATCTCGGCGCCGAACTCGGATTCCGGACCGTTCTCATCGCGCACACCATGTTCTGCCTCAGCTTCGTGGTGGTGGCGGTCAAGGCGCGGGTGCTCTCCATGGACCCCCGTCTGGAGGAGGCCGCCCGCGATCTCTACGCGGGGCCGGCGCAGACCTTTCTGCGGGTGACCCTGCCGATAGCCGCCCCCGGAATCGCGGCGGGCGCGCTGCTCGCCTTCGCGCTCTCCTTCGACGATTTCATCATCACCAATTTCACCTCCGGCACCGCCGTCACCTTCCCCATGTTCGTCTGGGGTTCGGCCCAGCGGGGCACCCCCGTCCAGATCAATGTCATCGGCACGGCGATGTTCCTCATCGCGGTGCTCGTGGTGGTCGCCGGGCAGTTCGTCGCCGGCCGCCGGAAGAAGGCCGCCACGTCCGGGTGACGGACCGCCGGGCCCGTCCCGCCGGCCGCGCGGCACATCCCAGTACGCCGAGGAGTGGAAACCATGGCCCGAGCCGCCATGTCCTTTGCCCCGTCCCTGTCCGATGTCCAGCCCCTGTGCTTCTGGCTGGACGACCCCGCGAAGCCCGCAGCCGAGCCCGCGCTCACCGCCGACGAGGAGTGCGACCTGCTGGTGATCGGCGGCGGCTACAGCGGGCTGTGGACCGCGCTGCTCGCCAAGGAGCGGGACCCGGACCGCGAAGTCGTCCTCATCGAGGGCCGGGAGACCGGCTGGGCCGCTTCGGGCCGCAACGGCGGCTTCTGCGCCGCCTCGCTCACCCACGGCCTGGGCAACGGCCTCGCCCGCTGGCCCGGGGAGATCGCCACCCTGGAGCGGCTCGGCGAGGAGAACCTCGACGCCATCGAGGCCGCCGTCACCACCCACGGCCTGGAGTGCGACTTCGAGCGCACCGGCGGCATCGACGTCGCCACCGAGCCGCACCACATGACGGAACTGGCCGAACTGCGCCGAGAGGCCGGGGCGGCGGGCTTCGCCGGGCTCCGGCTCCTCGACCGGGACGCCGTGCGCGCCGAGGTGGACTCCCCGACCTTCCTCGGCGGCCTCTGGGACCCGCGCGGCACCGCGCTGCTCAACCCGGCCCGGCTGACCTGGGGGCTCAAGCGCGCCGCGCTCCGTCTCGGCGTGCGCGTCCATGAGAACACCCCGGCCCTGGAGCTGGCGTCGGCCGGGGCCCGGATGGCCGTCCGCACCCCCTGGGGCAGGGTCTTCGCCCGCCGGGTCGCGCTGGGCACCAATGTCTTTCCCTCGCTGGTCAGACGGGTGCGCCCGTACACCGTCCCGGTCTACGACTACGCCCTGACGACCGAGCCGCTGACCGCCGCCCAGCTCGCCTCCATCGGCTGGAGCGGCCGGCAGGGGCTCGGCGACGCCGCCAACCGGTTCCACTACTTCCGGCTGACCGCCGACAACCGCGTCCTGTGGGGCGGCTATGACGCGATCTACCCCTACGGGGGCCGGCTCAGCGCGGAGCTGGACCACCGCCCCGAGACCTACCTCCGGCTCGCCCAGCACTTCTTCCGCTGTTTCCCCCAGCTGGAAGGGGTGCGTTTCAGCCATGCCTGGGGCGGTGCCATCGACACCTGCTCCCGCTTCTCGGCGTTCTTCGGCACGGCGCACGGCGGCCGGGTCGCCTACGCCGCGGGCTATACGGGGCTGGGTGTCGGCGCCACCCGGTTCGGCGCGGAGGTCATGCTCGATCTGCTCGCGGGGGAGCGCACCGAGCGCACCGCGCTGGAGATGGTGCGCACCAAGCCGCTGCCCTTCCCGCCCGAGCCGGTCGCCTGGGCCGGGATCGGGCTCACCAAGTGGTCGCTGGCCAGGGCGGACGAGCGGGGTGGCCACCGCAACGCGTGGCTGCGGACGATGGACCGGATGGGTCTGGGCTTCGACAGCTGAGCCCCCCCGCGCCCGGCCCCGGAGCGGGCCCTGCCCCCGGGGTCCGCTCCGGGCCCCGGGCCGCCGTGATCATGTCGTGACCCAGTTCACTACCAAGGAGTAGCGAAACCCGCGTCATACCCCGTGCCCACCTCTGTCTCCCTGTGCGGGGGCGCATCCGGCGCCCCTGGACAAACCGGATGGAAACGAAGGACGGAGGCCGGGCGATGACTGGCTCGGGGGCCAAAACAGCGGTGGAGTGGCTGGTGTCGGTGGCACCGGACCCGGACGCCTGCCGGTGGGAGTGGGAGCGCAATCCGTACGGGATCGCACTGCTGCCCGCCGGCCGGCGCTGGGACGTACTGATCCTGCCCGCACGGCTGGGCCACCCCACGCTCGATGTACTGAACCGGCTGACCGGCCGGCCGGGGCCGGTGCTCGCGGACTCCGGCGACACCCGTGTCGCCTTCCTCGTGCCGCCGGGCACGGCCGGGCGCTGGATCGCCACCGGGGTCCGCGGCGCGGGCGACGGCACCTGGATCGTCGTCCCGTACCCCGGCCGGCCGGCCGGCGGCGGGGTCCGCTGGCTGATCGCGCCGGACGGCTCCGGGACCCTCACCGAACCGGCGCTGCTGGAGGCGGCGATGCACGAGGCGACGGCGATCCTGGCGCGCGGCGAGGACGGGTGAAGGACCGGACTCCGGCGGGAGCCGCTGCCCCCGCAGCGGCTCCCGCCGGAGTCCGGAGGACCCGGAGCCGGGTGCGGGCTCTGCCGCAACCCTTGACAAGCCCATTGGTCTGGACCAAATTATGCGCGCTCCCACTTCCATCCCCCCATGTACGGAGGCAGTTGTGGAACGCACCAGAGAACGAGGCCGCGGCCGGGCCAGAGACAGCACACCGGGCCGCGCCCCCCGCCGGCCCGGCGCCCGTGCCCGGCTCCGCACCCGATGGGTCGCCGCCCTCTCGGCCGGACTCCTCGCCATCGGCGGGCTCGTCGCCACCGCGACCACCGCCCGGGCCGCCGACAGCGAACTCGCCACCAACGGAGGCTTCGAGGCGGGCCTCACCGGCTGGACCTGCTCGGCGGGGAGCGGAGCCGCCGTCACCACCCCGGTCCACGGCGGCACCTCGGCGCTCAAGGCCACCCCGTCCGGCGGCGACAACGCCAAGTGCGGCCAGACCGTCACCGTCCGGCCCAACTCCCAGTACACCCTGAGCGGCTGGGTCCAGGGCGGCTACGCCTACCTCGGGGCCTCCGGCACCGGGACCACCGATGTCTACGCCTGGACCCCCTCGGCGCCCTCCTGGCAGAAGCTCTCCACCACCTTCCGCACCGGCGCCTCCACCACCTCGGTGACCGTCTACACCCACGGCTGGTACGGCACCTCCGCCTACCACGCCGACGACATCTCCGTCTTCGGCCCCGGTGGCGACCCCGTCCAGATTCCCGCCGCGCCGACCGGCCTCGCCGCCGGATCGCCCGGTTCCACCTCCGTACCGCTGAACTGGAACGCCTCGTCCGGGGCCACCGGCTACCACGTCTACCAGGGCGCCAACAAGGTCGCCTCGGTCAGCGGCACCTCGGCCACCGTCACCGGGCTGACCCCCCTGACCTCGTACACCTTCCAGGTCACCGCGGCCAACAGCGCCGGGGAGTCGCCCAAGTCGGCGGCGGTGAGCGCCACCACCACCAGCGGAGGCGACCCGGGCGGCGGACTTCCGCCGCACGCCCTCGTCGGCTATCTGCACACCAGCTTCGCCAACGGCTCCGGCTACACCCGGATGGCCGACGTCCCCGACTCCTGGGACGTCATCAACCTGGCCTTCGGCGAACCCACCTCCGTCACCTCGGGCGATATCCGCTTCGGCCTCTGCCCGGTGACCGAGTGCCCGAACGTCGAGTCCACCGCCGACTTCAAGGCCGCCCTCAAGGCCAAACAGGCGGCGGGCAAGAAGGTGCTGATCTCGATCGGAGGCCAGAACGGCCAGGTCCAGCTCGCCACCACCGCCGCCCGTGACCTCTTCGTCTCCTCCGTCTCGAAGATCATCGACGAGTACGGGCTCAACGGGCTGGACATCGACTTCGAGGGCCACTCCCTCTCCCTCAACAACGGGGACACCGACTTCCGCTCGCCGACCACCCCGGTCATCGTCAATCTGATCTCCGCGGTCAAGACCCTCAAGGCGAAGTACGGCAAGGACTTCATCCTGACCATGGCGCCGGAGACCTTCTTCGTCCAGCTGGGCTACCAGTTCTACGGCTCCGGCCCCTGGGGCGGCCAGGACCCGCGCGCCGGATCGTATCTCCCGGTCATCCACGCCCTGCGGGACGACCTCAGCCTGCTCCACGTCCAGCACTACAACTCGGGCCCGATCATGGGTCTGGACAACCAGTACCACACCATGGGCTCCGCGGACTTCCACATCGCGATGGCCGACATGATGCTCACCGGCTTCCCCGTCGCGGGCAACCAGTCCCGGGTCTTCCCGCCGCTCCGCCCCGAGCAGGTCGCCATCGGACTCCCGGCCTCCACCCAGGCGGCGGGCGGCCACACCGCGCCCGCCGAGGTGAACAAGGCGCTCGACTGCCTCACCAAGAAGACCAACTGCGGCTCCTACCAGACCCACGGCACCTGGCCCGCCCTGCGCGGCCTGATGACCTGGTCGATCAACTGGGACCGCTACAACCAGTGGCAGTTCTCGCGCAATTTCGACGCCTACACCTGGAGCTGACCCCCAGCGGGCCGGCTCCCAGCGGGCCGGCTCCCGCCCCGGCGGCGGCACAGGGACAGCAGTACGCCGCCGAGGCACAGGCTGCCGAGCACATCCAGCGGCCAGTGGTAGCCGCGCAGCACCAGACCGGTGCCCGTCGCCAGGGTCAGCACCCCGGCGGCGGGCACCGTCCATCGGAACCCCCGGTACGGGGCGAGCAGCAGCGCGGCGCCGCCGTAGGCCACCATCGCCGTCGCCGTGTGCCCCGAGGGGTAGTAGCCGGTGGCCTCGGTCAGCGGGCCCGGCCGGTCGATCAGCGCCTTCAGCGGGACGACCAGCGCGGGCACGGCGGCCATCGCGAGTACGACGCGCAGCGCGTCGTACCTCCGGGTGCCGCCGTCCCGCACCAGGGTGTACGCCAGAGCCGCGGCCAGCACCGGCAGCGCCACCGCCAGGCCGCCGAGGTCGGCGAGCAGCTCCGTCAGCGGCCGGGGGCCGCTCCCGGCGATCGCGTGCTCGATCCGCTCGTCGAGGGAGCGCAGCGGTCCGCCCGCCGCGACCTGCCAGGTGATCAGCGCGAAGAGCAGCGCGCACAGCGCCGGCGGCAGAAGACGCCAAAAGGCCGGCCGCCTCGGAACAGGGGGGGTGGTTCCGAGGCAGCCGGCCTGACCGGGCCGCCGCGCGCCCCGGGGGGTTTGGGGCGTGCGGCCATCCGATCGGTGAGGAGTTCCGGAGCCCGAAGCTCCGGTGGTGTGCGCGAAGGCACGACCGGCACAGCGCTGGGGAAGCCCTGGTCCGGCTCCGCTCGCAGTCCCCTGCGAGCGAGGTGTTTCTCTCATCTGCAGAAACCGTACGGCAGGGAGAGGGGGGACCGACAGCCGGATCTCCATCCCGCCATCGGCCCCCCACACTCTCTTCACAGGTCGCGACCGTTCCGCCTGGTCGGCGACCGCCTTGTCCGGATCACCCGAACGCCATCCGAACGGGGGTACGGCCCGCCCGGAGCGCTCCACGGCCGCCGGCCCCGGCACCGGTCAGAGAGCCGCGAACGCCTCCTCCAGGATGTCCAGGCCCTCGTTCAGCAGCTCCTCGCCGATCACCAGCGGCGGCAGGAAGCGCAGCACATTGCCGTAGGTGCCGCAGGTCAGGACCAGCAGCCCGGCGGCGTGGCACGCCTTGGCGAGCGCCGCGGCCGACGCCGCGTCCGGCTCCTTGGTCCCCCGGTCCTTCACCAGCTCGATCGCGATCATCGCGCCCCGGCCCCGGATGTCGCCGATGATGCCGAACTTCTCCTGCATCGCGGTGAGCCGCGCCTTCATGACCTCCTCGATACGCTTCGCGCGCGCGTTGAGGTCCAGCTCCCTCATGGTCTCGATCGCCCCGAGCGCCCCCGCGCACGCCACCGGGTTGCCGCCGTACGTACCGCCCAGGCCGCCGGCGTGCGCCGCGTCCATGATCTCGGCGCGGCCGGTGACGGCGGCGAGCGGCAGACCGCCCGCGATGCCCTTCGCGGTGGTGATCAGATCCGGCACCACGCCCTCGTCCTCACAGGCGAACCACTGGCCGGTCCGGCAGAAACCGGACTGGATCTCGTCGGCGACGAAGACGATCCCGTTCTCCTCGGCGAACCGCGCGATGGCCGGGAGGAAGCCCTTCGCGGGCTCGATGAAGCCGCCCTCGCCGAGCACCGGCTCGATGATGATCGCGGCGACGTTCTCCGCGCCGATCTGCTTGCTGATCTGATCGATGGCCTGCGCCGACGCCTCGGCCCCGGCATTCTCCGCCCCGGTCGGCCAGCGGTAGCCGTACGCCACCGGCACCCGGTAGACCTCGGGCGCGAACGGCCCGAAGCCCTGCTTGTACGGCATGTTCTTCGCCGTCAGCGCCATCGTGAGGTTGGTCCGGCCGTGGTAGCCGTGGTCGAAGACGACGACCGCCTGGCGCCTGGTGTGCGCGCGAGCGATCTTCACGGCGTTCTCGACCGCCTCGGCGCCCGAGTTGAACAGCGCCGACTTCTTCGCGTGGTCGCCGGGGGTGAGCTCGGCGAGCGCCTCGGCGACCTCGACGTACCCCTCGTACGGCGTCACCATGAAGCAGGTGTGCGTGAAGTCCGCGAGCTGCGCGGACGCCCGCCGCACCACGGCCTCGGCGCTCGCCCCGACACTGGTCACGGCGATGCCGGAGCCGAAGTCGATGAGCCGGTTGCCGTCGACGTCCTCGATGATCCCGCCACCGGCCCGAGCGGTGAACACGGGCAGCACGGACCCCACACCGGCGGCGACCACCGCGGCCCGGCGGGCCTGGAGCTCGATCGACTTCGGTCCGGGAATGGCGGTGACGACGCGGCGCTCCTGCGGGATCGCGGTCATGAGGGGCTCCTGGGGTGCTCGGGCTGGGCTGTTCGGACTGGAGTGTTGCGGGGGGATCGGGTGACCGGGGTGACCGGGGTGACCGGGCCGGGGTGATCGGGTCGGCGTGACCGGGTGATCGGGCCGGGCCGGTCGGTCGGGCTGATCGGGCCGGTCGGTCGGGCTGATCGGGCCGGTCGGTCGGGCTGGGCTCTTCGGCCCGGTGGGGTGGGACTGTGTGTTCTCCCTGCGCAGGCTAGGGGTGGGGGAGGGGGGTGGGCATGCGCCGTTCGGGAGTGTTGGGGGTGGGGGGTTGTCCGTGCCGGACATAGGCGGGGGTTCGGGGGGCGGCCGGGCGGGCCCGAGCCGGGGCCGCGGTGGGCAAGCGGACCGGCATCGCGCCCCGCTTCCCGTGAACCGCTGCTCCGGGAGCCGACGGTCGATGAACTCCCCATGCCCGGGCATTAGATTGATGGCCTGCGCAGCGCGACGACTTGAGCCGGTCAGGGGACGAGGGGCGAGATGGACACTGAGGGCACCCACGACGCACGGGGCACCCGGGCCGGCGGCGTACCGCGCCCGGCGGGACCGCCACCTCAGCCGCTCCTGCCCCCCATGCCGACGGCAGCGCCCACGATGGGGCCCTCCCTGGGGGAGTGGCTGCGCATCCGCAGGCCGGAGGCGCCGCTGGGAACCTGGCGATACGGCCATGTGCCGCGTCCGGAGAAGGAACCCGACCGGGTCCCCGGAGTGAGCCTGCTCAGCGGGGCACTGATCTCCTTCCTCGCCATGGTGCTGCTCTGGTCGCTGTACGACAACTACTACATCCCCTACTGGCTGGACCCGCTCTACTGGACCAGCGCCCTGGTCAAGCTGACCGACGACGCCGTGATCAAGGGGATCATCAGCCGCACCATAGAGCTGGCGCTGGCCGTGGCCGTCCTGGTCTTCTTCGCCCGGCTCGGCCGATGGGCCGAGGTCGCCAGACGCTATCTGCTGCCCCTCCTCGGAGCCTTCCGGCCCAAGGCACGCCCGGCGCCCGCCATCGAGGCCGGAGCGGCGGCGGACCCGGCCGAGTGGCCCGACCTCCGGGGCGCGGGGCAGACCGCGGCCGCCGACCGGCTGGCGGACGAGGCCAGATCCGGGCGGATGAACGATGTCGACTACGCGCGGCTCCGCCGTGCCTGGCAGAGCGTCCAGGCCGATCCGTCCCGTCTGAACGCGTTCACGGAGAGCGTGCTCAGCCGTGGAGCCACCGCGTTCACCCACCCGTCGGGCGCCCGCGACCTGCCGTCGCGCGGCGCGCAGCACGACCTCTTCGTGCCCCAGGTGAAGATCGGGACGGTCGCGGAGGGCGAGCGCAACCCCTACGCCCGCCGCACCACCGGCGTCGCCCTCGACCCCTCCCTGCTCGGGACCTCGCTGCTCGCCGTCGGGCCGTCCGGGTCGGGGAAGAGTGTGCGGCTCGTGCGGCCGGTGGTCGAGTCGTTGTGCCTGCTGGCGCTGGCCAACCGGGCCGCCGTGGTCGCGGTGGGGGCGCAGGGGGCCGGGATCGCGCCGGATGAGGCGTTCGACCTGGTGATTTCCGTCGGGCGGGCCGACTCCACCCACGACCTGGACCTGTACGGCGGCGCCGACGACCCCGACGAGGCGGCCCGGATCGTCGCCGAGGCACTCGTCGGCGATCTCGCCGACAGCCGGCGCGCCGCCACCGCGCTGGCCCAGCTGATCGGGCCGTACCGCGGTGTGCACGGCCACTTCCCCGGCGTACCGGAGCTGCGTGAACTCCTCGGCGGCGCGCCCGCCGCCCTCGCCGCGCTGCGGGCCGCGCTCCTGGCCCGGGGCGCCCCCGAGGACGCCGCGCAACTGCGCGAGCTGGACGCCAGGGAGCGCCAGTCCGCCCGCTCCGACGACATCGGCGTCCTCCTCGCCGAGCGGATCGCCTTCCTCGACCGGCCCGCCTTTGCCCGCTTCTTCCGCGCCGACGGCGCCGGCCGCCCCTTCTCCCTGCGCGCCATCGAGCACCCGCTCAGGGTCCGGATCGACCTGCCCGAGCGCGGCCACGCCGAGGCGTCCCGGATTCTCGCCCGGCTGATCCTCGCCCAGTTCACCGAGGCCGCCCTCGGCCGCCGCGACCGCTCCCTGTTCGCCGCGCTCGTCCTGGACGACGCCACCTCCACCGTCACCGCCGACGCCGTGCGCGCCGTGCAGCGGCTGCGCTCCGTCAACGCGGGAGTCCTTCTCGCTCTGCGCACCCTGGAGGACGTGCCCGAGCCGCTGCGCGGGCCGCTGCTCGGCGCCGTCGGGTGCCGGATGGCCTTCGCCGGGCTCGCGCCCTGGGACGGCAACCGGTTCGCCGAGACCTGGGGCACCGAGTGGGTGCAGACCCGCGATGTCACCAACCGGCAGATCATCTCCGACGAGCCGCTCACCAAGGCCATGCACCTGATGCGCCGCCTGGCCACCGGGAAGGCCGTCACCGCCGAGGCGGTCACCGTCCGGGACGTCGAGCGTGCCCGCTGGTCCGCCTCCGACCTCGCCCACCTGGTGCCCGCCGGGCACGCGGTGCTCTCGCTGACCTCCGTACGGGGCGAGCACGCGCCGCCCCTGCTCGTGGACCTGAGGACCTGAGGTCCCGGGGCCCGGGGGCTGGGACCCGGGGGCCCGGCATCAGGGCCCGCCGACGGGATTGCGCCGGGTATGCCCCGGACTGCCTGCTACGAGCTGGCAGAATCGGGGCACGCCGTTCATACGGGACGGCGCGGTCCCGGATCTCGCCCGCGCGCGGTCCCGACGCTCTCTGAAGGGTCCCATGCCGCTCACGCTCGCCTCCCTCGTCCAGCACTCGGCGCTCAAGCTCACCGTGCGCGCCGGGGAAGGGCGGCTGGAGACCCCTGTGCGCTGGGCGCACGTCAGCGAGCTGGCCGACCCGGTCCCGTACATGGAGGGCGGCGAACTCCTCCTCGTCACCGCGTCGACGCTGGACGCCGAGGACCCCGAGGCCATGCGCCGCTATGTGCGCAGACTGGCCGGCGCGGGTGTCGTCGGGCTCGGCTTCGGGATCGGTGTGTACTACGAGGACATTCCGCCGGCTCTTCTCGACGCCGCCCGCGAGGCGGACTTCCCCCTGCTCGCCGTGCCGCGCCGGACCCCTTTCCTCGCCATCAGCAAAGCCGTGTCGGCGGCGCTCGCCGCGGAGACCTACCGGTCGGTGACGGCCGGATTCGAGGCACAGCGCGAGCTGACCCGGGCGGCGCTCGCCGACGGCCCGGCCGGGGTCGTCGGCCGGCTGGCCGCCACCGTCGACGGCTGGGCGGCGCTGTACGACGCCTCGGGCGCGGTCGTCGCCGCGTCCCCGGAGTGGGCCGGGCGCCGGGCCGCCCGGCTCACCGCCGACGTGGAGCGGCTGCGGGAGCGCCCGGCCCCCGCGAGCGCCGTGGTCGCCGGCACCGGGGAGGACCGGGTGGAGCTCCAGTCCCTGGGCAGCGGACGCCGGGTGCGCGGCGCGCTCGCCGTGGGCACGGGCGCGGCCCTGGGCACCGCCGAGCGGTACGCGGTGCACTCCGCCGTCGCCCTGCTCACCCTCTCCACCGCCCGCTCGCGCTCCCTCCAGGAGGCGGAGGCGCGGCTCGGCGCCGCGGTGCTGCGGATGCTGCTCTCGGGCCGCCCGGACCACGCCCGCGCCGCCGCCGGGGACCTCTACGGCACCCTGCTGGACAACCCCTTCCGGCTGCTGATCGCGGAACCGGCGGGCGAGGCGGCCGCACAGCAGGCCGGGTCCTCCGTCGCGGCTCTCGCGGAGCTGCTGGAGTCGGCCGCCGCCCGTGCCGGGGAGGCCGTGCTCCTCGTCCCGGACAACGGGGAGCGCCTGGTGGTGCTCGCCGCCGACGCGGGCGCCGTGCTGGCCGCCTGCACCGCCGCGTACGGGGCGGGGGAGGCCGAGGAGGCCGGACTCGTCATCGGGCTCTCCGCACCCGCCGGACCGGTCGCGGTGGCCGCCGCGTACAAACAGTCCGAGCAGGCCCTCTCGGTCGCCCGCCGGCGCGGCCGTGCCCTGGTCGAGCAGGAGGAGCTGGCCGCGGGCTCCCTCCTTCCCCTTCTCGCCGACGACGCCGTCCGGGCCTTCGCGGACGGCATGCTGCGCGCGCTCCACGAGCACGACGCGAAGGGCCGCGGCGATCTGGTGGCCTCGCTGCGGGCCTGGCTCTCCCGGCACGGGCAGTGGGACGCCGCCGCCGCGGACCTCGGGGTCCACCGCCACACCCTGCGCTACCGCATGCGGCGGGTCGAGGAGATCCTCGGCCGGTCGCTGGACGATCCGGATGTCCGGATGGAGCTGTGGCTCGCCCTGAAGTCGACCACGGAGGCCGACCCGTCCCTCTGAACGGTTCGGTCGGGGGTGGCCGGGGTGGCCCGCCCCGGACCGCCCCGCGCCCCGACCGCCCCCGCCGTCCCCCGACGGACGCGCCAATGCGTCGGAGAAGCGACCCCCACCACTCCACCCCGGACAAGCCTCGAAGTGCCCCGGCGGTCCTACCGTGGTCGGACGCACCCCCTATCTCGGAAGGGCCGGGACATGACCTCCACCCACGCCTTCTGGCTCGCCGGCCGCCAGGCCACCGGCGAGACCTCCTTCGATGTCACCAACTCGTGGGACGGACGTCTCGTCGGCACGGTCTCCGTCCCGACCGAGGACCAGGTCGAGGAGGCCGTCGCCGCCGCGCACGCCGTGCGCGAGGAGTTCGCCGCCACCCCGGCCCATGTCCGCGCCGCGGCCCTCGACCATGTCTCCCGGCGCCTCCTGGAGCGCACCGAGGAGATCGCCCGGCTGATCTCCGCCGAGAACGGCAAGCCCGTCAAGTGGGCGCGCGGCGAGGTCGGCCGCGCCGTCTCGGTCTTCCGCTTCGCCGCCGAGGAGGCCCGCCGCTTCAACGGGGGCGAGGCCCAGCGCCTGGACACCGACGCCGGCGGCACCGGGCGGCTCGCCCTGACCCGGCGCATCCCCAAGGGCGTGGTCCTCGGCATCGCGCCGTTCAACTTCCCGCTCAACCTCAGCGCCCACAAGGTGGCCCCGGCCATCGCCGTCGGCGCGCCCATCATCCTCAAGCCCGCCCCGGCCACCCCGCTCTCCTCGCTGGTCCTGGGCGAGCTGCTCGCCGAGACCGATCTGCCGGCCGGCTCCTGGTCCGTGCTGACGGTCCCCAACGACCGGATGCCCGCCCTGGTCCAGGACGAGCGCCTCCCGGTGATCTCCTTCACCGGCTCCGGCCCGGTCGGTTACGCGATCATGGACTCGGTCCCCCGCAAGCACTGCACCCTGGAGCTGGGCGGCAACGGCGCCGCCGTCGTCCTGTCCGACTGGGCGTCCGAGCAGGACCTGGACTGGGCGGCGAGCCGGATCGCCACCTTCTCCAACTACCAGGGCGGCCAGTCCTGCATCTCCGTCCAGCGGGTGATCGCCGACACCTCCGTGTACGACCGGCTGCTGCCGAGGATCGTCGCCGCCGTGGAGGCCCAGGTCACCGGCGACCCCTCCGACGACGCCACCGATGTCGGCCCGCTGGTCAGCGAGGACGCGGCGCGGCGCGTCGAGTCCTGGGTGGACGAGGCGGTCACCGCCGGCGCGAAGCTGCTCACCGGAGGCGTCCGTACCGGCTCCAGCTACGCGCCCACCGTCCTCACCGAGGTCCCGGCCGGCACCGATGTCGCCTGCGAGGAGATCTTCGGCCCGGTCCTCACGGTCACCCGGGTGGACGGTGAGGCCGAGGCGTTCGCCGCCGTCAACGACTCCAAGTACGGCCTCCAGGCGGGTGTCTTCACCCACGACCTGCGGACCGCCTTCCGGGCCCACCGGGCGCTGGAGGTCGGCGGCGTGATCATCGGCGATGTGCCGTCCTACCGGGCCGACCAGATGCCGTACGGCGGGGCCAAGCAGTCCGGCGTCGGCCGGGAGGGCGTCGCCTACGCGATGGACGACTACACCTATGAGCGCGTGCTGGTCCTCACCGGACTCGCGCTGTAGGACGGCCGCGCGGCTGTCGGGCCGTACGGACGGGAACGGACGGGAACGGACGGGAACGAGCCGGGCCGGACCGAGCCGGGCCGGACCACACCGGACCGGACCGAGCCGGGCCGGACCACACCGGACCCGGAACGGCGTGCGGACCGCGGCCGGAGCCCACTGTGCGGGGGCTCCGGCCGCGGTCCGTTCCGGGCCCGGTCCGCTCCGGGTGCGGCGGGCGCTCGCCCGACTGCCCCCGGCAGACTGGTGGGAGCCCGCGGAATCGGGTACTACGGACGGGTAGCACCAGTCGGTAGGAGACCGGCTCCCCACTCCCGATTCCCGACTCGCGGCGAGGTGGACCTCATGACCGCACCACTGGAGAAGGACCGTCCCCCCAAGGTCACCGAGCAGGAGGCACGGCAGGTCGCCGAGGCCGCGCGCGAGCAGGACTGGCGCAGGCCCAGCTTCGCCAAGGAACTCTTCCTGGGCCGCTTCCGGCTCGATCTGATCCATCCGCACCCGCTGCCCGCGGCCGAGGACACCCAGCGCGGCGAGGAGTTCCTCGCCAGGCTCCGCGAATTCTGCGAGACCCGCGTCGACGGCGCCCGCATCGAGCGCGAGGACCGCATCCCCGACGAGGTGATCAACGGTCTCAGGGAGATCGGCGCGCTCGGGATGAAGATCGACATCAAGTACGGCGGCCTGGGCCTCACCCAGGTGTACTACAACAGGGCGCTCGCCCTGGCCGGCACCGCCAGCCCCGCGATCGGCGCCCTGCTCTCCGCCCACCAGTCCATCGGCGTACCGCAGCCGCTCAAGACCTTCGGCACCGAGGAGCAGAAGGACACCTTTCTGCCCCGGCTGGCCCGTACCGACATCTCGGCCTTCCTCCTCACCGAGCCCGATGTCGGCTCGGACCCCGCGCGCCTGGCCACCACGGCCGTGCCCGACGGCGACGACTACGTCCTGGACGGCGTCAAGCTGTGGACGACCAACGGTGTCGTCGCCGACCTCCTGGTGGTCATGGCCCGGGTCCCGGCGTCGGAGGGCCACCGGGGCGGCATCACCGCCTTCGTGGTCGAGGCCGGGAGCGAGGGCATCACCGTCGAGCACCGCAACACCTTCATGGGCCTGCGCGGACTGGAGAACGGCGTCACCCGCTTCCACGGGGTCCGGGTCCCGGCCGCCAACCGGATCGGAGCGGAGGGCGCGGGGCTCAAGATCGCCTTGACCACCCTCAACACCGGGCGGCTCTCCCTCCCCGCCATGTGTGTCGGCGCGGGCAAATGGTGTCTGAAGATCGCCCGTGAGTGGTCGGCGGAACGGGAGCAGTGGGGCAAACCGGTCGCCCGGCACGAGGCCGTCGGAGCGAAGATCTCCTTCATCGCGGCGACCACCTTCGCCCTGGAGGCCGTGCTCGACCTCTCCTCCCAGATGGCCGACGAGGACCGCAACGACATCCGGATCGAGGCGGCGCTCGCCAAGCTCTACGGCTCCGAGATGGCCTGGCTGATGGCGGACGAGCTGGTGCAGATCCGCGGCGGACGCGGCTTCGAGACCGCCGACTCGCTGGCCGCGCGCGGCGAGCGCGCCGTACCGGCCGAGCAGATGCTGCGCGATCTGCGCATCAACCGGATCTTCGAGGGCTCCACCGAGATCATGCATCTGCTGATCGCCCGCGAGGCCGTCGACGCCCACCTCAAGGTCGCCGGTGACCTCATCGACCCGGAGAAGTCCCTCGGCGACAAGGCGCGGGCGGGGGCGCAGGCCACCGCGTTCTACGCCCGCTGGCTCCCGAGGCTGGTCGCGGGCCCGGGCGGACTGCCGGGCTCGTACGGCGAGTTCCATCCGGCCGGCCACCCGGATCTCGCCGGGCATCTGCGCTATGTCGAGCGCTCGGCCCGCAAGCTCGCCCGGTCCACCTTCTACGCCATGTCCCGCTGGCAGGGGCGGATGGAGACCAAGCAGGGGTTCCTCGGGCGGATCGTGGACATCGGCGCGGAGCTGTTCGCGATGAGCGCCGCCTGTGTCCGCGCGGAGCTGCTGCGCACCGGCGAGGGGCACGGCCGTGAGGCCTATCAACTGGCGGACGTCTTCTGCCGGCAGGCCCGGATCAGGGTCGAGGAGCTGTTCGGCCGGCTGTGGAACAACACCGACGACATCGACGGCAGGGTGGTGGACGGGGTGCTCTCCGGGCGGTACGCCTGGCTGGAGGAGGGGATCGTCGACCCCAGCGGCGAGGGCCCCTGGATCGGGGACGCCACTCCCGGCCCCTCCGGCCGGGAGAACGTCCACCGCCCGATCCGCTGAGGCGGCGCGCCGTCCGTGAGCCGGACCCCGTGCGTGGGCGGGTCCCGCGCACGGGCGGGTCACGGGCGCGGGGCCCGGGTCACGGGCGCGCCCGGACCGCCCCGCCCGGACCGCCCCGCCCGGCCGGTACCGCGCCGGCCGAATCCGGAATCCCGGATACCGGCGGCGTCCGGTGTCCCGATGTCAGCCGACCCGGGCACCGCTGTCCTTCCGCGCCGGGTTTACGGCCACAATGGGGGGATGAGCGACAGCCCATCCCCCCTCGCCGACCCGCATATCGCCTTCGACCCGACCGAAGGGCGCCGGGACATCGTCGTCCTCGGCTCCACCGGGTCCATCGGAACCCAGGCGATCGACCTCGTTCTCCGCAACCCCGACCGGTTCCGCGTCACCGCCCTGTCGGCGGCCGGCGGCCGGGTGGGTCTCCTGGCCGAGCAGGCCAGGCGGCTGCGGGTCGCGACGGTCGCCGTGGCCCGCGAGGAGGCCGTGCCCGCGCTGCGCGAGGCGCTGGAGGCGAACTACGGCGGCGAGCCCCTGCCCGAGATCCTCGCCGGACCCGGAGCCGCCGCCGAGCTGGCCGCCTCCGCGTGCCACACCGTGCTCAACGGCATCACCGGCTCCATCGGACTCGCCCCGACCCTCGCCGCCCTCACGGCGGGCCGCACCCTGGCCCTCGCCAACAAGGAGTCGCTCATCGTCGGCGGGCCGCTGGTGAAGGCCATCGCCCGGCCCGGCCAGATCATCCCCGTGGACTCCGAGCACACCGCGATCTTCCAGTCGCTGGCCTCCGGCACCCGGGCCGATGTCCGCAAGCTCGTCGTCACCGCGTCCGGCGGGCCCTTCCGGGGCCGCACCCGGGCGCAGCTCGCGGACGTCACCCCCAAGGAGGCCCTCGACCACCCCACCTGGGCCATGGGCCCGGTGATCACGGTCAACAGCGCCACCCTGGTCAACAAGGGCCTGGAGGTCATCGAGGCGCATCTCCTCTACGACGTGCCCTTCGACCGGATCGAGGTCGTCGTCCACCCGCAGTCGTATGTTCACTCCATGGTGGAGTTCATCGACGGCTCGACCATCGCCCAGGCCACCCCGCCCGATATGACCGGTTCCATCGCCGTCGGCATCGGCTGGCCCGAACGGGTGCCCGACGCCGCGCCCGCCTTCGACTGGACCCGCGCCTCGTCCTGGGAGTTCTTCCCGCTGGACACCGAGGCGTTTCCGTCCGTGGGACTCGCCCGCCGTGTGGGGGAGCTGGGCGGGACGGCCCCGGCGGTGTTCAATGCCGCCAATGAGGAGTGCGTGGACGCGTTCCTCGCCGGACGGCTGCCGTTCAACGGAATCATGGATACGGTCACCGAAGTCGTCGCCGAACACGGAGCGCCGTCCGGGGGAACCACGCTGACGGTCGGCGACGTTCTGGAAGCGGAGAGCTGGGCCCGGACCAGGGCCCGGGAACTGGCAGGGAAAGCCACAGCGGAGGCTCGCGCATGACGTTGCTGTTGACGGTCCTCGGCATAGCGCTGTTCGCCGTGGGCCTGTTGTTCTCGATCGCCTTTCACGAACTCGGCCATCTCTCCACGGCCAAGCTCTTCGGTATCCGGGTCCCGCAGTACATGGTCGGCTTCGGCCCCACCCTCTGGTCCCGCCACCGCGGCGAGACGGAGTACGGGATCAAGGCCATCCCCATGGGCGGCTACATTCGCATGATCGGAATGTTCCCGCCCGGCGCGGACGGACGGCTGGAGGCCCGCTCCACCTCCCCCTGGCGCGGAATGATCGAGGACGCGCGCACCGCCGCGTACGAGGAACTCCAGCCGGGCGACGAGAAGCGGCTCTTCTACACGCGCAAGCCGTGGAAGCGCGTCATCGTGATGTTCGCCGGGCCTTTCATGAATCTGATCCTCGCCGTGGTGATCTTCATCGGTGTCGCGATGAGCTTCGGATTCGCCACCCAGACCACCGAGGTCGCCGGCGTCCCCAAATGCGTGATCGAGCAGAGCGAGAAGCGCGACAAGTGCGCCCCGGGCGACCCGGTCTCGCCCGCCCAGCTCGCCGGGCTGAAGGCCGGAGACGAGATCGTCGCCTTCAACGGCGAGAAGGTGACCGCCTGGCCCCAGCTCTCGGAGCGCATCCGCGACACCATCGGCCCCGCCACCATCACCGTCGAGCGGGACGGCGCGCAGCGGGTCCTGCACGCCGAGCTGATCGAGAACGAGGTGGTCAGGAAGGACGCCGACGGCGAGGTCGTCCCCGAGGACTATGTCGACGCCGGCTACCTCGGCTTCGTCGCCAAGACGGAGATCATCCCGCTCTCCTTCCCCGACTCGGTCGACCGCATGGGCGGCATGATCGAGAACGGTGTGGAGTCGATCATCGCCCTCCCCGCCAAGGTCCCCGACCTCTGGGACGCGGCCTTCGGCGACGGCGAGCGCAAGGACGACTCACCGGTCGGGGTCCTCGGCGCCGCCCGCATCAGCGGCGAGGTGATGAATCTCGATGTGCCCACCCAGAACATCGTCGCCACCTTCATGCTGCTGCTCGCCGGCTTCAATCTCTCCCTCTTCCTCTTCAATATGCTCCCGCTGCTCCCGCTGGACGGCGGGCATATCGCGGGAGCGCTCTGGGAGTCGCTCCGCCGCAAGGTCGCCCGGCTCTTCCGGCGGCCCGATCCCGGCCCCTTCGACGTGGCCAAGCTGATGCCGGTCGCCTATGTGGTCGCCGGGATCTTCATCTGCTTCACCCTGCTGGTGCTGGTCGCCGACATCGTCAACCCCGTCAAGATCAGCTGACCGGAACCGAACAGATGAGCGGCCGGGTGCACTCAGTGCCCGGCCGCTCACCATTCCGGCGGGTCCGTGCGCCTCTCCCCGCGCGCGATGTGCTCGGCGCGACCGAGGTGCCGTAATCTCGACTGCTGGAGCCCGCCGATTTCGGGACCTCGATCCACACCTTGGGGTTGCACAGCAGATGACCGCGATTTCTCTCGGTATGCCTTCCGTTCCGACCAAGCTCGCCGACCGGCGCGTCAGCCGGCAGATCCAGGTCGGCTCGGTCGCCGTCGGTGGCGACGCTCCCGTATCCGTGCAGTCGATGACGACGACGCGGACGTCGGACATCGGTG
>NZ_JBSFER010000047.1:0-27194 GCF_053594535.1 Streptomyces sp. NPDC001889
ATCCCCGTACTGAACACCGCCTCACCAAACGTCTCCCCCACAGCCCCGAAAGCACGACCGCGAAACACACGGCCATCCTCCAGAACAAGGACGGCGGGAGCCTGGCCGGCTCCCCTGCTGGAGGTCGTCATCGTGCGCCTTCCGTCGTGTTGATCAGGTGGTTCAAGGTGGTGACCCACTCGTTGTGCTCGGCAGCCGTGTCGGAACGGATGCCGGAGTCGATCAGGGTGTCGCCGTGCTCCCAGGTGATGACCAGGAGCCCGCCCTCGGCGAGGACCTTCCCGGCGATGCCCTTGTCGAGCCTGGCCTCGCGCAGGGCGGCCGAGGGGATGAAGAAATCGGTCGCGCCGGGGCGTACCGCCCGGAGTCCCTCGTCGGTGAGGGTCAGCTCGACCCGGCTGCGGACACCGAGGCCATGGGCCACGATCCGGTCGAGCCACTGCCCGGCCGTGGTCGAGCCGTGGTAGCGGCCGGTCAGCCGGAGCAGGGGCTCGCCCGGGGTCTCCGGTGCGGCCGGCAGCTCGGGCAGGCCGGACTGGAGGCTGCCGCGCCATTTCCAGCCCTGGCGCATCAGCCAGTAGACGAGGGCGATGAAGAGCAGCAGTCCGACGACCCAGCCGATGCGGGCCGCCCAGTCGGTGACCTCCGCGGACTTCTTCTCCGCGGCGATCTGGGCTGCGATGTGGGTGAGTGATGTCACGCGAGTTTCCCGTCGAATACCGTTGCCCGGCCCCGCAGGAAGGTGTGAGTGACGCGTCCCGGCAGCTCACGGCCCTGGTAGGGGGTGTTGCGGCTGCGGGAGGCGAAGCCCGCGGGGTCCACTGCTCCACGGTATGCCGGATCGACGAGTGTCACGTTGGCGGGCTCGCCCGGAGCGATGGGGCGGCCGTGGCCGGTGAGGCGGCCGATCACCGCGGGGCGGAAGGACATCCGGTCGGCGACCCCGGCCCAGTCCAGCAGCCCGGTCTCGACCATCGTCTCCTGGACGACGGAGAGTGCGGTCTCCAGGCCCACCATGCCCATGGCCGCCGCGCCCCACTCGCAGTCCTTGTCCTCGTGCGGGTGCGGGGCGTGGTCGGTGGCGACACAGTCGATGGTGCCGTCGGCGAGGGCCTCGCGCAGGGCGAGGACATCGGCCTCGGTGCGCAGCGGCGGGTTCACCTTGTAGACGGGGTTGTAGGTGCGGACGAGTTCGTCGGTGAGGAGCAGGTGGTGGGGGGTGACCTCGGCGGTCACATTCCAGCCCTTGGACTTGGCCCAGCGGATGATCTCGACGGAACCGGCGGTGGAGAGGTGGCAGATGTGCACCCGGGAGCCGACGTGGGCGGCGAGGAGAACATCGCGGGCGATGATCGACTCCTCGGCGACGGCGGGCCAGCCGCCGAGGCCCAGCTCGGCGGAGACGATGCCCTCGTTCATCTGGGCACCCTCGGTGAGCCGGGGCTCCTGGGCGTGCTGGGCGATGACGCCGTCGAAGGCCTTCACGTACTCCAGCGCCCGGCGCATGATCACGGCGTCGTCGACGCACTTGCCGTCGTCGGAGAAGACCCTCACCCCGGCGGCGGAGTCGTGCATGGCGCCCAGCTCGGCGAGCTGCTTGCCCTCCAGGCCGACGGTGACGGCGCCGACCGGCTGGACGTCGCAGTAGCCGGACTCCTTGCCGAGCCGGTAGACCTGCTCGACGACGCCGGCGGTGTCGGCGACGGGGAAGGTGTTGGCCATGGCGTGGACGGCGGTGAAGCCGCCGACCGCCGCCGCCCTGGTGCCGGTGAGGACGGTCTCGGAGTCCTCGCGGCCGGGCTCGCGGAGGTGGGTGTGGAGGTCGACGAGGCCGGGGAGGAGGATCTGCCCCTGGGCCTCGACGACCCGCGCGCCCTCGGCGGAGAGTCCGCTGCCCGCTTCGGCGATGGTCTCGCCGTCGATCAGGATGTCCCGGACCTCGCCGCCGAGCACCTTCGCGCCCCGGATAAGGATCTTGCTCATGGTTACTTGGTCTCCTCGGTGCGGGCGGGGGTGTGGGTGACGGCGGGTTCGGCGCCGCCGAGCAGCAGATAGAGGACGGCCATCCGGGTGGAGACGCCGTTGGCGACCTGTTCGACGGCCGTGCAGCGGTCGGAGTCGGCGACCTCGGCCGTGATCTCCATGCCCCGGTTCATGGGGCCGGGGTGCATGACGATGGAGTGTTCCGGCATCCGGGCCATGCGCTCCCCGTCGAGTCCGTAGCGGCGGGCGTACTCGCGCTCGGTGGGGAAGAAGGCCGCGTTCATCCGCTCGCGCTGGACCCGGAGCATCATCACCGCGTCGGACTTGGGCAGGACCGCGTCCAGGTCGTAGGAGACCTCGCAGGGCCACTGTTCGACGCCGATGGGGACCAGGGTCGGCGGGGCGACGAGGGTGACCTCGGCGCCGAGGGTGTGGAGCAGCAGGACGTTGGAGCGGGCGACCCGGCTGTGCAGGACGTCGCCGACGACGGTGATCCGGCGGCCGGAGAGGTCGCGGCCGATTCCGGCGTCCCGTCCGACGAGCCGGCGGCGCATGGTGAAGGCGTCCAGCAGGGCCTGGGTGGGGTGCTCGTGGGTGCCGTCGCCCGCGTTGACGACCGCGCTGTCGATCCAGCCGGAGTTGGCCAGCCGGTAGGGGGCGCCGGAGGCGTGGTGGCGGATGACGACGGCATCGGCGCCCATCGCCTCCAGGGTGAGCGCGGTGTCCTTGAGGGATTCGCCCTTGGAGACCGAGGAGCCCTTGGCGGAGAAGTTGATGACATCGGCGGAGAGGCGCTTGGCGGCGGCCTCGAAGGAGATGCGGGTCCGGGTCGAGTCCTCGAAGAAGAGGTTGACGACGGTACGGCCGCGGAGGGTGGGAAGTTTCTTGATCGGCCGGTCGGCGACGCGGGCCATCTCCTCGGCGGTGTCGAGGATGAGGACGGCGTCGTCACGGGTGAGGTCGGCGGCCGAGATGAGGTGGTGCTTCATCCGAGGGGCTCCGATGGTTCGCGGGTCGGGAGGGAGGGCTCGCGGACGCGGCCTGCCGCGGGGGCGCGGCGGGCATGCGGGCGCACGGGACCCGCCGGGCGGCGGGTCGGTGGGTGCGGGTGCTACTGCTCGGTGGCGTGGGCGGTCGCGGGTGCGGTCTCGCGGATGCCGAGCAGTACGGTGTCGCGGCCGTCCTCCTCGGAGAGCTGGACCTTGACGGTCTCCCGCAGCGAGGTGGGGAGGTTCTTGCCCACGTAGTCGGCGCGGATGGGCAGTTCGCGGTGGCCCCGGTCGACCAGGACGGCGAGCTGGACGGCGCGGGGGCGGCCGATGTCGCCGAGCGCGTCGAGCGCCGCTCGGATGGTGCGGCCGGAGAAGAGGACATCGTCCACGAGGACGACGAGCCGGCCGTCGACGCCCTCGCCGGGGATGTCGGTGCGGGCCAGTGCGCGGGCGGGTCGCAGGCGCAGGTCGTCGCGGTACATGGTGATGTCGAGGGAGCCGACCGGCATCGTGCGGCCGGTGATCTCCTCCAGTTTCCCGGCGAGCCTGTGGGCGAGGAAGACGCCGCGCGTGGGGATGCCGAGGAGGACCACGTCGTCGGCGCCCTTGGCGCGTTCGACGATCTCGTGGGCGATGCGGGTCAGTACCCGCGCGATGTCGGGAGCCTCGAGAACGGGGCGTGCGACATCGGAGCTGTGCGTGTCCATATGAAACGGACCTCCTTCTCCGCCTCACGGGACGGACCTTAAAGGACGTCGAAATTGCGTCACCACCGTACCAGGGCACCGGCGGGCGTCCACTCGGGGGTCCCGTCGTCGACCTGGCACGGAAGCGCAGCTCGGAGCCGGTGCGGATCATGACAACAGACCGGTCCGGACCATTCGGCTTGACGCATCCAAGTAACTCTGCGTAACCTCACAGTGAGTTACCAGCCGCGCGGCGGAGCCGCAGGTCGTCACGTCGCCACAGCGTCCGGGGAGCTATATGTCCAGCGAATACGCAAAACAGCTCGGGGCCAAGCTCCGCGCCATCCGCACGCAGCAGGGGCTCTCCCTCCACGGCGTGGAAGAGAAGTCCCAGGGCCGCTGGAAGGCCGTGGTGGTCGGGTCCTACGAGCGCGGCGACCGTGCCGTGACCGTGCAGCGCCTGGCCGAGCTGGCGGACTTCTACGGGGTTCCGGTCCAGGAGCTGCTTCCCGGCACGACGCCGGGCGGAGCGGCCGAGCCGCCGCCGAAGCTCGTTCTCGACCTGGAGCGCCTCGCGCATGTGCCGGCCGAGAAGGCGGGCCCGCTCCAGCGCTACGCCGCCACGATCCAGTCCCAGCGCGGGGACTACAACGGCAAGGTGCTCTCGATCCGCCAGGACGATCTGCGCACCCTCGCCGTCATCTACGACCAGTCGCCCTCGGTCCTGACCGAGCAGCTCATCAGCTGGGGCGTGCTGGACGCGGACGCGCGTCGCGCGGTCTCCCACGAGGAGAGCTGAGGCCGCCTCCAGGGGCCGGTCTCCGGCCGGGAGGACTCCGGCACCGGAGGTCTCCGCTATCGGAGGCCTGAGGAGAAACGTCACATCGGGGGCGGGTCCGCGAGAAGCGGGCCCGCCCCCGGTGCTTACCCCGTACCGCGCCGGGTCATCCCTGTCGGCTGCCCGGGGCCGGTCCGGGGCGCAGGCCCGGGCACGGACCGACCCGGTCCCGGGCGCAGGCCCGCAGAGCCTGCGGAGAGCCGTTCAACGGCCTCGCTGAAGCCCCGGGCGCCCCTCCGGCCCCCCGTGCCCCTTCCGGGCCCGCCGAGGCCGTAGGGCGGCGGCAGGACCCGATCGCCGGACAGGCGGAGGCGGGTACGGACCGGGGAGCGCGCGGCCGGTCCCGGGACAGCCGCGCGAGCCGCCCGCGCGGCCCCCGCCACCCATTCGGAGCAATGGGCCGGCGGGCCCCACCGGGGCGGAACCACCGGCCGCGGAGAATTCCCGGCCCCTCCCCCACCCGGGGGTCTCCCGCACCGGACGCCCCGGACGCCCGGACACACGCGTACCGGCGCCCGCGCCCGGCCCGAGAACGCGTCCGGCCCGAGAACGCGCCGGGCCCGGCGCGGACGACGGCGATCGTCGTCCACACCGGGCCGGAGCGGCTGGTCCGCCGCGCTTCAGTCGCGGCGCAGGTTCGGCTTCAGCTCCTTGAAGCGGCCGAGCATGCCGTTGATGAACGAGGGGGACTCCTCGGTGGAGAACTCCTTGGCGAGCCCCACCGCCTCGTCGATCACCACGGCGTCCGGGGTGCCGTCCACCCACACCAGCTCATAGGTGCTGAGGCGGATGATGTTCCGGTCCACGACGGGCATCCGGTCGAGCTCCCAGTCCACCGCGTAGGTGGAGATCAGCTCGTCGATACGGGTCGCGTACTGCGCGTACCCCTCGACCAGCTCCATGGTGTACTCGGTGACCGGAGGCTGCCGGGTGTCGGTCCGTGAGTGCCGAATCCAGTCCGCGAGGACCGTCTGCACGCTCGTACCGCGCTGGTCGGCCTCGAAGAGGATCTGGAAGGCGCGCTTACGGGCCTTGTTGCGGGCGGCCACGGTTAGCTGTTCACCCGGCTGAGGTAGTCACCGGAGCGCGTGTCGACCTTGATCTTCTCACCGGTGGTGATGAAGAGGGGGACCTGCACGGTGTAGCCGGTCTCCAGCGTCGCGGGCTTGGTGCCACCGGTGGAGCGGTCGCCCTGGACACCGGGCTCGGTCTCCGAGATGACCAGCTCGACGGCGGCGGGCAGCTCGACGTAGAGCACCTCGCCCTCGTGCGTGGCGACGGTGGCGGTGAAGCCCTCGATCAGGAAGTTCGCGGCGTCGCCGACGGCGGGGCGCGCGACATGCAGCTGGTCGTACGTCTGCATGTCCATGAAGACGAAGTAGTCGCCGTCCATGTACGAGAACTGCATGTCACGGCGGTCGACGGTGGCCGTCTCGACCTTCACGCCGGCGTTGAACGTCTTGTCGACGATCTTGCCGGAGAGCACGTTCTTGAGCTTGGTGCGCACAAAGGCCGGGCCCTTGCCGGGCTTGACGTGCTGGAACTCGACGACGGACCAGAGCTGGTCGTTGTCGAGCTTGAGCACCATGCCGTTCTTGAGGTCGTTCGTGGAAGCCACGGTTGCGGAATCTCCTGGACTGACGCTGGTGGACGACCGGGGTGCTGCGGCGGTACGCGCTAGAGCGCGAGCAGCTCCTTGGTCGTGATGGTGAGTAGCTCGGGTCCGCCGTCCGCCTCCTGGCGCACGACGAGCGTGTCATCGATCCGGACACCGCCCCGGCCCGGAAGGTGGACCCCCGGTTCGACGGTGACCGGCACGCAAGCGTCCAGTTTACCCATGGCCGCCGGGGCCAACTGCGGGTCCTCGTTGATTTCGAGCCCCACGCCGTGCCCGGTGAGCGGTGCCAGGCCCTCGCCGTGGCCCGCCGCGCTCAGGATCTGGCGGGCCGCGAGGTCCACGTCCCGGTAGGCCACGCCCGGTACGAGGGCCTCCCGAGCGGCCCGCTGGGCGGCGAAGACCAGGTCGTACAGCTCGATCTGCCACTCGGCCGGAGATGTGCCGATCACAAAGGTACGGCCGATCTCACAGCGGTAGCCGCGGTAGTCGGCGCCGACGCAGACGGAGAGAAAATCCCCCTCCTCGACCCGGCGGTCGGTGGGGTGGTGCGCCCGGCGGCCGGAGTTGGGGCCGGTGGCGACCGAGGTGGGGAAGGCGGGGCCGTCGGCCCCGTGGTCGATGAGCCGGCGCTCCAGCTCCAGGGCGAGATGGCGCTCGGTGCGGCCGACGAGGATCGATTCGAGCAGCTCGCCGAGGGCCTGATCGGTGATCTCGGCGGCGATCCGCAGACAGGCGATCTCCTCCTCGTCCTTCACGATCCGCTGCTGCTCGACGGCGAGCCCCAGATCGGCGAGGTGGAGCCGGGGCGCTACGGAGCGGAGCGCGCGGTGCCGGGCGACGGTGAGGTGGTGCTCCTCCACCGCGAGGGACGCCTCGCCCGCCGTGCGGGCCAGCTCCGCCGCGGCGACGGCGGGGTCCCCGGTGCAGGTGGGCAGCACGGTCAGCCGCAGCCGCTCGTCGAGCCGCCCGTCGGAGGGGTCGCCGGTGGGGGCGCGGGGGCAGAGCAGGGTGTCCTCGGCGGGTCCGAGCAGCAGGACGGCCCCGGGCGGAGCGCCACCGGCGAGATAGCGCACATTGGCGGGCCGGGAGACGAGGGCCCCGGCGCTGCCGGTGGCCGCGCACCGGTCACGCAGCCGGTCGCGGCGGACCCCATACACCTCAGACATGCCCCGATCGTACGAGCGGGGCGGCGGCTCGGCCCGGCCAGCGCGTCCGACCGGGGTGCGGCCTCCGGCGGTGCGCCGGTGCGCGGGACCGGGGACTACCAGCTCGGCGGGCTGGCGACGGAGCGGGAGAGCGCGTCGTCCAGCGCGCGGGCGGTGGTCTCCACGTCGTACTTCGAGTTGTCGATGATCGGGAGGCCCGAGCCGTACCAGCCGGCCATGCGGCCGTGGATGGTCGCCACCTCCTCGTCGCCGAGGCGGCGGTTGCCGCTGCGCGCGGCGTTGCGCTCCAGGACGATCTCCAGGCCGGGGAGGAGGACGACGGGCAGCAGCCCGGGGCCCACATGGCGCTTCCAGCCGCCGAGGCCGACAACGGGCCAGTCCGGGAAGACGGCGTCGTCGAGGATGCAGGAGATGCCGTTGGCGAGGAAGTTGCGGGCGGAGAAGCCGCAGGTGCGGCGGGCCAGGCGGTACTGGGCCTCGGAGTGCTCGTTCCACCCCGACTGGGGGTTGGCGAAACCGGAGCGGACCCATTCGCGGACATCGTCGAGGCTGATGTGGGCGGTGGGGACCCGGCGGCGGCTCGCCCAGTGGCGGGCCACGGTGGTCTTCCCGGCGCCGGCGGGGCCGATGAGGAGGACGGCGAGGGTCGCGGTGGAGACACCGCTGTCGGCCGGGGAGTGCTCGGGCAGCGGCACGGGACCGCCGGGGGGCAGCTGCACCTGGCCGGTGAGGCCGCGCGGCGCGGCGGAGCCCGGCGGGCAGGGCGGGGCCGGGGTCCAGCCGGGGGCGGGCGGCGGCGCGCCGGGGTGCGGGGTCCCGGCGGGCGGCGGGGGCGGTGTCCGGGGCGGCGGGGGCACAGGGGGCTGCCCGGGGTGGGCGCCGTGTGTCCAGCCGGGCTGCCCCTGCCCCGGTCCCTGGGGCCCCGGCAGTGGTGCCCCCACTGCGTGCTGCATCCGGTGCCACTCCGTATCTCTCGTGCGACTGACGCTGTGTGGCGGAGGCCCGGCGGGCGCCGCCATCGAAAGGTACCCCCGGGAGGGGTGGTGAATCTTCCTTCCGGAGCCCGGGGCCGTCACCGGATGAACGGCCGGGCGCGGCCCGAAGTGCCCCGCGCGGCCGGGCAATTCCCGGGCCGCACCGGCCGCACCGGCCCCGGCCACACGAGCACCGACCGCACGAGCACCGACCGCACCGGCCCCGGCCGCACGAGCACCGACCGCACCGGCCCCGGCCGCACGAGACCCGGCCGCAGAGGCCCCGGTCAGCCGGACCCGGTCAGACGGAGAGTTCCTCGGCGAGCGCGCGCAGCGCCAGCCGGTAGGAGCCGACGCCGAAGCCCGCGATGGTGGCGCTGGCGACGGCGGCGACCACCGAGGTGTGCCGGAAGGTCTCCCGGGTGTACGGGTTGGAGATGTGCACCTCGATCAGGGGCGCGGTGCGCTGGGCGGCGGCGTCCCGCATCCCGTACGAGTAGTGGGTGAAGGCGCCGGGGTTCAGGACCACGGGGATCGAGCCGTCGGCCGCCTCGTGGAGCCAGCGGATCAGCTCGCCCTCGTCGTTGGTCTCGCGGACGTCCACATCGAAGCCCAGCTCCGCGCCGAGCGCCCGGCAGGTCTCCACCAGACCGGCGTACGAGGTCGCGCCGTAGACATCGGGCTCACGGGAGCCGAGCCGCCCCAGGTTGGGGCCGTTGAGGACCAGCACCCGGCGGCTCACGCCGAGACCTCCCCGTAGGCGGCGAGCAGGACGGCCGGGTCGGGGCCCTCCAGCACCGTGGGCCTGCCGAGGCCGTCCAGGACGATGAAGCGCAGCAGATTGCCCCGCGACTTCTTGTCGACCTTCATGGTCTCCAGCAGCTTGGGCCACTGGTCGCCCCGGTAGGTCAGCGGCAGCCCCACGGACTCCAGCACCGCGCGGTGCCGGTCGGCGGTGGCGTCGTCCAGCCGGCCCGCCAGCCGGCCCAGCTCTGCGGCGAAGACCATGCCGACGGAGACGGCGGCGCCGTGGCGCCACTTGTACCGCTCGTTCTTCTCGATGGCGTGGGCGAGGGTGTGGCCGTAGTTGAGGATCTCGCGCCGGCCGGACTCCTTGAGGTCGCCGGAGACGACCTCCGCCTTGACCCGGATGGAGCGCTCGATCAGCTCGGCGGTGTGCTGCCCCTGCGGGGTGCGGGCCCCCGCCGGGTCGGCCTCCACCAGCTCCAGGATCACGGGGTCCGCGATGAAACCGGCCTTGATGATCTCGGCCAGACCGCTGACGTAGTCGTTGACCGGCAGCGAGTCGAGCGCGGCCAGGTCGCAGAGGACACCGGCGGGCGGGTGGAACGCGCCGACGAGGTTCTTGCCCTCGGCGGTGTTGATCCCGGTCTTGCCGCCGACCGCCGCGTCCACCATGCCGAGGACGGTCGTGGGCACCGCGATCCAGCGCACCCCGCGCAGCCAGGTGGCCGCGACGAAGCCCGCGAGGTCGGTAGTGGCGCCGCCGCCGACCCCGATGATCACATCGCTGCGGGTGAAGCCGGTCCGGCCGAGCGCCTTCCAGCAGTACGCGGCGACCTCGGCGGTCTTGGACTCCTCGGCGTTGGGCAGCTGGATGGCGATGACCTCGTAGCCCTGCGCCGCCAGATCCTCGCGGATCGCCTCGCCGGTGCCGTCCAGGGCCTCCGGGTGGAGGACCGCCACCCTGGTGGGAGCCCCGGTGCCACCGATCAGCCCGGGCAGCTCGCCGAGGAGCTGCCGGCCCACCAGTACCTCGTACGGCGCGGTGCCCTCCGTACCGCCGACCTGGATACGGGTCACAGACTGCTCGGTCATTCGTCCTTCAGCTCCAAAGCGTCGAGGACCGCGTCGGCGACCTCTTCGGGGGTGCGTTCATCGGTGGCCACGACCACACGGGCCACCTCGGTGTACAGATGGCGGCGGGCGTCCATCAGCTCCCGCCACTGGCGGCGCGGGTTGACGGCGAGCAGCGGCCGGGCCTGGTTCAGGCCGGTGCGGCGCACCGCCTCCTCCACGTCGAGCGAGAGGAAGACCACGGGCAGCCCGCTCAGCAGGGCACGGGTCGACTCGTCGAGGACCGCGCCGCCGCCGAGGGCGAGTACGCCGGTGTGCGCGGCGACCGCGTCCCGTACGGCCGCGCGCTCCAGCTCGCGGAAGCGGGGCTCGCCGTCGTCGACGAAGATGTCCGCGATCTCCCGCCCCTGGGCGGCGACGATATCGGCGTCGGTGTCCCGGTAGGGCACGCCGAGCCGCTCGGCGAGCAGCTCGCCGACGGTCGACTTGCCCGCGCCCATGGGTCCGACCAGGACGATCACCGGGGCGCTCACCGGATGTTCAGATGATCGAGGTAGGAGCGGACGTTGCGGCGGGTCTCGGAGACGTTGTCGCCGCCGAACTTCTCCGCCACGGCGTCCGCGAGCACCAGGGCCACCATGGCCTCCGCGACGATGCCCGCGGCGGGCACGGCGGCGACGTCGGAGCGCTGGTGGTGGGCGGCGGCGGCCTCGCCGGTGGTGATGTCGACGGTTGCCAGCGCCTTGGGCACGGTCGCGATCGGCTTCATCGCGGCACGGACCCGCAGCAGCTCACCGGTGGACATACCGCCCTCGGTGCCTCCGGAGCGGCCGGTGGTGCGGCGCAGACCGTCGTCGGTGGCGACGATCTCGTCATGGGCCCGGGAGCCGGGGACGCGCGCCAGGTCGAAGCCGTCGCCGAGTTCCACGCCCTTGATGGCCTGGATGCCCATGAGCGCGCCCGCGAGCCGGGCGTCGAGCCGCCGGTCCCAGTGGACGTGCGAGCCGAGGCCGACGGGGACTCCGTACGCCAGGACCTCGACCACACCGCCGAGGGTGTCGCCGTCCTTGTGCGCCTGGTCGATCTCCGCGACCATCGCCCGGCTCGCGGTCTCGTCGAGACAGCGCACCGGGTCGGCGTCCAGCCGCTCCACATCGGCGGGGGTGGGGTGGACGCCGTAGGGCGCCTTGGCGCCGGCCAGCTCCACCACATGGGAGACGATCTCGATGCCGGCCGTCTCCTTGAGGTAGGAGCGGGCCACCGCGCCGAGGGCCACCCGGGCGGCGGTCTCCCGGGCGCTGGCGCGCTCCAGGATCGGCCGGGCCTCCTCCAGGGAGTACTTCTGCATACCGGCGAGGTCCGCGTGGCCGGGACGGGGCCGGGTGAGGGGGGCGTTCCGGGCCATCGACGCCAGCTCGTCGGGGTCGACGGGGTCGGCCGCCATGACCTTCTCCCACTTCGGCCACTCGGTGTTGCCGACCATGACCGCCACCGGGGACCCCATGGTCAGGCCGTGCCGCACGCCGCCGATGAAGGTGACCTCGTCACGCTCGAACTTCATGCGCGCGCCGCGCCCGTAGCCGAGGCGCCGCCGGGCGAGGTGGTCCGCCACCATGTCGGTGGTGATCGGCACACCGGCGGGAAGACCCTCCAGGGTCGCCACCAGTGCGGGTCCGTGCGACTCTCCCGCTGTCAGCCAACGCAACCTGCTCAACGGTGCTCCTCTGCTCGCGCCTCCACATGCATGGGCGCGACCGGGTGCGCGGCCCTGGCCCGCCTGATGTGATCCTCCCATGTCCGGCGGTGTGCCCCCGCCCTCGGTCCAGCTGACGGACGCCCGCCGGACCGGGCCGTGCCGCCGCGGGGAGGGGGCGCGGCGGGCTACTGGCGGGATTCGAGGGCCCGTTCGCCCGCCGCCCGCATCACGGCCAGCGGTGCCGGGGAGTGCCCGGTCATCCGCTCCACCTGGAGCACCGCCTGGTGGACCAGGAGGTCCAGACCACCGACGACGGCTCCGCCCCGCCCGGACCAGGCCGCCGCGAGGGCGGTGGGCCAGGGGTCGTAGAGCACGTCGAAGAGGGTGCCGGGTCGGTCGGGCACGGCGGCGGCGAGGGTGTCGGTGGTACCGGCCGGGGTGGTGGCCACGGTCAGCGGGAAGCGCAGCGCCTGCGCGGCGTCGGCCCAGTCGGCGGTACGGACCTCCACGCCGAGCCGCTCGCCCCAGCCGCGCATCTCGGCGGCGCGGGCGGCGGAGCGCACATAGGCGGTGACCGGACCCGAGCAGATCCGGGCGAGCGCGGCGAGCGCGGAGGAGGCGGTGGCGCCGGCGCCGAGGACGGCGGCCGAGGGGACGGCGGTGACGCCCCGCTCGGCGAGGGCGGCGATCATTCCGGGGATGTCGGTGTTGTCCCCGCGTCTGCGGCCGTCCCCGGTGAGGACGACGGTGTTGACGGCCTCCACGGCGGCGGCGGTGTCGCTGATCTCGTCGAGCAGCGGGATGATCGCCCGCTTCAGCGGCATGGTCAGCGACAGTCCGGCCCAGGAGGGGCCGAGCCGCTCCACGAAGGACGGCAGCCCGTCCTCGGTCACCTCGAAGCGGCCGTACGACCAGTCGGTGAGGCCCAGCGCGGTGTGGGCGGCGCGGTGCAGCACCGGGGAGAGGGAGTGCTTGATGGGCGAGCCGAGGACGGCGGCCCGGTGTGCCGTCTCCGGCCGGTCCCGCTCCTCCCGCTCCTGCCGCCCGTCCCGGTCGTCCCGGTCGTTCGGGTCATCCGACGGCGTCATTGAACTTTTCCTTCAGCACTTCGAATTCGTCGTGGTTCCTGGCGAATTCCGTCTTGTTCATGCCGTCCGTGGCCACGAAGTACATCCAGCCGTCGGAGGTCGGGTCGAGCGAGGCCTCCAGCGCCTCGATACCCGGATTGCCGATGGGGCCGGGGGTGAGACCCGTGTTCGTGTAGGTGTTGTACACGTCCATATTGGTGTTGATCTCGGACTCACTGATCTTGATCTCGCTCTGCCCTCTCAGATAGTTGAAGGCGGAGTCGAACTGGAGCTCCCGGTTGGTCTCGGTGTTGTCGGGCTTGAGCCGGTTGTAGATGACCTCGGCCATCTTCCGGAAGTCGTCGTGGGTCTTGCCCTCGGCCTGGACCAGGCTCGCGACCGTGATGACCTGCCACGGCCCTTCGAGGTCGAGCTTCTTGGCCTGGGCGTCGAGGTCGAGCTTGCCGTACTCCTGGGTGGCGCGGGCGACCATCTTCCGCAGCACGGCCTCCGGCTTGGTGCCCTTGGCGACCGGGTAGCTGGCCGGGAAGAGGAACCCTTCCAGCGGGTCCTTGAGGTTGGGGTGACCGGTGGCCCACTCGGGGAGTCCGAGGTTCTTCGCCTGCTCCTCGGCGACCTTCGCGGTGGTGCCGGATTCGAGCTGGAGACGGTCGTCGATCTTCTCGTACACCCAGGTGTTCCGCTTGCCCTCGGGGATGATCAGGGCGTTGCGGCTGGTCGGGCTGAGCATCAGCTTGACGGCGCTCGCCGCGGACATGTTCTTCTTCAGGGTGTAGACGCCCGCCTGGATGGAATTGCCCTGGGGGTTGTTGCTCTGCGCGGAGACGAAGGCGTCGACGCTCTTGACGACACCGGCCTTCTTGAGGACCCGGCCGATGGCGGCCCCGCCGGAGTCCGGGGGGATCTCGACCTGCACACTGCCGGCGCCGGCGCCGCTGTAGTCGGGGGCCGGGCCGAACTGGCCCTGCCAGAACTGGTAGCCGAAGTAGGAGACCCCGCCGAGGCCGCCGACCAGGACCGTGGCGACCACCAGACAGGCGACGCCGTTGCGGCCCTTCTTCGGCTTCCTGGTCCGGCCGCCGCGTCCGTCCCCGGCGTCGCCACCGCCACCGGCCTTGCCGCGCCGGGAGCCGGCCGGTTCGGGGCCGGCGGCGGAGTCACCAGCGTCGTCGGGGGCACCGGAATCCCCGGTGAAGAAGGGGTGGGACTCCTCGCCGGGGTCCGCGTCCCAGTCGTGCTCGGCGCCGGGGCCGGGCTCGGGCGCCTTCGGGGCGCGGCGGCCGGGCGGCTCGGGCGGCGGATAGGCGTCGGGTGTCCCGTACAGATCGGGTGTCTGCCCGGCGTACGGCTCCGCGGCCTGGGCCGGGTCGTAGGCCATCCGGGTCTGCTGCCCGGCGTCCCACGCCCCGGCGGCGTACTGCTGCTGCTGTTCCGCGTACGAGTGGTCCTGGTACGGCTGCTGCGGATTCGGGTACTGCTGCTGGTCCGGGTACTGCCCGGGGGCGGCGTACTGCTGTTCTCCGTAGGAGTGGCCGTCCTGGTGCTGACCGGCGGGGTATCCCTGCTCCCCGTAGCCCTGCCCGTCCTGCCGCGGGTACTGCTGCTGGTACCCGCTCTCGTACGACTGCTGGGGCTGCTGCGGCTGGTGCTGCTGCTCGGCTCCGTAGGGCGCCGTCCGCTGCGCGGGGTCCTGGTGACCTGTCCACCCCTGGTCCCCGTACAACGGGTCCTCCGGATGCCACGGTGCGGGGCCTGGGCCCCGTCCATATTCAGTCATCGTTCCCCAAACAGCCGCGAGGGGGCCGGACGGTCCGCCTCTACGTTGTGCGGCGGCTGTTCGAACGCCGCCGCATCGCGCGGAACGTTACCGTATCGCGATCAGACAACCACTTCGACGGACTCGCCGGGGGGTGCCCCCGATGTCCGCTCGGACTCCAGAGCGTTCTGAAGGATCACCACAGCGGCAGCCTGGTCGATCACAGAGCGACCTTTTCTGGACTTCACGCCCGAGGCGCGGAGTCCCTGTGCGGCGGTGACTGTGGTCATCCTCTCGTCCACCAGCCGGACCGGCACCGGGGCGATGCCCCGGGCCAGTTCCTGGGTGAACGCGCGGATCTTCACCGCGGCCGGGCCCTCGCCGCCGTTGAGCGAGCGGGGCAGCCCGACGACCACCTCGATGGGTTCGTACTCCTCGACGATCTGCCGCAGCCGCCGGTGGGCGGCCGGGACATCGCGTCCCGGCACGGTCTCCACCGGGGTGGCGAGGACCCCGTCGGGGTCGCACGAGGCGACCCCGATCCGGGCGTCCCCGACGTCGAGCGCGATCCGGCGTCCGCGCCTCACCTGGCTTCGGCCACCAGACGCTCGACCGCGGCGACGGCCTCGTCGACGGCGTCGGGGTTCTGGCCGCCGCCCTGGGCGACGTCCGGCTTGCCGCCGCCGCCGCCACCGAGGGTCTTGGCGGCGGCGCGCACCAGGTCACCGGCCTTGAGACCGCGCTCACGGGCGGCCTCGTTGGTGGCGATGACGGTCAGCGGACGGCCCGAGGCGACGGTGAACAGGGCCACCACGGCCGGCCGGTCGCCGGGGATGCGGCCGCGGACATCGAGCACGAGCCTGCGCAGGTCGTCGGCGGAGGTGCCGTCCGGGACCCGCCCGGTGACCAGGGCGGTCCCGTGGACGTCCCGGGCGTCCCGGGCGAGCCCGGCGGCGGCCTGGAGGACCTTCTCCGCGCGGAACCGCTCGATCTCCTTCTCGGCGTCCTTCAGCTTGGCGAGCATGCCGGAGATCTTCTCCGGCAGCTCCTCGGGACGGCCCTTGACCAGCTCCTGGAGCTGGGCGACGACCGTGTGCTCCCGGGCGAGGAAGTGGTAGGCGTCCACGCCCACGAGGGCCTCGATCCGGCGCACACCGGAGCCGATCGAGGACTCGCCGAGCAGCTTCACCAGACCCAGCTGGGCGGTGTTGTGGACATGGGTGCCGCCGCACAGCTCCTTGGAGAAGTCGCCGATGGTGACGACCCGGACCCGCTCGCCGTACTTCTCGCCGAACTCGGCGATGGCGCCCTGCTTCTTGGCGTCGTCGATCGACATGACCTCGGCCTGGACGTCCAGCTCGCGGGAGAGGACCTCGTTGATCCGCTGCTCGACATCGGTGAGCACCGTGCCGGGTACGGCGGAGGGGGCGCCGAAGTCGAAGCGGAAGCGGCCCGGGGAGTTCTCCGAACCGGCCTGGGCGGCGGTCGGGCCGAGGGCGTCACGCAGCGCCTGGTGGGTCAGATGGGTGGCGCTGTGGGCGCGGGCGATGGCCCGGCGGCGCTTGGTGTCGATCGCGGCATAGGCCACGGAGCCGACGGTGACCTCGCCGACCTGCACCGATCCCTTGTGCACGGAGACACCGGGGACCGGCTGCTGGACATCGCGCACCTGGATGACGGCGCCGGAGCCGAGCTTGATCCGGCCCTGGTCGGCGAGCTGGCCGCCGCCCTCGGCGTAGAAGGGGGTGCGGTCGAGGACGACCTCGATCTCGTCGCCCTCGGTGGCGGCGGGCGACGGGACGCCGTCGACCAGCAGACCGACGATGGTCGACTCGCCCTCGGTGGCGGTGTAGCCGGTGAACTCGGTGGTGCCGGCGGTGTCGGCGACCTCGCGGTAGGCGGAGAGGTCGGCGTGGCCGGTCTTCTTGGCCTTGGCGTCGGCCTTGGCCTTGGCGCGCTGTTCCTTCATCAGACGGCGGAAGCCGTCCTCGTCGACGCTCAGGCCCTGCTCGGCGGCGATCTCCAAGGTGAGATCGATGGGGAAGCCCCAGGTGTCGTGGAGCAGGAAGGCCTTGTCGCCGGCGAGCACGGTGCCGCCACCGGACTTGGTCTCGGTGATGGCCCCGTCGAGGACATTGGTGCCGGCGTTGAGGGTCTTGAGGAAGCGGGCCTCCTCGGCCAGCGCCACGGCCTCGATGCGGCCGCGGTCGGTGATCAGTTCGGGGTACTGCTCGCCCATGGTGGTGATGACGACATCGGCGAGGGCGGCGACGACCGGCCCGGTGGCGCCCATCAGCCGCATGTTGCGGATGGCGCGGCGCATGATGCGGCGCAGCACATAGCCGCGGCCCTCGTTGCCGGGGGTGACGCCGTCGCCGATCAGCATCACGGAGGTGCGGATGTGGTCGGCGACCACGCGCAGGGAGACATCGGTCTCGTGGCCGGCGCCGTAGCGCACCCCGGTCAGCTCGGTGGCCTTGTCCATGACGACACGGAGGGTGTCCGTCTCGTACATGTTGTGCACGTCCTGGAGGATCATGGCGAGACGTTCGAGACCGAGGCCGGTGTCGATGTTCTTGGAGGGCAGCTCCCCGAGGATCGGGAAGTCCTCCTTGCCCTCGCCGGGGCCGCGCTCGTACTGCATGAAGACCAGGTTCCAGATCTCCACATAGCGCTCGTCGTTGACGGCGGGGCCGCCCTCCTCGCCGAACTCGGGGCCCCGGTCGTAGTTGATCTCCGAGCAGGGGCCGCACGGCCCGGGGACGCCCATGGACCAGAAGTTGGGGCCCATGCCCAGGCGCTGGATGCGCTCGGCGGGCACGCCGACGACATCGCGCCAGATCCGCTCGGCCTCGTCGTCCTCCTGGTAGACCGTGATCCACAGACGCTCGGGGTCCAGGCCGTAGCCACCGTCCGCCACGGAGCTGGTGAGCAGCTCCCAGGCGAGCTTGATGGCGCCTTCCTTGAAGTAGTCGCCGAAGGAGAAGTTGCCGCACATCTGGAAGAAGGTGCCGTGGCGGGTGGTCTTGCCGACCTCTTCGATGTCCGGGGTGCGGACGCACTTCTGCACGCTGGTGGCGCGCGGGGACGGCGGCTTGGCCTCACCCAGGAAGTAGGGCTTGAAGGGGACCATGCCCGCGGGGACCAGCAGCAGAGTCGGGTCGTCCGCGATGAGCGACGCCGAAGGGACGACGGTGTGCCCGCGCTCCTCGAAGAAGCTCAGCCAGCGGCGGCGGATTTCAGCCGACTCCATCAGTGGTCCTCATTCCGGTTGTACGAGTGGTGGGAGTGCGTGTCGTGGGCGCGGGCGCCGCGGCCGATCGCGGGGCGGCGCTGCGCGGGCAGTTCCGGGTCGGGCGGGGTGTTCGTACCGAGCACCTCACCCAACTCCTCCTCGCGCTGGAGCATTCCCGCCCGGACGTCGATGGCGAAGTCCTTGAGCTTGTGACCTGCGTCGATGGCCTTGTTCGCGGCTTGTGCCGCGAGGCTCTCGGGGGTCAGCTGCTGGATCTTCCGGTTGACCTTGGTGGTGGCCCACACACCGGCGGCTGCGCCCGCGGTGAACCAGAAGGTACGGCGGAACATGGTGTGTCAGCCTTTCCTGCCCCAGCGGGCGCGTCCGCCGCGGGCGGACGGCACCGAGCGGCCGACGATCACCGTGCGGCCGGTGCGCTCCCGCTCCCGGGGGGCGTCGTCGCTCTTTCGGCTCATCGCCCGGCGCACGCCGTACCCGAAGGCGGCGACCTTGACCAGCGGGCCTCCGAAGGTGGAGGCGACGGTCGTGGAGAGAGCGGAGGCGTTGGAGGTGACTTCCTGGACGTCGGTGGCGATCGCGTCGACCCGGTCGAGCTGGGTCTGCGCGGAGCGCACGGTCGCGGACGCGTCCGAGAGCAGGGGCACTGCCTGCTCGGTCACCTCTGTCACCAGCCGGGTGGTCGCCTTGAGCGTCTGCGCCAGCCTCGCCAGCACCACGGCCAGGAAGGAGACGAGGATCGCCCAGAACACGGCCACCAGTATCCCGGCAACCTCTCCACCGGTCACGCCGCACCGCTCCCTGCTAGTCGCTGGTTCTTGTCGCTGGACAAGTGAGAAATTGTCTCCCGAGCCTATCGCGCCCGGGGTGGCGCGCCGAACCGGATATCCCGGCCCGCAGACGCGAGAGCCCGCCGGCTCCCCGGCCACGAGGGGCGGGGGAGGCGGCGGGCTGAAGCGCGATGTCGTACCGCGCCCGGATCAGCGGGCGTAGTACTCGACGACGAGCTGCTCGTCGCAGATCACGGGGACTTCCTTGCGGTTCGGGTCGCGGTCCAGGCGGAAGGCCAGGGCCTTCAGGTTCACCTGGAGGTAGCGCGGGGTCTCGCCGTCGGCGGCGAAGCCACCCTCACGGGCGACCTGGAACAGCGGCTTCTCGCGGGAGCGCTCGCGGACCATCACGACGTCGTCGGGACGGACGCGGAAGGACGGCTTGTCGACCTTGCCGCCGTTGACCTCGATGTGGCCGTGGACGACCATCTGGCGGGCCTGGTAGATGGTGCGGGCGATGCCCGAACGCAGGACCAGGGCGTCGAGGCGACGCTCCAGCTCGATGACCAGGGCCTCGCCGGTCTTGCCCTCGGCCTTGCGGGCGCGGTCGTAGGCGCGGGCCATCTGGCGCTCGCTGATGTCGTACTGGGCGCGCAGGCGCTGCTTCTCCAGCAGACGGACCTTGTAGTCCGAGTTCTGCTTGCGCCCACGGCCGTGCTCGCCCGGCGGGTAGGGACGGGCCTCGAAGTACTTGACAGCCTTCGGCGTCAGCGCGATGCCGAGCGCGCGAGACTTCTTGACCTTGGGACGCGACTGGTTAGGCACGTTCTCCAGACCTCCGTTGTAGGTTAGGTTAGGCTCACCTTACTCAAGGAGATCGCATGTCTCGCCCTGGGAACACCAAACGCGTCACGGACAGCGCAGAAGAAGCCGACGCTGCTCAGCAGAGCGTCGAGGCGACGGAGGTCCGATCAGCTCATGGTCAGCCGCGTCCCAGCGGGCTTGAAATCGATCGGATGCCGTCAGCAGCCGAACGCACACGAACTCTCGTACAGAGTACATGCTCCGCGGTACTGCTGATTCCCGGCGTGGAGACCGTCCGCCCGGACCAGCTGACACCGCAGGCCCGGGTGATCGGCCCGGACGGGGAGGTCTTTCTGCTCTTCCCCGCGGACTCACCGGCCGTACGGGCCGCCACCCACGCCCACGACGACGAGCTGTCCGCCGTGCTGGAGCTGACGGATGTGGCACCCGTGTCGGTGCCCCACCGCATCCGCGGCCGGGCCTGGGTCTCCGGCTGGCTGACCTGCGCCCCGGGCGTCGCCGAGCCGGGCTCGATGATGATCCGCCTGGAGGTGGGCGAGCTGTACGTGGACGATCTGTGGGGCGCCACCGACGTCGAGGCCGAGGACTTCGCCCGGGCCCTGGTCGACCCGCTGGTCGCTCATGAGACCGAGCTGCTCCAGCATCTGCACTCCGCCCACGGCGAGCAGCTCCAGGAGCTGTGCGCGCTGCTCGGCGAGCGCGCCGACGACACGCTGGGCCCGGACGGCAAGCGGCTGCGGGCGGTGCCCCTGGCGCTGGACCGCTTCGGGCTGCGGGTCCGGTTCGTCGGGGAGCAGTGCTTCGATGCGCGGTTCGACTTCCCCGAGCCGGTGCGGGACATCACCGGGCTGCGCCGGGCGATGCACACCCTCTTCGAGGCCGCCGCGCACTGAGGCCGTCCGCTCACCCCGTCGGCTCGCCGGCCGGACCGGACCGGCCGAGCCGCTCCCTGACCTTCTCCACGACATCCGCGTACCGCGCCTCGGCGCCGTAGCGCGTGGGTTCGTAGTAGCGCTTGCCGTGGACGGCGTCCGGGGCGTACTGCTGGGCCGCGATGGCGCCGGGCACATCGTGCGGATAGACATAGCCCCGGGCGTGGCCGAGCTTGGCCGCGCCCTTGTAGTGGCCGTCCCGCAGATGCGCCGGGACGGGGCCGGCGAGACCCGCGCGCACATCGGCGAGGGCCGCGCCTATGGCGGTGGTGGCCGTGTTCGACTTGGGCGCCAGGGCCAGGGCGATGGTGGCGTGGCTCAGGGTGAGGGCGGCCTCCGGAAAACCGATCATCGCCACGGCCTGGGCCGCGGCGACCGCGGTGGGCAGGGCGGCCGGGTCGGCGAGGCCGATGTCCTCGCTCGCCGAGATCATGAGCCGGCGGGCGATGAAACGGGGGTCCTCCCCCGCCTCGATCATGCGGGCCAGATAGTGCAGGGCCGCGTCCACGTCCGAGCCGCGAATGGATTTGATCAGGGCGCTCGCCACGTCGTAGTGCTGGTCGCCGTCGCGGTCGTAGGCGACCGCCGCGCGGTCGACGGTCTCCTCCACCGTTTCGAGGGAGATCTCCCGCTCGCCCTTGTCGAGCGCGGCGCCCGCCGCGGCTTCCAGGGCGGTCAGCGCCCGGCGGGCGTCACCGCCGGCGATCCGCAGCAGATGCGCCTCGGCGTCATCGGACAGGGCGACCGCGCCGCCGAGGCCCCGCTCCTCGGTGAGCGCCCGGCGCATCAGCCCCCGGAGGTCGTCGTCGGTGAGGGATTCCAGGGTCAGCAGCAGCGAGCGGGAGAGCAGCGGGGAGATCACCGAGAAGTAGGGGTTCTCGGTGGTGGCGGCGATCAGGGTGACCCAGCGGTTCTCCACGGCGGGGAGCAGGGAGTCCTGCTGGGCCTTGGAGAAGCGGTGGATCTCGTCGAGGAAGAGGACGGTCTCCTTGCCGAAGCCGCCGGCGGCCCGGCGGGCGCCCTCGATGACCGCCCGGACCTCCTTGACGCCCGCGGTGATCGCGGAGAGTTCGACGAAGCGTTTGTTGGTCGCCTTGGAGACGACATACGCGAGGGTGGTCTTGCCGATCCCGGGGGGACCCCAGAGGATCACCGAGGAGGCGCCGGCCGGGCCTCCGGCCCCCTCGCCGACCAGCCGGCGCAGCGGTGAGCCGGGTTTGAGCAGATGGCGCTGGCCGACGACCTCGTCCAGGGTGCGCGGGCGCATCCGGACGGCCAGGGGGCTGCTGGACGGGTCCTGCTCCTGGCGGGCTTCGGCGGCTGCGGTGAAAAGGTCGGGCTCCACGCTCCGAAGCCTAAGCCAGCCCACTGACAGTGCCCCCGGAGCGGGTGCTCCGGGGGCCGTGCGGCGGGCCGTGGGTTCTCAGCTGATCCAGAAGTCCCACCAGCGCGTGAGGATCAGCATGCCGATGATGCCGATCCAGAGCACCGGGGGGAGCCAGTGGAATTCGAGGAGGAGTCCGCGCGGGCCCTCGGGGAGCCTGATGACCCGGTGCCGGACATTGTGGACCGTGACGTAGCAGAACATCACGATCGTGGCGACCCAGGCCAGCGAGCACCACAGGCAGAGGGAGTTGATGTTGTACAGCGACTGGTACATCAGCCACATGCAGAAGCCGGCGCCGAGCGCGGAGCCCGCGTTCAGCCCCAGCCAGTACCAGCGCTTGTAGCGGGCGCCCGCCAGCAGGCCGACACCGATGGCGATCACCATGGAGAAGGCGACCAGACCCATCATCGGGTTCGGGAACCCGAAGACCTGCGCCTGGTCGCTCTTCATGATGTTGCCGCAGGAGACCACCGGGTTGAGGCTGCACCCCGGGGTGAAGGAGGGGTCCTCCAGCAGCTTGAACTTGTCGAGCGTGATCACCCAGGAGGCCAGCAGACCGGCCGCGCCCGTGATCACCAGCAGCCAGGCGAGGGGCCGGCTGCCGCCGATCGCGCCCCGGGAGCCGTCCCCGTCCACCCGCTCGCCGGAGGACACGTCGTCTACCGCTGCTGTCGTCATATCGCCGTTCCATCACTCGGTGGCACTGCTCGGGCACGGCCATTCTGCCGCACCCGCGGCGGGCGGCGGCGTCGGCTTCACTCCCCGGTGTGAGCGGTGGACAGCGGGTTGACGGGGGCGGGACGGCACCCGGGGCCGGGTGTGCGCACCGGTCGGGTCAGCCCAGCCGGGCGCGCAGCTCGCCGACCACATCCGCCAGCGGAACCGGCTTCTGCTCGCCGGACTCCATGTCCTTCAGCTGGACGAGCCCGTCGGCGAGATCCCGTTCGCCGGCCACGAGCGCGTACCGCGCGCCGCTGCGGTTGGCCACCTTCATCGCGCCCTTGAGGCCACGGCCGCCGTACGCGAAGTCCGTGGCGACACCCGCGTCCCGCAGCCGGGTGACGACACCGAACAGCACCCGGCGGGCCTCGGCGCCCAGCGGCACCGCGAACACCCCGACGGGGGCGGGGAGGTCCAGTTCGACGCCCTCCGCCCGCAGGGCCAGCACCGTGCGGTCCACGCCCAGTGCCCAGCCCACCGACGGCAGCGAGGGGCCGCCGAGCATCTCGGAGAGGCCGTCGTAGCGCCCGCCGCCGCCCACCGCGGACTGCGAGCCCAGGGCGTCGTGGACGAACTCGAAGGTCGTCCGGGTGTAGTAGTCCAGGCCGCGCACCAGCTTCTCGTCGTCCTCGAAGGGGACGCCCGCCTCGGTGAGCAGTTCGCGCACCTCTTGGTGGTACGCACGGCAGGCGTCGCACAGGTGCTCGCGGAGCGAGGGCGCGCCGGTCAGTTGCCGCCGGACCTCGGCGCGCTTGTCGTCGAGGACCCGCAGCGGGTTGATCTCGATCCGGCGGCGGGTCTCCTCGTCCAGGTCGAGGCCGCGCAGGAACTCCTGGAGCACCTCGCGGTAGACCGGGCGGCACTCCCGGTCGCCGAGGGAGTTCAGCAGGAGGCGGAAGCCGCGCAGTCCCAGGGAGCGGTAGGCCCGGTCGGCCAGGATGATCAGCTCGGCGTCGAGCGCCGGGTCCTCGGCTCCTATGGCCTCGGCGCCGACCTGTGAGAAGTGCCGGTAGCGGCCCTTCTGGGGCTTCTCGTAGCGGTAGTACGAGCCCGAGTACCAGAGCTTGACGGGGAGGACGCCCTGCTTGTGGAGGCTGGCCTCCAGCGCCGCGCGCAGGACGGAGGCGGTGCCCTCGGGGCGCAGCGCGAGCCGGCTGCCGCCCTTGGTCTCGAAGGCGTACATCTCCTTGGTCACGATGTCGGTGGACTCGCCGACGCCCCGGGCGAAGAGTTCGGCGTTCTCGAAGCCGGGCGTCTCTATGTAGCCGTAGCCGGCGTTCCTCAGGGGAGCGGATATCGCCTCGCGTACCGCCAGAAAGGCGGCGGAATCGGGCGGCAGAAGATCATAGGTGCCCCGAGGGGCCTGAAAGGTGCTCACAGCGTCTTTCTCGTCACATTCCTCGTCGGGGAGCGTCCGTGCTCCCGGAGCCGGAGGCGAGGTCCCTCAGATAGGGGTTGCTCACACGCTCACGGCCGATGGTCGTCTGGGGCCCGTGGCCCGAGAGCACCACGGTCGAGTCGTCCAGCGGCAGGCACACACGGGCCAGCGACTGGAGCATCTCGGTGTGGTCGCCGCCGGGCAGGTCGGTGCGTCCGATGGAGCCGGCGAAGAGGAGATCGCCCGAGAAGAACACCGGAGGAATGTCCTCCGCCTCGGGCATCCCGAAGGTCACCGACCCCTTGGTATGGCCGGGCGCGTGCGACACGGTCAGCTCCAGACCGGCCAGTTCCAGCCGGGCGCCGTCGGTCAGCTCACGCACGTCGGACGGCTCCCCCACGGTCAGCTCGCCCATGAGCTGAGCGCCGAAGGAGCGTCCCAGCGCCTTCTCCGGGTCGCTCATCATGTACCGGTCGGCGGGGTGAATCCACGCGGGTACGTCATGGGCTCCGCAGACCGGCACCACCGAGGCGACATGGTCGATGTGGCCATGGGTGAGAACGACGGCGACCGGCTTGAGGCGGTGCTTGCGGACCGCTTCGGCGACGCCGTCGGCGGCCTGATGGCCCGGGTCGATGATCACGCACTCCTCGCCCGCGGCGGGGGCGACCAGATAACAATTGGTCCCCCAGGCCCCGGCGGGGAACCCGGCAATAAGCACGATCGTCCTCGGATGTGGTGGCGGTGACTGGCGCGAGCCCTGTCCCGGATTTCGGCGGAGTTCCGGATTGCAGCAGATCAGAGCCTACCGGCGCTGCTACGTCCACAGCCAACCCGTATACGGTACGGGCACACGCGACGCACAACGCAGAGGGATGAGGGAGAAGACCCGGTGGTCACCAGCGATCAGCGGCGGCGGCAGCTCGCCAGGGAGAAGTTCGAGCGCCAGCAGCAGCGCAGGGCACAGTCCCGCAAGAAGAAGCAGCAGATCACGGTGGGCGCGGCGGTGCTCGCGGTGGTGCTGGCGGCCGGAGTGACCGCCTTCGCGACCGGCGCGCTCCCGGGCGACGACGACGCCAAGAAGGAGGGGGACACGGTCGCGCAGGCCGGCGAGTCCGCCAGCCCCGCGCCGTCCGAGTCCAAGAGCCCCGAGCCCGCCATGTCGATCGACAAAAAGGCGGCGTACTCGATGACGCTCACCACCAACCAGGGCCCGATCAAGATCGCGATGGAGGCGGGGAAGACCCCGCGCACCGTGAACTCGTTCAAGGCACTCTCGGGCAAGGGGTACTTCAATGGGACGAAGTGCCACCGGCTGACCACGGACGGCATCTTCGTCCTCCAGTGCGGCGACCCCAAGGGCGACGGGTCCGGCGGCCCCGGCTACAACGTCCCCGACGAGAATCTGACCGCGCTGGGCAAGGCGGGCGCCGACGGGACCGTGACCTACCCGCCGGGGACGGTGGCGATGGCCAACACCGGACAGCCCAACAGCGGCGGCAGCCAGTTCTTCCTCGTCTACAAGGACACCAAACTGCCGCCCAGCTACACGCCGTTCGGGAAGATGGACGCCGACGGCCTGAAGACGGTGGAGAAGATCGCCAAGGGCGGGGTCACCGGCGGCGGAGCGGACGGGCCCCCGAAGACGGCGGTCACCGTCGAGAAGGCGGCCGTCACCAAGGGGTGACCGGTGAGCCGTCCCGCCGGGCGGGCCGGGGAATTTCGGGCGCGCTGAGTGCGGACAGGCGGGCGACCGGTCGCCTAGATTGGCGTTGTGCAGGGCGGGCGCGGCCCGCCCCAGGAAACTGTGGACGATGCCCGGGGGCGGACCCTCCGCGGCATCAGGTGGAGGAGGCGCTGTGAGCAGCGACCCGTGGGGCCGTGTCGATGAGACGGGCACCGTGTACGTGCGTACAGCCGACGGCGAGCAGGTCGTCGGATCGTGGCAGGCCGGCACTCCCGAGGAGGCTCTGGCCTATTTCGAGCGCAAGTACGAGGGCTTGGTGGTCGAGATCGGCCTCCTCGAACGGCGGGTGAAGACCACCGACCTGTCGGCGAAGGACGCCCAGACCGCCATCGACCATCTGCGCAAGCAGGTGGACGAGCATCACGCCGTGGGCGACCTCGCGGCGCTGGGCAAGCGTCTCGACACCCTGGTCGAAGCGGTCGACAAGCGCCGCGAGGAGCGCAAGGTCCAGCGGGCCAAGCAGAACGACGAGGCGCGGCACGCCAAGGAGGCGCTGGTCGCCGAGGCGGAGGAGCTGGCGCAGAGCGACCAGTGGCGGTCCGCGGGTGAGCGGCTGCGGGCGCTGGTGGACACCTGGAAGGGGCTGCCGCGGCTGGACCGGAAGTCGGACGACGAGCTGTGGCACCGGTTCTCGCACGCGCGCTCGGCGTTCTCCAAGCGGCGCAAGGCCCACTTCGCGTCGCTGGACGCGCAGCGCGAGGAGGCCCGCAAGGTCAAGGAGCGGCTGGTCGGCGAGGCCGAGGCGCTCTCCGGGTCCACGGACTGGGGTGTCACGGCCGCCCGCTACCGCGATCTGATGGCGGAGTGGAAGGCCGCGGGGCGGGCGCAGCGCGACGCCGAGGACGATCTGTGGAACCGCTTCCGGGGTGCGCAGGACGTGTTCTTCGCCGCGCGCAGCGGGGTCTTCGCTGAGCGGGACGCCGAGCAGGCGGAGAACCTGAAGCTCAAGGAGGAGCTGGCGGCCGAGGCGGAGAAGCTGGTGCCGGTGACGGATCTGAAGACGGCGCGGGCCGCCTTCCGGTCGCTCAACGAGCGGTGGGAGGCTGTCGGGCATGTGCCGCGCGACGCCCGGCCCAAGGTCGAGGGCCGGATGCACGCCGTGGAGCGGGCGATCCAGGAGTCCGAGGAGAACGAGTGGCGCCGGACCAACCCGGAGGCGCGGGCGCGTGCCGCCGGGCTGACGGGGCAGCTCCAGGCGGCGGTGGACAAGCTGCGGGGGCAGATCGACACGGCGCGGGCGCAGGGGAACAACGCCAGGGCGGACAAGCTGGCGAAGGAGTTGGAGGGGCGGCAGGCGCTGTTGGATCAGGCGCTGAAGGGGTTGGAGGAGTTCGGCGGGTAGGCGGCTGACGCCGCGCCGAACGGGAGGGGGTCCCGCACCGAGTCCGGTGCGGGACCCCCTCCCGTTGCCCTGCCTGCCCGTTGCCCTGCCTGCCCGGGGCCCGCGGGTGCGGGTTTCCCGTGGCCCGGGGCGCGCGGCGCTGGCGCTGCTCCAGGGGAGGGGGGTCAATCTCCTCGTCCTGGACGAGCCCACCAACCACCTCGATCTGCCCGCGATCGAGCAGTT
>NZ_JBSFER010000048.1:0-26881 GCF_053594535.1 Streptomyces sp. NPDC001889
CGTCGTCACGGACGGTCGCCCCCCTCCTCGGCGGGAGAGGGAACCGGGGCCGCGCGTCACCGTCCTGAGCCCGTCGCCTCGGCACCGGCCCCGGGCTCGGGGTGGTTGCCCGAGCCCCGTTCATGGGCGGCGAGCGGGGTGGGAGAGAGATCGGTCGGTGCCTCGCCGGGCTCCAGCAGGGTGTAGGCGGGCCCGATGATGTGCCGGTCGGGGGCGCCGACCGCGTCCGCGTCCTTGGCCGGGTAGTCGCAGCGCAGCAGGAGGTGCCGCATCGCCTCCAGCCGTCCGCGCCGCTTGTCGTTGTTCTTCACGACGGTCCAGGGAGCGTGCGCGGTGTCCGTGGCGCGGAACATGTCCACCTTGGCGGTGGTGTAGGCGTCCCACAGGTCCAGCGAGGCCAGGTCCGTGGGGGAGAGTTTCCAGCGCCGCACGGGGTCGACCTTGCGGATGGCGAAACGGGTGCGCTGCTCGCCGCGCGAGACGGAGAACCAGAACTTCACCAGCAGGATGCCGTCGTCGGTCAGCATCTTCTCGAAGACCGGGGCCTGGTCGAGGAAGTGCCGGTACTCCCGCGGTGTGCAGAAGCCCATGACCCGCTCGACACCGGCGCGGTTGTACCAGGAGCGGTCGAAGAAGACGATCTCGCCCGGCGACGGCAGATGGGCGACATACCGCTGGAAGTACCACTGGCCCGACTCGCGTTCGGTCGGTTTGTCCAGGGCCACCACGCGGGCGCCTCGCGGGTTGAGCCGCTCGGTGAAACGGTGGATGGCGCCGCCCTTGCCCGCCGCGTCCCGTCCCTCGCAGAGCACCACGATCCGCTGCCCGCTCTCCTTGGCCCACTTCTGGAGCTTCAGGAGTTCGATCTGAAGGACCCGCTTGCGCTGCTCGTACGCCTTCCGCGCGAGCTTGCGGTCGTACGGGTAGTTCTCCCGCCAGGTGGCGATGGCATTGCCGTCGCCGTCCAGCAGGATCGGCTGCTCCGGCCGGGCCTCGTCCACCCGGAGGCCGTGCAGAAGAGCCTCCCCGCCGCCCTCCAGGGCGTCGCCGGGGAGGGGTGCGGACGGTTTCGGCCGGTCGCCGCCGTTCTCCCGCGACTCCGCGGAGGCGCGAGCGGATCTCGGCCGGGCGTCTCTCTCGGTCGGCATGCGTCTCTTCTCCTCGGGGCCTCGCGCGCGTCGCCGCGCGCTCTCACGCCGCTACCCGCTCCCCGCGGACTCATACCTGGTCACCGGGGGTTTCCAGCACATGGCCCCACCCCACCGAGCAGGCACCTGGAGTGCGGGGCGCGCGCGGGCGGCCGGCCTCTCGGCACCGAGGGCACAGATCCGAGAAAACGGACTTGTCACCCGTAAGGGTGATGCGTTGTCCTCCGGATGAACCGGACATCCCACGGCGGCCATCCCTGTGACCGTGAAGACGAAGAACGCACTGCCCGCGGCCGTGACCGCCGCTCCCGTCGTCCCTTCTCTCCCGTCCGCCGCGCGCCCCCCTCTCCCGCCGGGTGCGCGATGACCTCCGGGGAGTCCCGGAGCGGACGCCGGCAGCCGGCTCCTCGGACCGTCCTACTCGCTGGGGGCTCGTGCTCATGGACTCGCAGACCGTGCTGGCCCTGCTGGCGGTGGCCGCGGCGGCCGGGTGGATCGACGCGGTGGTCGGGGGCGGCGGACTGCTGCAACTGCCCGCGCTGCTGATCGCCGGGGGTTCGCTCCCGGTGGCATCGGTGCTGGGCACCAACAAGCTCGCCGCGACCCTGGGCACCCTCGCGGCAGCCCTCACCTTCCGGCGCGCGTATCCGGTCTCCCGGAAGGTCGTGGCGGTCGGCGGCGGCGCGGCGGTCCTCGGTTCGGCGGGCGGGGCCGTCGCGGCCACCGCGATCTCCTCCGACTTCCTCCGGCCGCTCATCCTGCTGCTGCTGGTGGCGGTGGCCGTCTTCGTCCTGCTCCGCCCCCGGTTCGGGGCGGACGGCTCCGGGAGCGAAGGGCCCGACAGCCGGCGGCAGGCCCCCGAGCGGCGCCGGATCGCGTGGCTGGTCCTGCTGGCCGGGGGCGGGATCGGTTTCTACGACGGCCTGGTCGGACCGGGGACCGGGACCTTCCTCATCATCACCTTCACCAGCGTGCTCGGACTGGAGTTCATCCGCGCGCTCTCCACCGTGAAGATGATCAATGTGGGCACCAATCTGGGCGCGCTGCTGGTCTTCGCGTCCCAGGGGCAGGTGCTGTGGGTGCTGGGCCTCGGCATGTCCCTGTTCAACGTGGCGGGCGCGCTGGCCGGCGCGCGGATGACGATGACCCGGGGCAGCGGATTCGTCCGGTCCGTGCTGTTGATCGTGGTGGCGGTCATGGTGGTGCGGCTCGGCTGGGCCGAGTTCGCCTGAGAGGACCGATCGCGCGGCGCCGGGACGTCATCCGGAACGGGCCCGGAGGCCCGTTCCCGGACCGGTCGCACCAGAACCAGCCGGACCGGAACCGGTCGGACCAGAAGGGTCGGACCGGAGGAGCGAGACAGAGGGAGTCACCATGGCGAAGTCACCCGACAGCGTCGTTTCCTGCTTCGACGCCAACCGTCAACCACTGCCCGACGGCGTTCTGGCCTACGCCTTCCGCCAGTTGCTCGGGAACAACGGCTATGTCCAGCTCGTCGACGTCCCGGACAGCTTCGACCATGTGGCGTTCCTCAAGGGGTTGGGGGACTTCCAGCCGACGCCCACCGGCACCGTCATCGGCGACCTCAGGCCCGAGCCGGACATGGACGACGTCTACCACGCGCAGAACCGCCGCCCTCTGGTGCCCCACACCGAGGGGTACGAGTTCCATGGCGCGCCCCCGCGGTACATGGCCCTGTGGTGCGTGAGGCCCGCGTCGGGTCTCGGCGGCGAGACCACGATGCTGGACGGGAACCGGATTCTGCGGGAGTTCACCGAGGAGGAACGGAAGCGGTTCACGGAGACCGTCTACGCGTGGAAGTCGACGGAGGGTCTCGCCCGGCGCGGTGTGCGGCAGAACGCCGAGCACCCGGTGCTGGAGGAGATCGACGGCGAGCTGGTGATCCGCTTCTCCTACAACAACCTGATCGTCCCCGAGGGAGACGAGCTGACGGCTCGGCTCCTCGAACGCGGGAAGGAGATCTACGACGAGAACCACATCGCCGTGGAGTACCGGGAGCGCGACATGATCGTCTGGGACAACTGGCGGATGCTCCACTCCCGGAACGCCTTCGACGATCCGGCCCGGCACCTCAAGCGCGTCCAGATCGCCGCTCCGGCCCCGGTCCGGGACTGATCCCGCCGGGCGGTCCTGCGTACGGGCCCCACCTGGCACGGAACCCGGGGCGCGGCGGGGGGTTCGATCCGCGCCCCGGGGGCAGGCGCCCTTCCATGACGACCGGGGAAACACACCAGGCCCGCCGCAGGACGCCGGCCGCCCGTCGCGCGGACGGGTCGATCCCGTCCCCCGCCTCGGCGAACGGCACGGACAACCGGATGGGAACGACGACATGAAATGGATACTGGTGATCGTCGTTCTGATCGCTGTGGCGCTCTGGTTCCAGGCGAAGAGGAACCGCTAGCGCGGATCTGCCCACCCGGTCTCCCCCGGGTCGGCTTCCGGCCCCTCATGCGCGGTATTCGCTCCGGTCACCCCGGAGGGAATACCGCGCATTCCCGTTTCCGATTCGGCGAGAAATCACCCGTACCCGTGCCGACTCCCGCTGTATGAGCGCGATTTCCCTGGGTAGCCGGAGGTCAGCGAATCATGAGCACAGCACCTTCGGGCAGACGCGGTGGACACCATCCGTCTGTCCTTCGATGAGGAGGAAATCGTCGTGTCGTTGAAGAGGTCTGTCACCCTGGCGGTCGCGGTCTGTCTGGGCGCGGGAGCGCTGGCCGGCTGCGGAGAGAGCGGTTCGGACGAACCGTTCGAGGGGAAGAGCGCGGACAAGATCGCGGCCGACGCGGTCCAGGCGACGCGCGACGCGGCATCCGTGCGCATGGCCGGCAGCGCCAAGCAGCAGGACGGAAGCACCGTCCAGGTCGACTTCCGCGTCGACGAGCGGGACAACTGCACCGGGACCCTGTCCAGGCAGGGCGCGAAGGCGGACATCATCCAGACCGGTCAGACCGCCTATGTGAAGGGCGATGAGACGTTCTGGAAGAACACCCTGAAGGGACAGCCCGGCGCGGAGAAGGCGATGAGCAAGCTCCGGGGGAAATGGGTGAAGAGCCCGGCGAGCGAGGCCGGACTCCAGGGCATGTGTGACAAGCAGGCGTTTCTCGCCGCGATGGACGGCGACAAGTCCGAGCGCAAGGGAATGAAGAAGGGCGGGACGACCAGTGTCGGCGGAAAGGACGCCCTGACCCTGGAGAAGAAGCAGCCGGGCGGGGAGAAACTCACCCTGTCCGTCGCCACCGAGGGCGAGCCCCATATCCTCAAGTCCGTCTCCGAGGGGGGCAAGGCTCCCGGGGAAATGGTGTTCAGCGACTACGGCAAGAAGGTGGACGCCAGTGAGCCGCCGAGTGATGAGGTCGTCGACCCCGAGAAGGCCCTCCGGTAGAACCCGGCCCCCTCGGTACGTGTGACCGCGCGCCCCGGACGGCCACCGTCCGGGGCGCGCCGCTCGCCGGCCCCCGTCCACGCGTCCCGGCGGGAGCGGGTAGGTTGTCGCCGGATCGCGGAGGAGGGGACCCGGTGTCCATGCATGAGATCGAGGACCTGGTCGCGGACTCGGTCCGCGTCCTGGACAGCCGCACCGGGCCGGGCGACCCGCGCGTCCGGGACTGGTTCGCGGCGCTGTACGGCTTCCAGCGCGGGTACGACTGCTCGTTCACGCACTTCCGTGTGAGGGAGATCCTGCTGCGCCGGGGGTTCACCTACCGGTTCCCGGTCGACCGGCACCCCGATTACGCCGAGCGGGCCGCGTACTTCGACGCGGTGGCCGGGTTCACCGCTCTGCGCACCTTCGACGAGGACGACCCCGCCTTCGGGGGCTACGACTCCTGGCTGGAGGACGGCTGCGTCGAGCCGCCGTTCCTCTACTGCGACGCCGGTACCGCGCTGTGGCGGCGCATGGTCGCCGCCGGTGAACTGCGCGGCCCCGACGCCGTGCCACCCCGGCGTACCCGGCTGATCGAAGCGGTCCGGGAGGTCGCCGCGGCCGCCGAGAAGGAGCGGGACCACGAACTCGTCGGGGACTGGTACGCGTTGGGCTGCGAGACCCTCGTCGGCGGCCCCGAGGGCTGCCCCTTCGATGTCGCCGAACTCGCCGGCATGCCCGCCGTGCGGGACCTGCGCGCCGTGGTCCGCCGCACCGGCGCCCTCTCCCTCGCGCGGCGCTCTCCCTTCGCGGTTCCCGTGGAGTTCGCCGGTCACCAGGAGCTCGAAGCCTGGTGGTGGGAGCTGTGAGCCGCCCCCGGTCCGGCGGAGTGCGTGCCGTGCCGGCGGGTACGGCGGCCCGTGGGGCGTGGCGGGAATTCACTCCCCAGGTGTGGGCGGTAACGGCTTGTTGGTGACGGTGGGGGGTTGTACCGTCTGCCACGATCGCCGGTGGCGAGGAGAGGAATGGAGTGGCGTATGCCCGGCCTCGTGGAACGGGTTGGCACGTCGAGTCCCGGGGAACCGGTGCGTTTCCGTCACCGCCTCGCGCCACGCGCCCCTGGGGACGGCCGGTGGCCGGTGCCGCGCTTCCCCGGCCGGCCGCCCTCGGCCCGTCCGCGGGTGCCCCTCACCACCCGCCCGGCTCCGGTCGGAGCCGGGACCCCCATGTGAAGGGACAGCAATGCTGACCTCTATACGGCTGGCACTGGCCGGCACCGTCGTGGCGGCCACCCTCGCCACGGCACCGGCCGCGAACGCCCTCACCGCGCCGGAGCCGACCGGGACGCGGAGCGCCGCGGCCGTGGTGACCCTCCGGTACGACGACAGCCGGGCCACCGGCTGGGAGGCGGCGGTCACCGCCGGAGTCGCCTCGTGGAACACGAACGTCGACAACGTCAAGCTGGTCAGGGTCTCCCCCGGCACCCGGGCCGAGATCCAGATCGTGGCCACGAGCGGCTGGCCGCAGGCCACCCTCGGCCCGGTCCGGCCCGGAGGCCAGGTCCGGGTCGAACTCGGCAGCCAGGCGGTCACCCAGGGGCACGACAGGACACGCATCGCCGCGCACGAGATCGGGCACAGCCTGGGTCTGCCGGACACCAAGCCCGGCCCGTGCTCCCAGCTGATGTCGGGCTCCAGCGCCGGCACCAGCTGCAGGAACGCGGTGCCGAACGCGACGGAGCAGGCACGGGTCGAGTCCGCCTACGCCGGCCGCGCCGGGTCGCTGATCCCGGCCGACGGCCGCACGCTGGTGGACGCGGGCTAGGGAGTTTCTTTCGGATCGGGCCGGATCGGTGAGCGGGGTCCGGTGCCGTGGATCGCGAGGCGGAGAAGGAAGCCCACGCGGAGCGCCGGCGACGGACGACAGCGCGGCGGGGCGCGGTGCCGGGCTCGCGAGCCCGGCACGATCCGAAAGAGACGACCCAGGGTCCAACGCGGCGCGGCGGTGTCCGGCCGCCGGTTGAACGGCCGTACACCGTAGGGGAGTTCCGGCAATCCGTCCCCCGGACCGGTCGCCCCCGGACCTCCGTGACGGAACGGGCGGGGCCCGCCGCGATCCCGCGCCGGGTCCCGTCCGTGGCAGACGCCCGCTCCCCCGGACGGGCCCGGTGGGCGGGGTGCCGCTACCTCACCAGCGCGCGGCCCTGGCGTGGAAGGTCAGGCCCGGCCAGGCCTCGACCGGAGTGGCCGAGCGCACGATGCGGCCCGGGCACAGGCCGCGCGCGGCGAGCCCCTCGACGATCCCCGGGATGGCGTCGAGCGTCGTCCGCAGGCCGTCGTGGAGCAGGATGATGCCGCCCGGCCGCACCGTGAGCGCGTTCGCGACGATGGTCTCGGTGGAGATGCCGCTCCAGTCGACCGTGTCGGCCGTCCAGATCACCTCGGTCATCCCGAGCCTGGCGGCGTCCTGACGCGTCCGTGCGTCGGTGCTCCCGAACGGCGGGCGGAAGAGCGCCGGCGCGCGGCCCGTCTGCGCGCGGACGACCCGGCTGGTGTCGGCCAGCTCGGCGAACGCGGCGGGCGCGGCCAGCTCGACGAGGTTCGGGTGGGTGAACGAGTGGTTGCCGATCGCGTGGCCGGCGGCGGCGATCCGCCGGGTCCCGTCCGGGCGCGCCTGGGCCAGCGCGCCGGTCACGAAGAACGTCGCCCTGGCCCGTCCGGCCTCGCGCAGCGCGTCGAGGTACGCGGGTGTGGTCTCCGTCGGGCCGTCGTCGAAGGTGAGGGCCACATATCCCCCGGAGCACCGGCGCCCCGCGTCGGAGTCGGCCTGTGCGGTTGCCGGTGCCAGTGCGAACGATGACATCAGGGTCGCCAGGAAGGCGCCGAGCCATATCCGCGATCTGCCTCGTCTGTTCGTTCCGCTCATTCCGCGTGTCCTCTCGATCGACGAATGGGCGTGGCCGTGGCCGTGGCGGCCCGGAGCGCCCGGCCCACCCGGTGGCCGGCCCGGGGCCGTTGAACCGCCGTGCCCCGTGCCTCTCCTCCTGAGGGCCGCTCCGGCCGGACCCCATTGAACGCGAGCCGGCGGTGTCGCGGAGGGGTAATGGCGGACCCGGTCCGCGCCGGGCGACCCGCTACAGCAGATGGGTTCCGGCGCTTCCCGTGCCGTGTTCCACGAGCATCGCGCTCCACGCCGCCGCGGGGCTCATGGTGAGGACGACGGCCAGCCCTCCGTCGGGCAGCTGTCCGCGCTCGGTGGCGGTCCGGAGATTGAACAGCGCGTCGTTGGGCCCCAGGTGCCCGTTCTCGCGCAGATTGTCGGCGCAGGCGTCGGACAGCTCCACCTCCAGCGCCTCGCCGAGGACCTGGAGCGCGGCGGCCGAGAGGTTCTGCCCGATCCAGCAGGAGATCTCCCGGGAGCGCACTCCGTTGCGCTCCAGCAGCCGGGCGGTGAGCGAGGAGATCCGCTTCCTCGACTCCACCGCGAGCCGGAAGGAGTGGGCGGCCGGGTCCGTGCACTCCTCGCGCCACTGGTCCACGGGCCGGTCGCGGTAGTCGACACGGAACAGCTCCCAGTACTCTCCGCTGGTCTCCAGCAGGATGTCCCGGACCCGCAGCGGGCCGTCGCGGGAGACCAGTACCGCCTGGCCGCTGTCGCCGTTGACGGTCACCGGGTGCCGGTACCGCCGGGAGGTCACCGGTTTGCTGCCGTGCAGGACGAGGACGCGCGCGGTGTCCGGCCCGGCGGCGAGGAGACCGGCCGCGCTCAGCAGGGCCGGTACGAGCGACGCGCAGCCGAGACCGCCCACGGAGAAGGCCCGTGCGCGGTCCGCGCCGAGGATGTGCTGGAGCCGGGTGGCCTCCGATGTGGAGAGGGTGTCGGGGGCCCGGTGCTCGACGAGGATGAGGCCGTCGAGCCGGTCCGCGTCCAGCCCGGCCTCGGCGAGTGCCCGCCGGCCCGCCAGGCCCGCGAGGTCCACCGCGGACAGCTCCGGAGCGACGGCGACCCGTTCGATCCCGAGGGCGCGGCACGCGGTCCGCTCCGGACCGGTCTGCGTGTCCGTCTCGGGCAGGTCGGCCAGGGGTGCGCGGCCCGGGAGATGGGTGACGGCGGCGTGCAGCGCGAGGTTCACCGCTCCGATCCCCCTTCCAGCCGTTCGATCTGGTCCTGGTTCAGCGACACGAGGGGGAAGTCCGACGGCACGTGCCCGCCCGCGTCCGGGCCCTCGGTGTGGGCGGCCACACCCGCCAGATGGGCGGCCCAGCCCTCGCAGAGCTCGCGCATCCCGTCCTCGTCCAGCAGGTCGGGCGGGTATCCCAGGGAGAGCCGGAGCACCGGTCCGCCGGGCCCGGCGACGACGGCGGCGACCGCCTCGACGGCGTGGCCGAGCGGTGTCCGCCCGTCCGGTTCTCCCCCGGTGCCGAGCAGCGACCAGTCACCGGGGCCGCCGGGCGCCTCGGTGCCGGGACCGTCACCGCCGCCCGTGAGCCGGCCCAGGTAGTTGAAGCCGATCGACGCGGCGGGCCGTGCGGCCAGCGCCTCCCGGGTGCCGGGGTCGAGATGGCGGAGTACCCCGTACCCCACTCCGTCACCCGGTACCGCACCGAGCTGTTCCTTGACCCGTTTGACGATGTCCCCGGCGGACGGCCCGCCGGTCCGGGCCCGCGCCGTGTCGGCCGGGCCGGTGTCCAGCCGTACCGGGAAGACCGAGGTGAACCAGCCGACGGTGCGGGAGAGTTCCCAGGCGCCCGTGAGCGGCACCCGGCCGTGGCTCTCCACGTCGACCACGACCGGGCCGGTCCCGGCGCCGCGCGCGGCCCGCCACTCGGTGACGGCCGCCGCCAGGGCGGCCAGCAGCACGGTCTCGGTCCCGGTGTAGAACGCCGCCGGGACGGAGGTGAGCAGCGCGGCGGTCACCGGGGCCGGTACGGAGGCACCGACCTCCCGCCCCCGCTCCGCGGTGTCCCGCGCGGGATCGAGGGGCCGTCCGCCGGGCAGCGGCTCGCCCGGCGCGAGGACGCGCTCCCACAGGGGCAGTTGCTCCCTCCAGGACGGGGAGCCGGCCGTGGCGGCCAGCGCCCGGGACCACCGGCCGAACGGCACCGGTACCGGCTCGGGCGTCCAGGTGCGGCCGGCGGCGAGCGCGGCGCAGCATTCGGCGAGTTCGGGGATCAGTGTCCGCCAGGAGAGGAGGTCGACGGCGAGGTGGTGGGCGACGAGCAGGAGTCTGCCCCGGGCGGCCGGCCCCCGGTCCAGGTGGACGAGCTGAAGCATCACCCCGGCGCCCGGGTCGAGCCGTCCGGCCGCGGCGTGGCTCTCGCGCCGGGTCAGCTCGTCGAGCGCGGGGTCGTCGAGACCGCCGGCCGCCACCTCGGCGACCTGGGCGTTGGGGCCGGGCGCGGCGGGGTGCCGGGGGCCGGTGGGGGCCGTGTCCAGCGACCAGGTCGCCGGGTCGGCGTCCGGGCGCACCAGCCGGGCCCGGAGCATCTCGTGCCGGTCCGCCAGGGCGCGGGCCGCCTCCGCGAGGACGCCCCTGTCGAGACCGGCCGGCACCGAGACGGTCGCCGACTGGGCGAACCGGTCGGGCAGGCCGGCGCGTTCGGCCAGTTCCCGCATCACCGGGGTCAGCGGGACGCGGCCGGAGCCGCTCTCCCCGGGGTCCGCCGCCGGTGCCGGGGCGGCCGTGCCGCCGGCCACCGCCGCGAGCGCGGCCGGCGTCCGCAGTTCGAAGACCTGGCGCTGGGTCAGCACGACTCCGGCCCGCCGGGCCCGGGCCACCAGCTGGATGGAGATCACCGACTGTCCGCCGAGGGCGAAGAAGTCATCGTCGTCGGCGACCCGCTCGACCCCGATCAGATCGCGGAAGAGCCCGCGCAGGATCTCCCGTGTGTCGCCGGGCGGTGCGGGCACAGTGCGGCCGGAGGCATCCGGTGCGGGCGCCGTGTGGCCGGCGGCGGCCGGTCCGGGCTCCTCCGGTGGCCCCGCCGCCGCTGCCCCGGTCCACGGGCCCGTGGCCTCATCCGCCCCCGCCTCCTCCCCGGGGCGGGTGAGCCCCCCGATCGGCGCGCCCGGCTCGGCGAGGGCCGCCGCCGCCAGCACCGGGAACCAGCGCGCGAGCAGCTCGGCGGTGGCGCGGTCGAAGAGGGCCGTGGCGTACTCGACCTCGCCCCGCATCGGCCCGGTTCCGGAGTCCATGACCGCGAAGGAGAGATCGAACTTGGCCGTGCCCGGTACCACTCCCCCGACGTCGGTGTCCTCGTACCGGGCCAGCCCCGCGTCGCCCATCCCGCCCTCGTACTGGGGCACGTTCTGGTAGGTGTACGTCACGTCGTACAGCGGATGCCTGGCCAGGCTGCGGGGGATGCCCGCCGCGCCGATGATGGTGCCGAGCGGCACCTCCTCGTGGTCCAGGACACCCGCCACGGTCCGGGCACACCGCCGCACCAGCTCGTCGAAGGAGACACCGGGGCCGACACCGGTCCGGAACGGCGGGAGATTGTTGAAGTAGCCGACGAGGTTCTCCACATCGGGGTGGACCCGGCCCGATGTGGCGACGCCGATGACGACATCGTCGTGGCCCGACCAGAGATGGATCACCGCGTCGAGCACCGCGAGCATGGAGACGAAGGTGGTCACACCGCTGCGTCTGCTGTACTCCCGCACCCGGTCGGCGAGTTCGGTGCCGATGACGAAGGGGACCAGATCACCGGCGTACGACTGGATGTCCGGCCGGGGCCGGTCCAGCGGCAGCTCCGGGCGGGTCAGCCCGTCGAGCCGGCCGCGCCAGAACTCCAGGGCGCGCTCCAGCCGCTCACCGGAGAGCGCCGAGCGGTGCCAGACGGCGAAGTCCTGGTACTGGACGGGCAGCTCGGGCAGGTCCGGTGGGGTGCCGGTGCGGTGCGCGCGGTACAGCTCGGCGAAGTCCCGGCCGAACAGCGCGGTCGACCCGCCGTCGAAGACGATGTGGTGGAACGTCAGCACCAGGACATGGCTCTCGTCGGTGAGTCCGATGAGCACGGCCCGGAAGGGGGTGTCCGCGGTGAGGTCGAAGGGGGCCGAGACGGCCTCCCGGATCAGGGAGCGGACGCGCGGCCGGCGCCGTTCCTCCGGCATCCGGCTGACATCGACCACCGTCAGCAGGGGTTCGGGGGCCGTGGGTGTCACCCGGGGGCCGCCGTCCTCGTCGGTCACGAAGAGACAGCGCAGTGCCTCGTGCCGTTCGGCCATGGCGGTGAGCGCGTCCTGGAGGGCCCCTTGGTCCACCGGGCCGGTCAGATGCAGCGGGGCGGGGACGTTGTAGAGCGGGCTCCCCGGGTTGACCTGGTCGAGATACCACAGGGCTTCCTGGCCGAAGGAGAGCGGCAGCGGCCCGTTCCGGTCGACGCGGACGATCGGCGCCCGCGGCGCGCCGGTGGCCCGCTCCCGGGTGAGGGCGCGCAGCCGCTCCGCCAGCCCGCGGACCGTGGGGTACGTGTACAGATCGGCGAAGGTGACCTCCACCCCGAAGCTCTGCTGGAGGCGCCGCAGCAGCCCGACGCCCAGCAGCGAGGTGCCGCCGAGCATGAAGTAGTCCGATCCGGGCCCGATGCCGGGGAGATCCAGCACCTCTTCCCAGATTCCGGCGACCCTGCTCTCCGTCTCCGGCCCGCCGGGCGCCTCGGTCCCCTCCGCCGAGGGCGCCGGCCCGGCGTCTCCCCGGGCGGGGCGCGGCCGGGCCGGTGGCCGGCAGCGGCTCGGCTCGAAGGGGTAGGTGGGCGCCTCGACCCGGCGCACGGGGGTGTCGCGGTAGTGGTGCTCCCAGTCGACCGGGGCGCCGGCGGTGTAGAGCCGTCCCAGCCCCTCCAGCACACCGTCCCGGCTGCCGTCCCCGGCCAGATCGACCACGGTCAGCTCCGGTGCCTGCCGCAGGGTCTCCCGGGCGAGGACGCCACCGGGCCCCGGCTCCACCAGAACCGCCCCGTCGCGGACGAGACCGTCCACGACCCCGGTGAGCCGCTCCGGGTCGGGCGGTGCGAACACCTCCCGGCCGGCCGCCGCGACGGCGTCGGCGAGCGGCATCCTGCCCCGTACGGCGCGGACGGCCAGATTGCCCGCCCCGGAGCCGATCAGTCCGGCGTCGGTGAGGCCCAGCTCCCGGGCGACGTGGTGCAGGGCGTACTGCCGTACGACGAGCCGTCCCTCGGGGCCGGCGCCGTGTTCGAGTTCCGCGCAGCCGTCGGGCAGGGCGAACTCGGCGCGGAGCCGCGCCCAGACCCCGTCGTCGGGCAGGGCGTCGCCGGAGAGCAGCAGGACGACGCGCGAGGTCCCGGGCGCCGGCTGCCCGGGGAGCGCCGCCGACCGGAGCCGCAGCGCGAGTTCGGCGTGGGTGCGGGCGGTGACGGCCAGCCGGTACGGATGGTCGTCGCGCCCCCGGTTGAGCACATGCGCGACCGCCCGCACCGGCTGGTCGGTGTGTTCGGCGAAGTCCGCCAGCCGCAGCCGGTAGCGGTCCAGGGCCCGTGCCGACCGGGCGGAGACGGTGACCAGCTCGGGGCCCGGATCGGCGGCCGGCTCGCCGGGCGGGACGGCCGGTGCCTCCTCCAGTACGGCGTGCGCGTTGGTGCCCGTGAGACCCCAGCTGCTCACCCCGGCCCGGCGGGGCCCGGTGTCCCCGCGCGGCCAGGGGCGGGCCTCGGTGTTCACATACACCGGTCCGCCGAAGTCGATGAGCGGGTTGGGGGTGGTGAAGTTGACGGCCGGGTAGTGGGTGCCGTAGCGCAGCGCCGTCATGGCCTTGAACAGTCCGGCGATACCGGCCGCGTTGCCCAGGTGTCCGATGCCCGCCTTGACGGAGCCGATCGCGCAGTGCGGGCCGGTCACACCCGCCTCGGCGAACGCCAGGCGCAGCGCCTCCACCTCCACCACGTCGCCGAGCGGGGTGCCCGAGCCATGGCATTCGATGGAACCGATCGTCGCCGCCTCGACACCGGCGTCCCGCCAGGCGCCGGCGATGACGCTCGCCTGACCGGTCTGGCTGGGGGCGGCCATGCTGGCGGCCCGGAAGCCGTTGTGGTTGACGGCGATGCCCTTCAGCACGGCCAGGACCCGGTCCCCGTCGGCGAGGGCCTCCGAGAGCAGCTTCACCAGCACGACCCCGCCGCCCTCCCCGGCGGCCAGGCCGTTGGCACCGGCGTCGAAGGGGCGGCAGCGCTCGTCGCCCGACTCCAGCCCCGGCAGCGGGGACCAGTCGGCGTGGCGGATCAGCACGGGGAACACATTGACGCCGCCCACGACCGCGAGGGGGACGCGGCGGGCGCGCAGTTGCTCCACGGCCAGGCCCAGCGCCGTCAGACCGCTGCTGCACGCGGTGTCCACCACCAGGGCGGGCCCCCGGAAGTCGAAGAGGTAGCTGATCCGGGCGGCGAGGGCGGCCGTGGAGGTGCCGAGCATCGTCAGCAGATCGCGGTCGCCGCCCGCCCCGGAGCCGGGGTTGACCGCCGCGAGCAGCACGGCCGTGGCACTGTCGCGCAGCGCCCGGGTGGCGTATCCGGCGGACTCGACGGCCTGGTGGGTCAGATGGAGCAGAATGCGCTGGTGCGGGTCCATCAGCTCCGCCTCACGGGCCGTGAGACCGAAGAGTTCGTGGTCGAAGAGATCGATCTGGTCCAGGTAGCCCATGCCGAGATAGCGCTCGCCGGGCTCGTCGCCGCTGGAGCGGACCCGCTCGGCGCCCGGGCCGCCGACCGATTCCCGTCCGGAGGTCAGATGGGTGTGGAAGGTCTCCAGATTCTTCGCACCGGGGAAGATCCCGGCCGCCCCGATGATCGCGACATCGTCCTTCCGCATGGTGGTCTCTCCGATGCTCGAAGTGGATCGGTGTCCCGGCCGGTCACCGGCCGGGTTCTCCGTGCGGGCCTACAGCTCGTGGCTGTGCTCGTCGCCGTGGCCGGGCGGGGGGCGGTGGGCGTCGACGGTCCTGGCCATCGCCTCGATGGTCGAGTGCTCGAAGAACAGCGCCACGGGCAGCTCCCGTCCGCTGAGCCGGGCGAGGTCCTTGCGCACGGCCAGCAGCGACAGCGAGGTGCCGCCGCAGTCGAAGAACTTCTCCCGCGTCCCGAACGTCCGCTCCCCGAGGACCCGGCACCAGATCCGGTGGACGGCCCGCTCGGTCCCGGTGCGCGGCCCGCGCTCGCCCGCCGGCCGGTCCGGCCGGGGCGGGGGCAGCGCGGCTCTGTCGACCTTGCCGTTCGGTGTCAGCGGCAGCGCGTCGAGCGTCACCACGGCGGCCGGGACCATGGGCGCGGGCAGGGCCTCGGCCAGATGGTCGCGCAGCGCCCGCCCGTCGAGATCCGGGTCGCGGGGTACGGCGTAGGCCACCAGCCTCCGGTCGCCGGGGCGGTCCTCGCGCAGGATCACCGCGGCGCCCCGCACCCCGGGGTGGGCGCCGAGCACGGCGGCGACCTCCTCGGGCTCGACCCGGAAGCCCCTGATCTTGACCTGGTCGTCCGCGCGTCCCCGGAACATCAGCAGACCGTCCGCCGTCCAGGAGGCCAGGTCCCCGGTCCGGTACATCCGTCCGCCCGGCTCGTCGCCGAAGGGGCAGGCGACGAAGCGCTCGGCGGTCAGGTCCGGCCGGTGGGCGTAGCCGCGGGCCAGGCCCGCCCCGGCCAGATGGACCTCGCCGGTCGAACCGGGCGGGACCGGGCGCAGCGCGCGGTCGAGGACGTACACCCGGACGTTGGGGAGCGGACGGCCGATCGGCGGCGGGCGGTCCGGCGGGACGGTGTCCGGGTCGAGCCGCACAGCGGTGGCGATCACGGTCGCCTCGGTCGGGCCGTAGGTGTTCCACAGGTCCGCCCCCGCTCTCCAGCGGGCGGCCAGATCCGCGTCGAGGCGCTCGGCGCCCAGCACCCAGCGGCGGATTCCCGGCACGGAAGCGGGCTCCAGCGCGCTCAGCAGCGACGGCACCACGCTCGCCACGCGCGCGCCGCTGGTGCGGATCATCCGGGCCAGCGCCTCGGGCTCGGCGCGTTCCTCCTCGGTGGCGAGGGCCAGGGTGCCGCCGGCCGCGAGGGTGACCACCACGTCCAGCACGGCCGCGTCGAAGCTCAGGGACGCGAACTGCAGGGTCACCACGCCGGGGGCGGCTCCCAGTACCGGCCGCATCGCGTTCGCGAGGTTCAGCACACCTCGGTGGGGGACGGCCACTCCCTTGGGGCGGCCGGTGGAGCCCGATGTGTAGATCACATAGGCCAGTTGCCCCGGTGTCGGGGGCCTCGGTGACGGCAGGGGCGCACCGGCACCCAGGGTCTCCGGTCCCGGTCCCGGCTCATCGGTTTCAGGGGCGGTCGCGCCCTCCGGGACCACCGTCCGCGCCGTGCCGAACGCGCCGGCGGCGAGGGTGGCCGGGACCGCGACGACGACGGCCGCGCCGCTGTCGGCGAGGATGTGCCGGAGCCGGGCGGCCGGGTACTCCGGATCGAGCGGCACATACGCGCCGCCGGCCTTCCAGACGGCGAGCATCCCGGTGACCAGGTCCACCCCGCGCGGCAGACACAGACCCACCAGGGTCTCCGGCCCCACCCCGGCGCCGGTCAGCCGGCGGGCCAGCCGGCCGGCCCGCCGGTCCAGTTCCGCGTACGAGACCTCATCGGCGCCGCAGCGCACCGCCACGGCCGACGGGGCCCGTGCCACCCGGGCCGCGAACTGATCCAGCACGGTGCCGGGCGGGACGGGACGGGCGGTGTCGTTCCAGCGGGTGAGCATCCGGGAACGCTCGGCGGCGTCCAGGATGCCGAGGTCCGCGAGCCGGGTCCGGGGTTCGGCCGCGACCTGCGCGAGCACCCGTCCCAGCCGGTCCAGCAGCGCCCGCGCGGTCTCCGCGTCGAACAGCGCCTTCGCGTACTCCAGATGGACGGCGAGCCCCTCGGGCGCGCCGTCGGGCCCGTGGAGTTCGCGGGCCATCACCGACAGGTCGAACTTGGACCAGGACCCCTCGAAGTGTTCGAAGCCGACGGTCAGCCCGGGGAAGGCCGCCTCGGGCTCGGGGGTGTTGTGGAAGGTGAAGCCGATCTGGAACAGGGACTGACGGCCGGGCGACCGGTCGGGGTTGAGCACCTCCACCAGCCGGTCGAACGGCAGGTCCTGGTGGTGGTAGGCGTCGAGGTCCGCCTCGCGGACCCGGCCCACCAGCTCGGTGAACGAGGGGTTGCCGCCGGTGTCGGTCCGCAGCACCAGGGTGTTGAGGAAGTAGCCGACCAGATCGTTGAGCACCTCGTCCACCCGGCCCGCGACCGGTACGCCGAGGGGGATGTCGTCGCCCGCGCCCAGCCGGGAGAGCAGCGCGGCGACGGCGGCCTGGGTCACCATCGACACGGTGGCGTCGCACTGCCGGGCGATCGCCAGCAGTCCCCGGTGGGTCACCGCGTCGGTGCGCGCCGTCAGCAGCCCGCCCCGGCGGTCCGCCACCGCCGGCCGCCGCCGGTCGTACGGGAGGTCGAGCCCGGCCGGCAGCTCCGCCAGCGCGCGCGTCCAGTAGGCGAGCTGACGGCCCAGCAGGCTCTGCGGGTCGTTCTCGTCCCCCAGCAGTTCCTGCTGCCAGGAGGCGAAGTCCGCGTACCGCACGGGCAGGGGTGTCCAGGCCGGGGCGCGGCCCCGGGACCGGGCGGTGTAGGCGAGGGAGAGATCGCGGAGCAGGATGCCGAGCGACCAGCCGTCGACGACGATGTGGTGCAGCACCACGAGGAGGACGTGCTCGCCGGGCGCGACGGCGAAGAGGGTGGCGCGCCACGGCGGCCCGGCCTCCAGGTCGAATCCCCGGTCGGCCTCGGCGGCCAGTGCCCGGCGCAGCCCGTCCTCGTCGGTGTCCACCCTGGCGACGGGTGCGCCGGTGTCGTCCAGTACCTGCTGGTACGGGGTGCCGTCGGCCTCTCCGTACCCGGTGCGCAGCACCTCGTGCCGGCCGACGGTGTCGCGCCAGGCGGCCTCCAGCGCCGGGATGTCCAGCGGGCCGCCGAGCCGGAGGCAGAGGGTCATGTTGTGGGAGCCGTCGGGGCCCGTGAGCCGGTCGGTGAACCACATCCGCCGCTGTCCCGCCGACATCGGCACCCGCGCGGGCCGCTCGGCCCGGACCACGGCGGGGCGGACCTCGGCGAGTCCGTCCAGCCGCCGCGAGAGCGCGGCGGGGGTGGGGAACTCGAACACCGTGCGGCTGGAGACCTCGGCGCCCAGCGCGGCGCGGATGCGCCCGGTCAGCCGGATCGTGAGCAGGGAATCGCCCCCGGCGCGGAAGAAGTCGTCGTCGGGGCCGACCCGGGGGACGTCCAGCACCTCGGCGAAGAGGGAGCACAGCAGCTCGCGCCGGGGGGAGGTGTCCGGGTGGGGCCGCGCGGTGGCGGGCTCGGCCGGTGCGGGGAGCGCCGCCCGGTCGACCTTGCCGTTCGCCGTGAGCGGCAGCCGGTCCAGCACGACGGTGGCGGACGGCAGCATGGGGGCGGGCAGCCGCCCGGCCGCGTACCGGTCCACGGCGGCACCGGGCGGAGAACCGGGGTCCTCGGGCACGACATACGCGACCAGCCGCTTGTTGCCCGCCCGGTCGGCGCGGACGGCGACCGCCGCCTGGGCGACGCCGGGGCAGCGCGCCAGCACGGCGGCGACCTCGTCCGGTTCGACGCGGTGGCCATTGATCTTGACCTGGTCGTCGGTCCGGCCGTGGAAGACCAGCCGGCCGTCGGCGTCCCACGAGACCAGGTCGCCGGTCCGGTACATCCGGGAGCCCGGGAGGCCGCCGAAGGGGGAGGCGACGAAGCGTTCCGCGGTGAGCGCTCGCTGCCCGTGGTAGCCCCGGGCGAGCCCGGTTCCGGTGATGTAGAGCTCGCCGGGGACGCCGGCGGGCACGGGGCGCAGGGCGCGGTCGAGGACATGGAGGCCGGCGCCGGCCCTCGGGCCGCCGAGCGGGAGCGCGGCGGGCGGGGAGGCGCCCGCGGGGAGGGTGTGGACGGTGGCGCAGAGGGTGGTCTCGGTGGGCCCGTACAGATGGCGCACCTCCAGTTCCGGGCAGGCCGCGAGCACCTGGGCCACGGACTCCGCGGGCACCACGTCGCCGCCGGTGAGGACATGGCGCAGCCCGGTCAGGCAGTGCGGGGACTCCTGGGCCAGCACCCGGAAGAGACCGGCCGTCAGATGGAGGGAGGTGAGTTCCGCCTCGGCGATCAGGCCGGTCAGCAGATCCGGGTCGGGCGTGCCGCCGGGGGCCACCACGACGCAGCCGCCGCTGAGCAGCGGCACCCAGATCTCCAGGGTGGCGGCGTCGAAGGTGTGCGGGGCGTGGAAGAGCATCCGGCCGGTGGCGGCACCGCCCCAGCAGGGGTCGGCCGCGAGGGCGGCGACGGCGCCGTGGGTGACGGTGACGCCCTTGGGCCGGCCGGTGGAGCCGGAGGTGTACAGCACGGAGAACGCCGAGTCCGGTGAGACATGGGCCGCGAGGGGGGTGTCGTCGGGGGCCGGGCGTGCCTCCGCCGCGACGGGGGTGTCGTCCGGGGCCGCGGGGGCGTCCGGAAGCGCGGGTGCGTCCTCGGCGGCGAGGGCGTCCGGGGCGGTGGACCGGCGCGCCGCCGGTTCCGGGTGACCGCCGTCCGCGCCCGCGCCCGTGTCTCCGGCTCCGGCTCCGGCTCCGGCTCCGGCTCCGGCTCCGGCTCCGGCTCCGGCCATGGTCCCGTCCTCCGCCCTCGCGTCGGAGAAGAGGTGCGCGAGCGTGTCGGCGGTGACCGCGAGAACCGCCTCGGCGTCCTCCCGGAGGAACGCGGTCCGCTCGGCCGGGCCGTCGGGATCGAGGGGGACGAAGGACGCGCCGGCCCTGGCGACGGCGAGGAGCGTCATCAGCAGCTCCGCCGACCGGGGCAGGCTCACGATCACCCGGTCCCCGGCGGTCACCCCCCGGGCCCGCAGACACCGGGCGGCGCGGTCCACCTCCGCGTCCAGCTCCGCGTAGGTCCAGCGCGCCGGCCCGGAGACGAGGGCGGGCCGGTCCCCGAAGCGCCGCACCGCCCTCGCGAAGCTCTCGTTCACGGTGGTGGCGGGCGGTGCGGGCGCGCCCAGATTGACCCCCGACGTCAGCCGCCGGCGCTCCCCCTCCAGCATCACATCGACCTCGCCCACCGGCACCGAGGTGTCCCGCGCGAACTGCTCCAGCACCCGGGCGAGCCGGGCGGCCAGGGTCCGGGCCCCGGCGCGGTCCAGCAGATCGGGCCGGTAGGTCAGCCGGTGGTCGCCGGACATCGCGTTGAGCACGAGGGGGTAGTGGGCGGCGTCGCGGCCCGTCACCTCCAGCAGCCGCACCCCGCCCCCGACGTCCCGGGCGCTGGACGGACCGACGTCCGCCAGATCCCTGGGGAAGTTCTGGACGACGACCAGGGTGTCGAACAGCTCGCGGCTGCCGGAGAGCTGCTGGATCTCCGAGAGGCTCAGATGCTCATGGGTGAGCAGTGCGGCCTGCTGGTCGAACATGCGCATGAGGAAACGTTTCAGCGTTTCGCTGTCGTCCCAGCGCACCCGCACCGGGACGGTGTTGACGAACATGCCGACCATGCCCTCGATGCCCGGTACCGCCGGGGGCCGGCCGGAGACGGTGGCTCCCAGCACCACGTCCTCACGGCCGGTCAGCCGGCCCAGCAGCAGCGCCCACGCGCCCCGGATCAGGGTGCTCGTCGTCACCCCCGACTCCCGCGCCCGCAGATCGAGCCCCCCGGCCACCGCCGCCGGGAGACCCACCGGCACACCGACGGGGTCCACGGGCGCGCGGGTCCCCTTGCCGGGCGCGATCAGTGAGGGCTCCGCGCCCGAGAGCACTCCCCGCCAGGCCGTGGCGGCGGCGTCCCGGTCCCGGCCCGCCAGCCAGGAGAGATAGGCGGAGTAGGGGGCCACCGGCGGCAGCGCGTTCTCCCGGCACCCGTTCTCGTACAGGGTGATCCATTCACGCAGAAGGATCGAGAGCGACCATCCGTCGCAGAGAATGTGATGCATCGCGAGCACGATCCGGTAATTCTCGGGACCGAGGCGAAGGGCGATCACCCGGAACAGCGGGGGCTCCGCGAGATCGAATCGGCGGAGCCACTCCGCGCTCAGCACCTCGCGCAGTTCCGCGTCGCCGGCGCCGGAGAGATCGACATCCGTCCAGGGAACCCGGACCTCTCGCAGAACAATCTGCACGGCATCCGCCGACGCCACGGACCGGAAGCCCGCCCGCAGGGGTGCGTGCCGGTGCGCCAGCACCCGGAGCGCCTCCCTCAACAGGGCGGTGTCCAGGGGACCCTCGAAGTGCAGGGTCGTCTGGCTCCGATAGACGTCCGTGGCCTCCGGGTCGTAACCGGAATGGAAAAACATTCCCTTCTGCATGGCTGTCAGCGGCCAGATATCGGCTATCTCGGACTTCCCCATGCATGGCCTCCAGCCCCGGGCCGGTCTCCGCGCAGAAACGAGAGGATCACTCTATCGGGAAATGGTCCGTCGCCCTGCTTGTCCAACTGTGGAAAACGGACGCCGCGATGATATTCCGCGGCGCGGTGCGCGGAAGGCGGTCCGGCCCCGCGGAGAATTCCGCCGGCCCGGCGGAGATCCGTCCGGCCGGATTCCGGCGGGGCGCGTGCGCACACCGCTCCGAAGGCCGGGGGCCGGCGGCCGGGCGGGAGACGGGGGAGCCCCGGGCGTCAGCGGCCGGGCGGGACATCGACCGAGCCGATGTACTCCTGGGTCTCCTCGTCCGGGAGCCGGACGGCCAGCGCCCAGAAGTAGACCAGCAGGCTGAACGCGGCGATGATCGCCATGTCCCACCACAGGGGAATGGCGCCGGTCGCACCGCAGGACACCTTCGACGCCGGTCCACCGCTGCAGTAGCCGCCCTGCCAGGAGATCAGGCCGAGGCCCGCCAGATACACCGGCAGCCACTGGGCCGAGCGCCAGTCCGGGTGCGGGACCCTCGGGTTGAGCCCGAGCAGCGCGGAGGCGCCCAGCAGCAGATAGCCGAGGACGATCGCCAGGCCGAGCCGCCAGAGGGTGTCCCAGCCCGTCCAGTAGATGAGGAGGTTGGCGACGATGAAGGCGACGGGAGCCCAGAAGAGACCGCCGGGGAGACGGTACGGACGGTGCCGGTCCGGGTCCTGCTCGCGCAGACACCCGAGGGCGAGCGGCGCGCCCGCGTACATCAGCACACTCGCCGAGGTGACGAAGCCGACCAGCTTCTGCCAGGTGGGGAAGGGCAGGAAGACGATGAGGCCGACGAGGAAGGCGAAGAGCAGGCTGAACCAGGGAACCCCGCGCGCCGTCGTCCGTTCGAAGACCGCGGGCACATAGCCGTTGCGGGAGAGGCCGTACGACACCCGGGAGGCCGCGGTGGTGTAGATCAGACCGGTGCCGGTCGGCGAGACGATCGCGTCGACGTAGATCAGCGCGGCGAGCCAGCCGAGCCCGGCGGACAGGGCGAGCCCGGCGAACGGTCCCGCCTTGTCGGCGAAGGTCAGATCGGCCCAGCCGTGGGCGAAGGAACTCGGTGGCAGGGCCCCGATGAAGACCACCTGGAGCGCCAGATAGACCAGGGCGCCGATGAGGATGGAGCCGATCACCGCGCGCGGGATGTCCCGTGCCGGGTTGCGGCTCTCCCCCGCCAGCTGGTCCGCCTGTTCGAATCCGAGGAGCGCGAAGATGATGCCGCTGGTGCTGACGGCGGAGAGCACCCCCTCGACACCGAACGGGGCGAAGCCCTGGTGACCGAAGTTGCTCCCGTGGAAGGCGGTCCCCGCCAGGACGGCGATGACGAGCACGGGGATGGCGACCTTCCACCAGGTGGCCACGCTGTTGGTGTGGGCGAGCCAGCGGATGCCGAAGAAGTTGACGAGGACGAAGAAGGCCATGAAGGCGACGGCCAGCCCGTATCCGGCGGCGGTGAGCCGGTTCTCGTCCGTCTGGACCCAGGGGGCGTGGACGCTGAGGTAGTTCAGCGAGGCCATGACCTCGATCGGCGCCGTGGCGACGGCCTGGAGCCAGGAGAACCAGCCGAAGGAGGCCCCGGCGACGCTGCCGAAGGCGTAGTGCGGGAAGCGCGCGGTGCCGCCCGCGACCGGGTACATGGCCCCCAGCTCCGCGTGGACGAACGCCAGCACGGTGATCGCGAGGGCCCCGATCCCCCAGGAGACGAGGGAGGCCGTCCCGGCCGCCTGCGCCGCGAAGAGCGCGCCGAACAGCCAGCCGGAGCCGATGATGGACCCCACGGAGGTCCAGATGAGCCCGATCAGGCCGATGTCTCGCCTCAGCCCCGGCTTCCGGGACGGTTCGGGTGCGGCCGACGTCGGCATCTGACAGGCAACCTCGCTCCGGTTCCAAGGGACACGCGGCCGCTCCTACAGCTCAGCCTGCGCCTTCTCCTTATCCCGGCGGCGGCCAGGCCATTCCGGTACGACGAGAGTTGCCCCGAACGGAGGGGGCGGAGTGCTCCGTACCAGGGGCTGCGGGGAGCCCGGCCTCCCGGAGGCCCCCGCAGGCGGCGCGGAGGGCCCGGCCGCACCGCGCCGAAACCGGCAAGGGCCCCGCACCGTCCCCTCCCCCGCGAGGCGGTGGCGGTTCGGAGCGAGAGGGACCGCACGCCGGCCCTCGCGTCACCGCGACGGCCGAGGCACCACAGTGACCGGGCGCGAGTCCAGTGGCGGGGGTGTCGGGCAGGAGTGTCTAATACCCGACATGTCAACGATAATACGTAAGCTGGGCGCGGCCGCCGTCGCCGTACTGCTCGTTCCGTTCTGGGCCGTTGAGGCACAGGCGGGTACCGGTCCGGTGAGCAGGATCAGCCCCACCTCCGATGTGACCATCCCCCGCGGCACCACGGTCGAACTCGCGAGACACACCCTGACGCTCGCCGCGGGCGAGAAGAGACATCTGCGGAGCCGGCTGGAGGCCACCAGCTCGACCACGAAGATCGTGGGGATGACCAGCCGGATCAAATGCGTGAACTCCACGGGCCAGACCGTCGGGAGGATCGCGGCGTCGGCGCGCAACCACGAGGGGTACGACACCACCTCGTACGCGGTCGACGGGCACCTCCCCATCCTCACCGACCAGTTGCTCACCGCCCCCGCGGCGGGCACCTACACCTGCTATCTCTACGGCTCCGCCTACTCCTCCATACCCGACCCGTACCACCTGACCGCGGTCGCGAGCGGTACCTGGCTGGAGACCACCACCACCGACCAGGCGGGTGCCCGCTGGTGGGAGAACCCCAACTGCGAGAGCGACGGCTCCGGAAGCTGCACCTATGTCGGCGCCGGCGCGGCCGACGACGCGTGGGTCTTCTACAACGACGGCACCCCGGTGCACAAGTGGCAGCCGCACCCCGCCGCGACCTCGGTCAGCGCGCAGGCCAACGTCGAGCTGACCACCTGTCCCACCGGGAGCCGGTCCTGTTCGGCGGGGATGGGGAAGTTCCCGAGGGGCACGAACGCGGTGGTGGACATGCGTCTGGACTTCATCCAGCTCACCTCGACGGGGCACACCTGTGTCACCAACTCCACCACGCTCTCCCGCAAGACGATCAGCGATGACGCGCACCACTACGTCACCTACTTCTCCCTGCCGGATGTGCCCGTCTCGGCCGGCTGCGACTCCCGCGACTTCATCATGCGGGTCTATGTGAAGCATGTGTCGGGACAGACGGTGAAGATCGACGGGGTGCAGCAGCCCGACCCCGCCCTCTCCGGGACGTCGCTGACGAACGGCATCGCGTTCAACAACGTCTGACCGACGGCCGCCGGGGGCGGGTGCCCGCCCCGGCGGCGCCGGGCGGCGGCCCCGGCCGGACGCTCAGCCGCCGGGCCCCCGGTGGGTCACGGAGCGTTCGACCGCGGCCGCGACGGCCGCGGTGGTGGCGGATCGCTGGAGCAGATCGGTGCTGTCCGCCCACTGGTCCACCGCTCCCACCGGCGGCAGCGCGCGAAGGACCGGGTCCGTGACCGTGCGCGCGAGCGCCCGCGCGAAACGGTCGGCGCGCAGGACCAGGAAGGGGCGCACGTGGTAGGGCCGCCGGAGCGGGTCCAGGGGCGCGGTGAGCCCCGAGGCGTTCTGGAGGGAGGCGACGGTCTCGTAGGCGTCGCACAGCCGCGCCTCCCGGCTCGGGTGGTCGGTCGCCGCCAGCGCACCGCGCAGCGCGGGCGTGAGCGTCACGGCCACCGGCAGCCGGGCGAAGGCGCTGCCGAGCCACTTGCTGTACGGGGCGTACCGCCGCTCCAGCAGCAGGCACAGCCGCATCAGCTCCCGCACCTGCCGGGCGGCCACGACGGCCGCGCCGAGGTCGTCCCCCGCCTCGGCGCAGCGTCCGGCGAACGCCTCCTCCTGGGAGACGCGCTGCCACTGGCAGGCCAGCAGATACCGCCACACCTGTTCCGGGTACCACTCCAGCGCGCGCCGGACGCGGGTGAGGGTGCCGGGGTCGTCGTGGAACACCGCGCCGCCGGTGATCTCGGCGAGCCGCTGCTGGGGCATCGCCAGCCACTGGCGGACATCGATCCGCTCGGCGGCCGTCCGCTGGCCCAGCCGCTCGGCCAGCCAGGCGTCCGGGTCGTGCACACCCACACGGTGGCTGACCGGGCCGTCGGTCGCCTCCATGTAGCCGACCGGATCGAGCGGGTCGTCGCTCCGCCGGAAGTGGGTGGGCCAGCCGCGGACCCGTTTGGGCAGCCGCTCGGCCAGGACGCGGTGGATCTCCGCTCCGTGCTCGGCGCGGTCGGCGGCCGGCAGGAAGATCTGCAGGCGCGGACCCCAGTCGTGATCCGCCGACCTCGGTGTGTCGAAACCCAGCACCTCGGAACCCTCGCCGATCCGGGCCGCCGCGTACCGGAGCCGGGGGAAGGCGTCCCGGAGGATCGGCCGCACCGCCTCCTCGTACAGCACCCTGGACAGCTCGATGCCGGGCAGGAACGCGGGACTTGAGAGGCTCATGGTCCCACCGTGCCGGATCTCCGCCGTCCGGCGCGACGGGATTTCCCGGGGCGCGGGACGGCGGCGCGACGGGATTTCCCGGGGCGCGGGCGCGGATGCCCATGGGGCCGGGGCGGCGGGAAACCGACCGTGATCTGCGGGTCCGGGGTCGCATGGGGTGGCGCGCCCCGGGTACGCGGGGGCACAGAGCGAGCACGGAAAGGTGGTGCGTATGGACAGGTCACCGGAGCCCCCGCCCGCTTCCGGGGAATCCGTCGGCGAGCTGGTCAACCGGGCGTCCGACCAGTTCTCCCGGCTGGTGCGCCAGGAGCTGGCCCTGGCGCGGGCGGAGATGAGGGAGAAGGGCAGAAGGCTGGGGCGGGGCGGCGGGCTGTACGGAGGCGCGGGGCTCGTCGCGGTCCTGGCGCTCCAGGCGCTGGTGGCCACCGCCGTCATCGCTCTCGGGCTTCTCTGGCCGCTGTGGCTGTCCGCCCTGGTGATCACGCTGGTGCTGTTCGCGATCGCCGGTGCTCTCGCCGCCGCGGGCAGAAGGGAAGTCAGCCGGGCGGCCCCGCCCGTACCGCGACGGGCCGCCGGCAACGTGAAGGCCGACATCACCCAGATCAAGGAGAGCGCACACCGATGACCGACAACGCCCCCACCGGACAGGACTCGACGCCCGACGAGCTGCGCGACCAGGCCCGGGCCACCCGCGAGGAGCTCGGGCACACGGTCGAGGAGCTGGCGGCGAAAGCCGATCTCACCGCACAGGCCCAGGAGCGGGCGGAGATGGTGAAGCAGCAGGTCCAGGAGACAGCGGCACAGGTCCAGGAGACGGCCGCGCAGGCCTGGGCGACGGCACGGGACAGGACGCCCGAGCCCGTCCGGGCACGGGCCGCGCAGGCGGCCACCACGGCGAACGAGAACCGCGGCCTGGTCATCGGCACGGTCGCCGCGCTCGCCCTCGTCCTTGTCGTCTGCCGGAAGCGGAGCCGGCGATGAAGGCCTCCACCCTCGCCTACAAGCCCGTCGGGACGGTGCTGGGAATCGCCGGCGGCATGCTCGCCGGAGCGGTGTTCCAGCAGGTCTGGAAGAGACTGGGCCACGAGGACGAGGCACCCGGCGCCACCGACCGGGACCGCGCCTGGGGTGAGGTGCTGCTGGCCGCCGCGATCCAGGGCGCGGTGTTCTCCACCGTCCGGGCCGCGGTCGACCGGGGCGGAGCAACCGCCGTCCACCGTCTGTCCGGCACCTGGCCCGGATAGCCTCCCGCCCCCGGCCGGCAGCCGAGAGGCCCGGTCCCCCGGTGAATCACCGGGCATTGCCTCCGTCGCCGTTCGAAGCGGGCCCGGTCGCGGGTACGTACTGGGTAGCCCGCCGCCGACAGCGGAGGCGGGCACCCGAGGGCGGGGGA
>NZ_JBSFER010000049.1:0-21598 GCF_053594535.1 Streptomyces sp. NPDC001889
GTCCTCAACAAGTACGTCGGCGTGACGGAGCGCCACTTCCGTCCTCCGGAGACACGACGCGGCGGCCCTACGGGCCGCCAAAAACGCTCCGGGGCTCCGCCCCGGCCGAGGGGCTCCGCCCCTCGAAATGTCACCTTCGGTGACAATGGGGCCTCCGGCCCCCATGGTCGCCCTCCGGGCGACCAGAGGCTGGCTACAAGGATGCCGGGCTTCGTTTCGAACGTGCCGGCCTCTGGGGCAGCTGTAGTTGGGGTTCCCTGTCCGCAGCGTCACCACATGTCGCCCGATGGTCGCTGGGTACGGGCCGGCGTCGATGATGTCCTCATGATGGCGGTGTGTATCCGGTGAAGCTCTGCGTTCCGCTTCCAGCCAACCATTTATGACGGTGCGTCATATTGATTCACCATTCAGTAGAGTGGTCTAGACCATAGGAGAACCAGACACCTGCGGAGCATTCCGTTTATTTCCACCAGCTGCGCTCTCAGGCGCCGATTCCGATCGCGCTGACGTACGCGTAGGCCAAGAAGTCGGAGTCCAGTTCGGAGATGATGTCGTCCCAGATTTCGTCGAGAGTGTCGAAGTCGTTGGCGGCCCAGGCTCTGACGGTATCGCCCCAGATGTAGCGGGCCTGGATGGAGCGGTCCGAGAGAGGGCGCCGGAATTGCTCGGGAACGGTGCTCTGGTCGACCGGGAAGATTTCGATCCGGCGGCCGTGTCCGTTGTTGTCGAGAATTCTCTTCAACGCGCCCGAGCGGACGATGTTCTGACGGCGTCTGTTCCAGTAAGCGGCGTCGACGGCTTTCAGTTTGGCGGCGGAGGGGGTGGTCCCCCGCTCCCAGGAGCGCAGCAGGCGGCGGCTGACGCCTTGGGCAGCGAGTTCGGCGCGGCCGGCGGGGTTGTCGAGGTAGCGGAGGCGGGCTTTGAGGCCGCGTGTGGTGGTGACAGGTGAGGTGATGCCTCCGGCGCGGGCGATGCGGTCGATCTCGGCGTGGAGGGCTCCGGCTCCGCGCTTTCCGCGGGCGTTGTGCTTCTGCCATTCTCCCCACCGGTCGGCTGCTTCGCTCATGCTTCGTCCTTTCCGAGGGTGTATGTGTACTTCGGCTTGACCTGTGAGAGTTCGCGGCCGTATGCAAAAACTGAATACCAATCACCGGCGATGTGGAGTTCGTCGGTTCCGGACATTTCGACGACCGTGAGCCCGGCGGTGTGTGCCTTATACGCCTTCATCCATAGGTTAGCAAATGCCTGGGAGCGGATGATGTGCATCCAGTCAGGTCGGCGGATATCGCGGTTCGCGGTGGATTCTCCGATGGTGGAGACGAATTTGGAGTACATGGCTTTGACGTAATGGAGTGTCAGGTCGTCACCGGTGTTGATCGCGGTCCTTCGGGTGTCCGTGAGGGCTCGGCGCATTTTCTCCAGCAGTCCTTCGCTGGCTCCGGAGGTCCATGACTCATGGATCACGGGCATCTCGCACAGGCCCTGCCGGGCGCACCGCAGGAGGAGCCGGAGGGTGGGTTCGGTGATCCAGAGAGGGCCGGGTTCCTGGCGGGCGCCGAGGGGCGAGGGTAGATCCGTGTGGGTCCATGGGGGTGGGGTGACGTGGTGGACTCCGGCGCGCTTGGGGTCGTGGGTGCCGGTGTCGGTGTGTGTCAGCCGGCCGATGGGGAGCCAGGTTTTGAGGGCTGCGAGGTAGGCGCCGTTGATGTCGAGGCTGGTGACGTCGAGGTGGATGTGTCCGGCGCGGGCTGCTTGGTGCAGTTCGGCGGAGCGCCATTTGGGGCGGCCTTCCCAGATCTGGTCGGCGCCTTTCTGGGAGCGCTTCTGGAGGATCTCCTGGGTCGGGGGGAATTCGGTGTGCTCGTATCGGCCGCCGACGCGGGAGGCGGCGAACAGGGCCATGACGTCGGGGATGGCTTGTTTGGTGAGGGCGGCGCGGGTGGCTTCGATGTCGCCGTCCGTGGCGGCGAGGTGTTTGTCGACGGTGGTGCGGATGAGGTCGGTCAGCGGGCCGGCTGGTGGCGGGTGGTGGGGCACGTTCTGGTGGGTGTGGGTGTCCTTGGCCGGTTCCGGGTGGGTCGGTGTGGGGGCGGTGGGGTCCGTTGTGGTGGGTGGTGGGGCTTGTGGGGTGTCGGTCAGGGGGATTCCGGTCTGGGGTTCGGTGCGGTCTGCGGGGAGTCTGGCGGCGGCGTGGGTGGGTCCGGCCAGGAGGTCGAGGACCGGGATGCCCCAGTGGTTGGAGAGGGCGTCGGCGTCGTCCAGGGTCCATGCTGTTCTGCCGGCCTGTTTCCGGCTGATCTGGAGCTGGCTGAGGCCGGTGCCGGCTCCGACGTCGGCTTGGCGTTCGCGGGTGAGCTGCATGATCGCGGCCACCGTGAGTCTGAGGGTGTCCTCGGTGCTCATCGTCATGGGTGAAGCCTACTCACGGCGTAGTCATTTTTTGCATACGGCACTCGTTTTATGCATGTTTCGCTGATTCTCTGATACCGGGGGCATGCGCGCGCTGCGGGAAGTGGCCAGCGGTCACCCCTGGTTGTCGCCTCGGCGTTGCCGGGCGCGTTCGAACTCGGCGGCGTCCGGTATCCAGGGGCTGTGGTGGTCGAGTGCGGCGCAGCCGCCGCGGATGAAGGTGCTGACCAGGTTCCGGTACCCGCTGATTCCGTCGACCAGGCTGTACTCGACCCGGTACTGGGGGTCCGACCCGGCTTCGCCTTGGTGGAGTGTCGTGATCCGGGCGATGGAGTCCGCGTAGAAGTGGAGCTGGATGCCTTCGCCCATTGTCTCGTCCTCGATGGTGAAGACTTCGTTGTCCGGGGCAGAGCGGTCGGCGACGAATTCCCAGAATTCCGCGGTGGCGGTGCGGGGGTGGGTCTGGAGCCACTTCTTCTCGGCGCCCTGGTCGTCGGTGAAGGACAGGGCTGTCTTCCTGGCGTTTCCGCCGGGGCCGGTGTGGTGGCCGGCAGTGGATTCGTCGTCGTCGATGGGTGTGTTCCTGGAGCGGTCCGCGGCTTCCGAGCACATCAGGAAGCTCACGGTGCGTACCGTGTCGTCGGCGAGCCCGGGGTGTGCGCGGCGCAGGGCTGTGTCGGTCGTCGTCGCCATCCGGTCCCAGTCGCGTTTGTCCGTGGCGCGCTTTCCGCGTCGCGGGTCGAGGCCGATCCGCATTCCGGCGCATGCGTGTTCCGCGGTGGTGATGACGCGCTCGACGTCGGGCAGCAGTGCGGGGTCGACGGCGTCGGGTGTCCGCTGGGGGATTGTCGCGCCGTGCAGGTACTGGCCGGTGTATTTGAGGATGGCGGTGTCGAGTGGGCGGAGTGCTGTTCCGCGTTCGGCTCGTCGGCGGTTCGCGTGGTACTGCTGGGCTCGTTTCGGGTTGGGTGTTTCTGTCGCCTGGCGCATCGCCGCGCAGAGCCGGCCGCGCTCCAGCAGGTCGGTGTCGGCCCCGTGGGCGATGAGCTGTCCTCTGTCCCATGGGATGTGCTGGAAGTGCGCGTCGACGTCCGCGGGCGCGGAGAGGAGGATCGGGTCCAGGAGTGCGGTGGCGGCGTTCTCGTCGAGGGTGCCCCGGGTTCCGGCGGCGTCGCACAGGGGAAGGACCGCGCTCCACAGGAGCAGGTGTCTGGCGAGGTTGTCGCGGATCACCGCGAGGTGGGCTTCTCCGATCGGGAAGGTGAATGTGCGAGGGGAGTGGTTGGCGTCGGCTCCGGCGCCGAGGGTGAGTCTGAGTTCTCCGTCCTCGCGGATGACGTTCGGTATCCATCCGCTCTGGCGTGTGAAAACGGTGTCTGGTGTGGGGTTGGTCTTTCGCATCGGACGAGAGTAGCGAGTTCCGTATGCGCCGCTCGGGTGTGCGGCCGTGCCGAGGGTGTGCGGTCGTGTGCCGGGGGCCCGGCTGTCCGTCTCGGCCCTGGTCGGCGGTGATGTGCCGGTCGTCGTCCAGTCCGTGTCTCCTCATGTCGTGGTGGGCTTCGTGTGTGTTCGGGTGGGTGTTCCACCGGGCCGGGGCATCCGCGATCATGAGGCATGCTTTCGGATGACTGGCACCTCACTGACGATGTCGACGGTTTCCTCGACCGGGCCGGGGACTTTCTGCGCTCGCGTCCGGCTCTGCACAACACGCCGCTGACGGACATCGAGAAACTGCGCATGCGCAGGCCGGACGCGCAGGGTCCGGTCACTGCCGTGCTCGGCCGGCTGGAGACCGGAGGCGAGGTGCGTGCCGTCTTCTATCTGACGTCACGCGGCCGTCTGGGTCTCACTTCTCTCTCCGCCGGACAGGCGGATGTCCTCGCCGCGTGCCTCGCGGGCGTCGGCCACTCCCCCGCCCTTGTCATCGCGGATCTTGACACCGCCGCGGCTTTCGCCGATTCCTGGCAGCGGCACACCGGGGCGGTGGCGGTTCCGTTCTGGCGGACGCATCTGTACCGTCTGGGCACGCTCATTGCGCCGCGGCCCCGTCCGGAGGGCCGGGGGCGTCCGGCGGGTGGGGCGGATCGTGGGCAGGTGGTGCGCTGGTGCCGTGAGTTCTGTGTGGATGTGGGGGAGCAGTCGTCGATCGATCTGATCGATGCCGGGTCCTGGGAGCATTCGCGTTTCGGGGACCGGCGTTTCACCTTGTGGGAGGCTCCGGACGGTGTGCCGGTGTCGATGGCGGCGGCGACTTCGGTCGTCGGCGGGATGGTCAGGATTGATCCTGTCTATACCCCGGCCGGTTTCCGGGGGCGCGGCTTCGCCGGGGCTGTGACGGCGGAGGCGAGCAGGGCCGCGCTGGGGGCGGGGGCGACGGATGTGGTCCTGTTCACCGATCCGGGCAATGCCACGAGCAACGCGCTGTATCAGCGTCTGGGGTTTGTGCGTGTCGGTGAGTTCGCCGGGTACAGGTTTTCCCGGGGTGCGGTGGATGCGGGGTAGGGGTGTGCGCGGTGTGCCGTGTGGCGGGTGTGTCCGCGTGGGGGCGCCGTGTCGGTCTGGGTGGGGGTGAGCCGGTGTTGCGCCGGTGGTTGGTCCGGGGGTTTCCGGGAGGGGCGCCGTGTGCGGGGCCCCTCCCCTGCCGTGCGGTGGTGGGTCAGAGGGTCGATTTGTACAGGAGCCGGTTCGGGGTGCCGGTGGTGTTGCCGCGGATCGCGTTGGCGGTGCTGTTGTTGATGATCCAGTTGTTGACGGTGGGGCTGGGGGCGTCTCCGTGGGTGGCCTTGTAGAGCGCTGCCACGCCCGCGACGTGGGGTGCGGCCATTGATGTGCCGTTCATGGTGGTGGTACCGCCGCCGGAGCGGGTCGAGAGGATGTTCACGCCGGGGCCGTAGAGGTCGACGCACTGTCCGTAGTTGCTGAAGCCCGCTTTGTTGTCGCCGGAGTCGGAGGCGGCGATGGACAGGGCGCCGGCCGCGCTCGCGGGGGAGTAGCCGCAGGCGTCGCGGTTGTTGTTGCCCGCGGCGACGGTGGTGTGGACGCCGGAGCCGGCGAGGGCGGTGGCGGCGTTGTTGAGGGCGGCCGAGTAGCCGCCGCCGAGGGAGGCGTTGGCGACGGCGGGTTTGACGGCGTTCTGCCGGACCCAGTCGAATCCGGCGATGATGGCGGAGAAGGAGCCTGAGCCCTGGCAGTCGAGGACGCGTACGCCGCGCAGCTGGACGCCCTTGGCGACGCCGTGGGTTGTGCCGCCCACGGTGCCGGCGACGTGGGTGCCGTGTCCGTTGCAGTCCGCGCCGTTGCCGCCGAAGGCGTCGAAGACGTTGCGGGCCCGGCCGCCGAAGTCGGGGTGGCTGGTGTAGATGCCCGAGTCGATGATGTAGGCGGTGACGCCGGAGCCGTTGCGGGTGTAGGTGTAGGTGGTGCTGCGTCCGCTGCGCTGGTCTATTCGGTCCAGGCCCCAGGGGGCGTTGTTCTGGGTGGCGGTGGGGAGGGCTTTCTGGTCTTCCTCGATGGAGGCGACCCGGGGGTCGGCGCGCAGGTGTGTGAGGCGGGTGGGGGTGAGGTCGGCGGCGAAGCCGTTGAGGACCGCGTCGTACACGTAGTCGGTTCGCAGGGATTTCGACTTGGCGAAGGCGGCTGGGTCGGTTCCCTTGGTGAGGGTGACGATGTACTGGCCCTTGATCTCGGCGGTGGTGGGGGCTTCGGTGACGGTGATGAGCGGGGCGGGTTCGGGGGCGGGGGCGGCGGAGCCGGTGGAGGGGAGGAGGGCGAGCGGGACGGCGAGGCCGAGTGCGCCGATGGTGAGGCGGGTTGTGCGCATGAGGGGGGCTGTCACCTTTCGTGGTCCGGCCGTGCGGTGCCGGAGGGGACGGTGTGGGGGTGCGCGTTCGCGGGCGCGGGGGCTCGGGGAACGGCGCGGGTGCACGGGGTGCGCGGTGACGAGGAGTACCGGGCGGGGTTCGTGTCCGTCCTTGGCGGGAGGACGGCCGGTGTGCCCCGGGTTCCGGATGGCCGTGGGCGGGGTCGCCGCTCGTGTGGTCTCCGTGTCGACCGGATGTGGCGACAACATAGCCAGGTGGGGCGGGAGTTGACCACGGCCGAAAGGGGCGTGACCGATTGTGGCCACGGGGGCGGGTGGGTCGGTGGGAACCATGGTCAATCCGGTCGGCCGGGCCTATGGTCGGGGCATGCCTGCCGAGGAACCGTACGGGGACGACGCCGGTCCCGGGCGGGTCGAGGCCGCGGCGGGGGCGGCGTACCGGCGGCTGGGCGGTGTCGGGGAGGCTCTGGACGGGTTGTCGGGGGAGGTGCGGGAGTGGCTCGGCGCGCGGCGGCTGGTCGATGGTGAGCGGCGGCATGTCAACTCTCCCGAGCGTGCGCTGCACGAGTTGGTGGCCGATCAGCGGCGCGGGCTCGGCGAGTTGTCCCGGGGGCTGGCGGCGCTTCATGACGTTCTGCGGCTGATGCCGGGGCTGGTGCCCACTGGGCGGGAGGTGGTGGAGGCCGAGTTCTTCGCCGAGCGGGCGCGGCTGGAGGAGCGGATGGATGATCTGGACACGCTGTGCCGGGCTGAGATCCTTGGTATGCGTGGTTCTTTTCCGGATGCCGGGGCGCTGGAGAGGAGTCTGGGTGAGGATCTTGCCATGCTGGCGCGGGGTGTGGAGATCCGGTTGCTGGTGTCGACCCGGGCGGCGCGTCTTCCCGGGGCGGGGCGGTATCTCTCCCGGATGCGGGAGCGGGGGGCGCGGATTCGGCTGGCGCCGGCTGTGCCGCTGCATCTGAATGTGGTTGACCGGGCGGTGACTGTTCTGGCGCTCGGTCCTGCCGGGGGGCGGGTGGAGCCTGCTGAGGACGTCGTCCTGCACAGTCCGCGGCTCGCTCTGTGCTTTGCTCTGGTCTTCGAGCATCACTGGGGTACTGGTCTGTACTGGGGGGCGGACCGGGCTGAGGAGTGGACTCCGAGGGAGCGGGAGGTGCTCGCTCTGCTCGCGGCGGGTGCGAAGGACGAGGCGATCGCTCGGCGTCTTGGCTGTTCCGAACGGACTCTGCGGCGGCTTCTGTCCGGTCTGGTGGGTCGGCTCGGAGGGGGGAGCCGGTTTGCGGCGGGGGTGCGTGCGGCTCGGCTGGGGCTGTTGGACGGGCCCTGAGCCGGTGGGGGCGGTTCCGTTCGCGCGCTGGGTGTGCTGTTTGGCGGGGTCTTGTTCATGTGCGACCCGCCAGTCCCCGCCGAGTGTCCTGAAGTTGGTGACGGGCATGCCGGGGCCGCCGTCGGGCGGGCCCACGGTGTGGGCGCCGATGATGGGCATTCCGTGTCCCAGGTCGGCCGCTGTCTCCTGTGCGGGCGTGGCCTGGACCATGAGGTGGGGGACGGCCATGCTGATGGCGGCGACGAGCAGTCCCAGGCCCAGGGCCCAGGCCAGTGCGGGGGGGGGCGATCCGTTCGCGGAGCAGCAGGATCACGGTCATGAGGCCCATCAGGACCAGTACCAGGGAGGCCAGCAGTATGAATACGATCCTGGTGCCGGTGGTGGCGTGGTGAAGTTGAAGTGGCTGGTGGTTCCTTCCGCTGCGGCCCATGAGGCGCCCGTGCCCTCGACGGCTGTGCAGATGACCGCTGTCCAGGACATCAGTCGTACCAGGCGGCGGTGAGCGGCCGTCCGGCCGTCGTTGCCTTCTGCACCAGGGCCCATGGCCCGGACGTTGCCACCAGCGCTCCGCCGTCTCTCGCTGATCGGGTCCCTTGGGGCGCATGGTCCCGGCGGGAGGCGGGTGCGGGTGTGCGACTGGCGGGTGGGGTCACCCGGCCGGTGGGCGGGGTGACCCCAGCCGGCCCATCCGGGTGCGGGGGCAGTTGGTGTGGTGTGGTGTCCGGTCGTGAGTCGGCGGCTGGTGGTCGATGCCGGTGTTTCCGGGGAGGTTCGGTCCGGTGTGCCGGGGCGCCGGGAGCGGTGCGGGGTTCCCGGTGGCTTTTCTGTGGGGGTTCGTCCGTTCCGGGCTGGTCACCGTTGCTCCCGGTGGCCTGTGGTCGTTGGTCGGCCAGGGGGCGCGCAACGGTGCGGCGTCCCCGGTGACGGAAAGTGAGATGGTTCCATGACCAAGCGTGTGATGACTTTGCTGGGGGCTGTGGCCTGCGCGTTTCTGTTGTCGGCCGCGGTGCCGGCCGCCGCGGCGGAGGGCTTCCTCATCGTTGACCGTGATGTGCACGCGAATCCGTCCGGCTGTCTGCTGGTCGGCGATGCCCCGGATTTCCTGGAGATCACCAACCAGACCACCCGAACCGTGGTCGCTCACCTCGGCAGTGACTGCACCGGCGCGGTGACGGCTGTCCTCGCGCCCGGTGCCACGGGAGTCTTCTGGGCGGCGAGCATCTCTGTCGAGGATGCCGTCTGAGCGGAGTGAGACCGTGCGCCCCGTCCGCCGGTGGGGCGGGGCGCGCGCCGGGCCCGGCTGCGGGGCGCCGGCGCGGTGGGCGGTTCAGGGTGCGGCCAGCAGGGTGTGGATGAGGCGGTCGACCCGGGGGTGGGAGGGTCCGGAGGTGAGTGAGCCGGTCATCAGGAGGTGGTGGAGGGTGCCGACGAGGGCGAGTGCGACGGTCTCGGGGTCCAGGGAGGGCGGGACGCGGCCCCGGGTTCGTTCGGCGCCGAGGTAGGTCTCGACGGAGCCCTGGACCGACCCGAAGCCCGGGGCACCGGACTGCCAGGCGTCGCGGACGTGGCGGGCGGCGCCGGGGCGGGTGAGGGAGAGGCCGACGACGCCGGGGTCGAGGGAGAGGACGGCGGCGGCCACGGCGCCGAGGTTCTCCGCGACGGTGCCGGTGCCGGCGCGGGCCGGGAGGCCGGCGGCGACGGCGGCGCTGCGGGAGAAGCGGTCGAGGACGAGTTCGGCGACGAATTCGTCCAGGCCGGCGAAGCGGGCGTGGAGCACGCCCTTGGCGCAGCCGGCCTCGGTGGTGACGGCCCGGCTGGTGAGGGCGGCGGCGCCGTCCCGGGCGACGATCCGCTCGGCCGCGTCGAAGAGGTGTTCTCGCAGGCCGGGAATGGCGACTCCGCGCGGTGACATCGGTCCTCCGGAGGGGTGGGGATTGCATGTACGGGCAAGCGCCCATACTGTTTGGGCACTTGCCCATTCTAGGGTTCTTCCCGCCGCTCCGGAGGTCTGCCGTGCCCGAAACCCCGAACTCCCCCGTCCGGATCGCCAACACGGCCCAGGAGGAGGCCTGGAACGGCTACGAGGGCGACCACTGGGCCGCCCGGCAGGACCGCTGGTCGGCGGTGAACAGCGGTTTCGACCGGCCGCTGCTGGACGCCGCCGCCATCGCGGACGGCGAGCGCGTCCTCGACATCGGCTGCGGCGGCGGGGGCACCACCCGGCTGGCCGCGCGGGCGGCGGGCCGGGGGCACGCGCTGGGGCTGGACCTCTCCGGCCCGGTGCTGGAGCGCGCCCGCTCCCTGGCCGCCGGGGAGGGGACCGGGAACATCTCCTTCGTCCGGGGCGACGCCCAGGTGCACCCCTTCGAGCCCGGCTCCTTCGATGTCGCGATCAGCCGCTTCGGGGTGATGTTCTTCGAGGACCCCGTCGCCGCTTTCACCAATATCGCGGGGGCGCTGCGGCCCGGCGGGCGGATCGCGCTGCTGTGCGCCGCCGAGCCGGAGGGGAACGAGTGGCTGACCGCCCTCGGATCACTCGGTGATCTGCTGCCGCTCCGGGGGTTCGGCGCTCCCGGCGGGCCGGGGATGTTCTCGCTGGCCGACGCGGGGACGGCGACCTCGCTGCTCGCCGGGGCCGGGTTCCGGGACGTACGGGCCGGGCATGTCCGCGCACAGGGGACCTGGGGCCGGGACGCGCGGGACGCGGCCCGCTTCCTGCTGGACTCGGGACCCGGCCGCCATCTCCTCTCCCAGGCCAGCCCCGGCACACGGGACGCGGCCCTGGAACGGCTGACCGCGCGGCTGCGTCCGCACGAGAGCGCGGACGGGCTCCGGCTGGCCGGCACCGGGTGGATGCTCACCGCGACCACGGCGGGGTGAGCCCCGGCGGCGGGCGGGTGAGCTTCCGGCGGCGGGCGGCGGAGACCGTACGCGGCGCTCTCCCCCGGGCCGTCCGCGCGCGGACGGGCGGAGCGGCGGGCCCGGCCGGGGTGTTCACGGACCCGGCGGCGGTGGGCCGCCGCCGGCCCGCCGAGACCAAGGACGCGCATGAGCAGCGTCGGCTTCCCGGACCCGCTCGGAGGGGCGGCGGCAGCCCGGGGCGGCGCCGGGTGCCGGCCGGGGTTGTCGGTGGCGGCTTCTACGATGCGGCCATGAGCATGATCGGACAGTACGCCCGCCTCAGCCCCGCCGAGCTGGACCGGGCGGTCAGGCATCCGGACTGGGCGTGGGAATTCGTCGAGGAGCATCTGGGAGCGGCGGCGGGTGACGGCGCGTCCGGCGCCGGGGGCCGTCTGCACAGCACCGGGAAGATGTGGCACGCGCTGGAGTATCTGCTGAGGCTGCGGGGGGTCGGGGTGGATGTGGTGCACGGCGAGGAGGAGGTTCCCGGCGCGGAGGACTGGGGGTACGGACCGCCGCGGATGATCGGCCCGGAGCGGGTGATCGCCGCCGCCGGGGCGATGGCGGGGATCACCCCGGAGGGGCTCGTCGAGGGGGTGGCCCCGGCGGAGCTGGCGGATGCGGGGGTCTACCCGTACGCGGGCGGCGGGCCCGGCGGGCGGCTGGACGACGCGGCGTCCGCGTACCGGGATCTCGCCGTCTTCGTGGGGGCGGCGGCGCGGCTGCGGCACGGTCTGCTGGTCTGGATCGCCTGACCGGCCCGCGGCGGAGGGGCGCCGGGGGCTCAGGTCCGTCTGCCGCCCCGGTCGTCGCAGGGCAGTCCGTCCGTGCCGTACGCCGCCCGGAACGCGCGGGTGGCCTGTTCCCCGGTGTCCGCGATGGCGGTGGGGGGCACCCGGATCAGGCCGGTGAAGGGGCGTTCCACGTCGCGGATCATCAGCAGCGCTCCGGTCAGCAGGGCGGTGATCACCAGCAGTGCCACGAGCTGGGGGCGGTTGCCGGTGCGCGGCAGGCACAGGCCGAGCGCGACGATGGTGACCGCGAGGCTCACCAGCATGAACCAGTAGATGCCCCCGGGGATGGTCGGGCTGGATTCGGCCAGCCGGGTCTGGCGGGCCTGGGCGCGTCTGTCGTCCGCGACGACCAGCATCTCGAACGGCGGGGCACCGCCCAGTTCCCTGAGCGCGACCCGGAAGTCGGTGCTCCAGACGGTGACCTCCGGGGAGGCCCGGCCGCCGGCCGGGGCGGGCCACTCCACCGCGCGGACGGCGCGGGTGTAGCAGACCACGGCGGCCTGGAGGCGCTCGCGCCGGGCGGCGGGCACGAAGTCGGCCACCTCGTACATGTGGTCCACCGCCCCGGCCTCGGCGAGGGCCGCCTCCTCGGCGTTGCCGTGGGAGCCGGCCGCCATCGCGAGGACGAAGGCGAGCACCAGGACCGTCATCGTCTGCATCGGTCCGGTGAGGTCGCTGACGCTCAGTCCCTCGGTGTCGTCGCCGACCGCCCTGCGGTGCAGCAGACGGTTGGCGGCGACCCCTCCCACCAGGGCGAGGGCGGCCACGACGACGGTGATGAGCACAGCCCCGAACCTGGCAGACAGCCGGCCGCGCGGGCTCGGTGGAGCGCGGGCGTCCGCCGGCGGTTCACCGGTCCGGCTCAGCGCGGGCGGGGTGGCGCCGGCGGCCGGTGCATGGCGGTGACGGTCAGGGGCCCGGTGGTGGTGCGGCGCAGGGTGCCGAAGCCGAAGTGCCGGTAGAGGGTTGCGTTGCCGGGGTCCGCGGTGGTGAGGAAGATCCCCGCGGTGGCCGGTGTGTCCGCGATGACGCGGTCCAGCAGCAGGCGGCCGGCTCCGCGGCCGGTGGCGGCGGGGACGACGCCGATGAATTCCAGGGTCCAGGCCCCGCCGGGTGCGCGGTTCCCGGGTCAGGGGACGGGCGCACCGGGCGGGCCGGGGGGCCGGGGGAAGCCGAAGCGCACACCGGTCAGCCGCTCCGACAGCTCCCACAGGCGGCGGCCGGTCGCGGGGTCGGCCGCCGCGGGGGACAGCGCCACGGGCACCGGAGCGCCGCGGAGTTCGGCCGGGCCGTCCGGGCCGATCTGCGGCTGCTGGCGCTCAAAGGGTTCGACGCGGTCACCGTCGACGAGATCGCGGCCACCGCCGGGGTGTCCCGGCGGACGTTCTTCCGCTACTTCGCGTCCAAGGAGGACGTGGTCGTGCGGTTCCTGACGGGCATGGGCGCCGGCATGTGCGCGGAGCTGGCGGCCCGGCCCGCCGGCGAACGCCCGTCCGCGGCGGTGCTGCACGCCGTCCGGGTTCCCGTCGACGCCTGCGCGGACCACTCGGACAGGGCCCTGCCGGTGGTGCGGCTGATCCTCGGCACCCCCGCCCTGCACGCCCGCTTCCTGGAGCGCCAGGCCCAGTGGCGCGAGGACCTGGCGGCGGAGCTGGTCCGCCGCCCGGGGGCCGTCCCGCGGAGCGATCTCTATCCCCGGCTGGCCGCGGGCATGGCGCTGACCGCCTTCGAGGCCGTGCTGGAGCGGTGGAGCGGCAGCGGCGGCGAGGACCCCGCCGGGCTCCTCACCCGGGCCTTCGCCGTCATCGCCCCGGCGCTGGACGCGGACGCGCCCCCGGCCGGCGGCGGGGCCGGCACCGCGTAGGCCCGACGGCGGGGAGATCCCGGCCCGGGAGCCCCCGGGCCGGCGCAGACGGGGCGTACGGTCCGCGGGGACCGGGGCGCCGCTCCCCGCCCCCGCCCCCGGCGCCCGGCACCGGCGGGGCGGGGCGGGGCGGGCGGAAAATGCGGTGCTTCCCGGCCGGTCCCGCGGCTATCGTCCCGCCCATGGCTCTGACGATCACCACCCTCGCCGAGCGGCCCGGCCTCCAGGGGCCGATGTGGGAGATGCCCGACACCTGGCCCGCGTTCATGGCCGAGGACCCGGTGGGCTGGGCGTGCTACGCCCATGTGCCCGCGGAATTCCCCGAACATGTGCTCATCGCCACCGACGACGGCGGCGAGGTGGTCGCGCACGCCTTCAGCGCCCCCTTCCGCCTGGACGCGCCGGGACGGGGGGAGCTGCCGGGCATGGGCTGGGACCGGGTCCTGCTGTGGGCCTTCGCCGACCTGCGCGCCGGCGAGCGGCCGGACACGGTCAGCGCGCTGGACATCACGGTGCGGACGGGCCGTCAGGGCGAGGGGATCTCCGGCCTGATGGTCCAGGCCCTGCGGGAGAACGTCCGCCGGCTGGGGATACCGGCCCTCGTCGCCCCGGTCAGACCCACCGCCAAGCATCTGGAGACCGGGGGCTCCATCGAGGAGTACGCCGCGCGGACCCGCCCGGACGGCCTGCCCCACGACCCCTGGCTGAGGGTCCACGCCCGCCTCGGCGCCACGGTGGAAGGGGTCGCCCCCGCGTCGATGACGATACCGGGCACCCTGGAGCAGTGGCGCGCGTGGACCGGGCTGCCCTTCGACACCCCGGGGCCCGTGGAGGTCCCCGGCGCGCTGGTGCCGGTGCACTGCGAACCCGGGCGGGGGTACGCGGTGTACGTCGAGCCCAACGTCTGGGTCCGGCACACCGTCTGACACCCCGGCGCGCGGCGCGGCGCGGGGACGGGCCGCGCCGGGCGCGGTGGCGGGCGGGCGGTCCGCGCCTGCCGGAACCCGGCCCCGGCCCGCCCGGCGAGGGCCGGGGCCGGGTTCCGCGCACGCGGAGCCGCGGGTGCGGCCGGCGCGTGTCCGTCTCACCGGGCCGGCGGCCGGGAGGTACGGGGCGGTTGCCCGGCCCTGGAGCACGGCGGCCGGTGCGGCGGCCGGGGCCGTCAGGTGTCCGCGCGTCCGCGCCGGGCGGCGCGGGCGGGGCACGCCGCCGGTGCGGCGCGGGACGCCGGTGCCCGGCGCGGTGTTCCGTGCGGGGCGGCCCGGACGCGTCCCCGGGCACGGAGCGGGCCGGCGGCGGATGGACGGCGTGCCGGTCCTCTCCCTAAGGTCGTCGCTCGTGCCCGACATATCGCTGACCACGCTGGTTCTCCTCGCTCTGGCCGCCGCGGCGGCCGGGTGGATCGACGCGGTGGTGGGAGGCGGCGGACTGCTGCTGCTCCCGGCTCTGCTGCTCGGGCTGCCCCAGGCCCCGGCCGCGTACATCCTCGGCACCAACAAGGCGGCCGCCGTCGTCGGGACGGCCGGGGCGGCCGTCACCTATGTGCGCGGTACGCCGGTGAGGGTGGGGACGGCGGTGCGGATCGGTCTCGCCGCGCTCGCCGGCTCGGTGGGCGGTGCCTCTCTCGCGGCGGGGATCAGCAGTGAGGTGCTCCGGCCCGTGATCATGGCGGTGCTGCTGGGAGTGGCCGCCTTCGTCCTGCTGCGCCCCCGCTTCGGCACGGCCGCCGGCGCGCGGGAGGAACGGCCGCCCGGCCGGGCCCGTACGGTCACGGCGATCGTTCTGGTCGGCGGCGGCATCGGCTTCTACGACGGCCTGTTCGGTCCCGGGACCGGGACGTTCCTGGTGCTGGCGCTGACCGCCGTGCTCCGGCTGGGCCTGGTCACCGCCTCGGCGACCGCGAAGATCGTCAACGTCTGCACCAACGCCGGCGCGCTCGCCGTGTTCGCGTCCCAGGGCACGGTGTTCTGGCAGCTCGCGGCGGTCCTGGCGGTGTTCAACCTGGCCGGGGGCATGGCCGGGGCGCGGATGGCGCTGCGCAGGGGCGGCGGGTTCGTCCGGGTGGTGCTGCTGGTGGTGGTCTTCTCGCTGGTCGCGAAGCTGGCGTTCGACCAGTGGGCGTGAACGGGGCCGCTCCCGGCACCGGGTCGCGGCCCGGGGGCGGGCGCTCCGGCGGGCGGGGGCCGGGCGGCGGCGGCCGCTCCGTTCGCCGGGGCGGGTGCCGCGTCGCCGGGTTCTTCAGCGGTGAGGGCGGGGCCTGCGTCCCCCCTGCGCGCGGGAGCGGGCCGGAAGCGGATGCCCCGGGAGGTCCCCTCTCCCCGGCTCCGCCGGACGGCGGCCCGGCGGGGCGGCGGCCTCCGGAGCCCCGGACGCGGCGGGGCGGCGACGGCCCGGGGCGGGGATCAGGGAGGGGCCGGAGACGGCGAGGACGGCGGCTCGGGCGGCGCCCGGCGCGGCGGTCGCGCCGGGGGTGCGCCCGTTGCCGGACACGGGGTTTCGTCCGGGCGGCGGGCGGGTGGCCGGAGGGTGCGGTGCCCTCCGGCCACCCGCACGTCCCAGGGCCGCGGAGGCGGACGCCCGAGCGGCGCGGGGCCGGCACCCGGGAGGCGCGGCCGGCCGGGGCTCCGGCCGTGCCGAGAACGCGGGAGGTCCCGGTCTCCGTGAGGAGACCGGGACCCCGGTGGAGCGCTGGGCAGGCCTTGCACCCGCATCCCCCCACGGGAAGTGGGGTGTCTTTCCTTGGACCACCAACGCATGCCCCCCGCCCGGGACTTCCCGGCCGCGGCGACAAGATCCACTATAGCGCAGAGATCCGTCCGCCCCTCCCCCGCGGGCGGCCGGCCCGGCGGTCCCGGGAGGGCGGGGCGGGTCGTGTACCTTCGCTCCACAGTTCGATCAGTGGACAGCGGAGCGCTGCCCGCGGTTCTGCGGAGGGACGAGGGTGGACTCGGCACGACAGAGATCCCGGGGGGGCGCCGGCCCGGTGCTCCTGGCAGCGGCCCTGCTCGGCGCGGGCGCGCTCGTCGCGGGGGTGACGCTGGTCGGCGGTCCGGCGGACGGGGACGGCTGCCGGGGCGCCGGGAAGCGGGTGGAGCAGGTCGCGGCCCTGGAGGTGCTGCGCTCGCCGCCGCCCGGTGCCCGCCCGGCGGAGGGTTTCGAGGAGCCGGACAGCGGCTGCCTCGACGACAGCGGGGAGGAGGTCATCGGGTCCGTCCTGACCTACGATTCACCGCTCCCCGAGGCGGCGGTGCTGAGCCACTACCGCGCGGTGGCCGGGGATGACGGCTGGTCGGAGGAGGAGCCGTCGTACGGGGAGGCGGAGTCCCCCGGCGACCCGGACGCCGTCAGGGCCTGTTTCGGCAAGGACATCCCCGGCGGGCCGGTCCGGCTGAGTGTGCGCTTCGAGTCGGCGGAGCGGTTCATGCTGAGCGCGGAGTCGGGGCTGGACGGGGCGCGGCTCGGCTGCTGACCCGTACGGCGCGGGCCCTCGCCGGCGCTGCGGGCGCGGATCGCCCGCGGGCCCCCGCGGGGACACCGGGCGGCCCGGGACGCGCCGGGGGGGGCCGCCCGGTCACCCGGCCGGGCGGGGAGCGGGACGGCGGCGGGCGGTGTGCCGGCCCGGGGGGCCGGGAGGCCGGGCGCGTGTACGGCGCCCTCGCGGTGGCGGGGCCGGGGCGCGGCGCCGCGGGAGCCGGAGCGGGGCGGGGCGCCGCCCCGCGGCCGGGGAGCGGGAACGCCCGGCCCGGTGCCGCGTGTTCGGGCCCCGGGCGGACCGGGGGCTCCGGGGCCTGTGCCGGGTGACGGGTTCCCGGTGCCGGCCGGCCGGATACGGTCCGGGCCTCTTCCGGTGCCGGTGCCGGTGCCGTCATGGCCGCCGGCGGGCGGGGCGGGCGGGCAGGAGGGCCGGGCGCGGGGGCCGGGCCAGGAGCCGGCCGACGTGGTGGCGTTGGAGTCCCTGCCGGCCGTCGACGGGCAGCAGCAGCCGGTCGCGCCGCAGGAGGGAGTCGCGGACGAGCCGGGAGGGCATGACGTCGTCGAGCCAGGCGAAGGGGCGGCGGCCGGCGTGGCGCAGCAGCGGGGCCCACTTGGCGGCGTAGAAGAGTTCCGTCACGGGGACGCGGGGGTCCCCGGGCCGGGGGCGGTAGCCGGTGAGGCGGACGACCGGCAGGGCGGGGAGGCCGAGCGGCGGCGCGATGTGGGTGTTGGCGTCCTCCTCCCAGGTGGTGGCCCAGTGGAGCGCGTAGACCTGTGCCGGTTCGCGCAGCCAGTCGCGGTGGCGGGGGGAGAGCAGCACCCGGAATCCGGGCAGGGTGTGGGTGTCGAAGTCCGGCCGGGGGTGGGGGCCGGCCGGGTTGAGGACTCCGTCGACGTCGAGGTAGAGCAGTGGTTTCGGCACGGGGGCTCCCGGTGGGCGGATGATCCGCTGGTCGTCGAACGGGCGACGGCGGCGGCCGGTTCCCTCCGGGGTCGGCGGGTGTCCGGGTGCCGGGGGTGCGGGTGCCGGGGGTGCGGGCGGGGGCGCCGGGGGTTCCGGGACGCCGCGCTCGCGGCGCACGCGGCGCACGCGGCCGCCCCGCCGGACTCGCCGCGCGCACGCCTCGGGGCCCGGGGCCGGCTGCGGTGACGAGTTCGTCCTCGGTCTCGGTCTCGGTCTCGTCCCCGGCGCGCCGCGTCCGGACGGGGCGGCGGCGGGACCCGGCCGGGCGGGGGCTCAGGCGGTGGCGGTCCGCGGGGCGGGGGCGCCGGTCACGGAGCCGCCGGCGAGGACGGGGGCGACATCGCTGATCCGCTTGTGGGTGTGCGCGGCGGTGTCCGGGGTGGTCATCCGGGCGAGCTGCGCGGCGGCGCCGATCAGCAGGAGCCCTCCGGCGGTCAGGACGGCGAGGGCGGTGACGAGGCGGCGGTACGAGGGCATGGCGCACTCCCTGGGGCTGGGGGGGCGGGGGCCGTCCGTGTCGGCGGCGTGCCCCGGATCGTAGGCGCCGTGCCGCCCGGGCCGCCACCCGTCCGGGGAAGCGGAACGCGCCCTTTCGGCTCCGCCGCCCCCGTGGCATCGCCCGTCTCCCCCGGCCCCGCCGCCCGCATGTCATCCGGCTCCCGACCCGGGTCCGCCGGGGCCGGGTGAGGCCGCTCCGGCCGCCGGCTCCCCCGCCGCCCCGGACATCTGATGATTCGTCAGCCAGGGCTGTGGCGGCGGTACTTGGCGACCGGTGTCGCCTATCCGTCAGCTGTCAGGCAGTGCGTATGCTGGCGCCATGCCGAACAAGCCCACCGCGTCAGCCGAGCGTGCGGACCCCCGGGTGCGGCGCACCCGGGCCCTGCTGCGTTCCGCGGCGCTGGAACTGGCCGGGGAGCGCGATCCGGAGACCCTGACCATCGCCGATATCGCCGAGCGGGCCACCGTGAACCGCGCGACCGTCTACCAGCACTACCGCGACCGCGACGCCCTGCTCCTGGACGCCATGGAGGAGGAGACCGGGCGGCTCGCGCACGCCGCCGCCCGGTGCCCGCTGACCCGGCCGGCCGGGCGCACCCCCGGGGAGCTCGTGGACCTGTTCCGCCATGTCGAGGCGAACACCACGCTCTACCAGCGGATGCTGGGCCCCGGCGGCTCGGCCCGCTTCATCAACCGGCTCCGCGCGCTGCTGGCCCACGAGGTGGCCGCGCAGCTGAACGGGCCGGACGCCGCCGGTCCGGCGGCCGGCCCGTCCCCGGAACTGCGGGCGCACTGTCTGGCCGGGGCCTTCGTCGGGGTGTTCACCCACTGGGTGTCCATGAGCGGCCGGCCGCCGGCCGCCCAGGCGGCCGGCGAGGTGTGGGGGCTGCTGCGCGGGGCGTCCCCCGCGTAGGCACCCGCCGCCCGGCCGGGTCCGGGAGCGGCCGTGCCCCGTCCGGACCGGGGGGCGTCCCACGGGTCAGGAGGCCGCCAGGAGATACAGGATGAACAGGCCGAGGGCGGCGAGCAGGGTGCCCATGGCCACCATCACCACGGTGTTGAAGGAGTGGGTGAAGGTCTTCGGCCGGGCTGCCAGGCCGGGGTCGTGCGGGTCGTAGGTGACCTCGACGGGCTCCCTCGGCGGGTCCGCCCACACCGACACCACGGATCTGACCCCCTCGTGGTCCGTCCCGTCGGCCGCGGTGAAGGCCAGCAGGGGGTGGCGCTGGATGCTGCCGCGCGCGCCGGCCGAGAGGGAGCCGACGACCCGGCCGGTGACCGTGACACCCCGGCGGCGCAGGGTCCGCATCGGCCGGATGCGGCGGGTGACGGCGGCGGCGACCATGAACCCGCCCAGCGGAGTCAGCCAGGACACGAACGCCAGCGCTCCCGGGCCGCCGACCGCCACCAGGAGGACCAGCCAGGCCGACAGCGCCCCGGCGGCGATCCGGTGCCGGCGGAACTCGGGGGTCAGGAAGCGGTGGCGGGGCGCGGACCGGGTCTCCCTGACGACCAGGCCGTGGCCGTCCTCGGCGGGCGTGACCGCGGCCAGGGCGGTGTGCAGGCGGTCGCGGAACGCCTTGGCGGCGGTCACGTTGGGGGCGGGCAGGACCAGGGCCGCGGCAATGCCGTGGCGCGCGCCGGACCCGTCCCCGCTCAGTTCGACCCGTACCGTGCTGCCGTCCCCCAGCTCCGCCGAGCCGATCGCCTCCACCGGGATGGTCCAGACGGTACGGTCGCGCTCCACGCGCAGCCGCCGGCCGTCGAAGCGGGCGCGGGAGGCGCGGGAGGCGATCACCGTGTCGGGTGATGTGTTGCTGGACATGTCCGGAGCATAGGCGCAGACCGCGGCGGTCCCGCCGGCCGGGCCGCCCCGGAATTCCGGAGAGCCGGGGGCCGGGGACATCGGGGGGCGGGGACTCGGGGGCCGGGGGGGTGGTCCTGGCGCCGGCCGGGGCGGGCGGGAGACGGGGCCGGGCGCGGGGCGGCATCGGCACGGGCGGGGGGAATGTTGCCGCGCGGGGTCCGCGGGAGGGCCGGCTTCCGGCCGGGCGCGCGGCGAGAGGGCCCCGGTCTCCGTGAGGAGACCGGGGCCCCGGTCGAGCGCTGGGCAGGCCTCGCACCCGCATCCCCCCACGGGAAGTGGGGTGTCTTTCCTTGGACCACCAACGCATGCCCGCCGTGCGGGACTTCCCGGCCGCGGCGACAAGATCCACTATAGCGCGGCGGCACCGCCCCCGGCACACCCGGCGGACCGGCCCCGCGGTGGTCCGGAGGGCGCGCAGCCCTCCGGACCGTTTGCGCGTCTCCCGCTCCGCCGAGCGGGTGGCGGGTCAGCTGCGCAGCACCCGGCCGTGCTTGTCGGTGCGGTCGTTGCTGGTGAGGAAGAGGATGCCGTCGATCAGCGCCCAGACGCCCAGACCGCCGCAGGTGAGGAGCTGGGCGATCGCCATGCCGGTGGAGCCGACGTAGAAGCGTCCGATGCCGAGGCCACCGAGGAGTATCTGGAGGACACCGGCGACGATCTTCGACTTGTCGGAGTAGGGGCGGCCCTGGGGGTCGAAGCCGTACGGGGCATCCGGGGTGGGGACGGTCATGGGGTATCTCCTGGGTGAGCGGAAGAACAACCGGAACAGAGAATTCCGGGGTGAGTCAGGAGGGAACCACGGCCGAAGATCGCACGCTGAACGCCCCCCTGTGTCATGGCAGCGTAAAAAAGCCGCGGCCCCAGCGGGAGGGGGAACAGGTGATCGTGCCCGTTCCGTGATCAATCACGGCAATGTGCGCGCTTCGCGCAGCCGTCGCACCAGCGAACACCGGGCCCGTGGCGGGGTCACACCGCGTTGCGGAGCACGGCCCAGGCCACGGCCGCCGACACCACCAGGACCTGGGTCCGCCGGCTCAGCCGGGGCCGCCAGCGGCGTCCGCGCAGGCCCTCGGCGGCCCACCGGGCCAGCAGTGCGAGTGCGAACGGCGCGGTGAGGAGCAGCAGCCGGTTGTCGGCCCAGGCGGCCGCGATATCACCGTGCATCAGGTCGTACACCATGCGGGTGCCGCCGCAGGCGGGGCAGAGCACTCCGGTGAGCAGGCGGAACGGGCAGCGGGGCAGCAGCTGTCCGCCCTCGTGCGGATCGGTGCCGTACAGATACGCGGCGCCCGCCGTCCCGGCGGCCAGCACGGCCAGGGGTCCGGCGGCCGGGTGGAGTGCGGCCGCGCGGGGGCCCGGGCCGGCGCGTCCGGGGCGGCGCTCCGGGGACGGGGAGGACTGCGCGGTCACGGTTCCTGCTTCCGGTGGGCGGAGGGGCGGGTGGGGCGCCTCTGGCCGTCATCCTGCAGGACGGGGCGGGTGCGGGGGAACTCCCCCGGGCCGGGCCCGGTGCGGCGGTGGCGTGTGCCGTGCGCGCGCGGCGAGAGGGCCCCGGTCTCCGTGAGGAGACCGGGGCCCCGGTGGAGCGCTGGGCAGGCCTCGCACCCGCATCCCCCCACGGGAAGTGGGGTGTCTTTCCTTGGACCACCAACGCATGCCCCCCGCCCCGGCCGTCCCGGC
>NZ_JBSFER010000050.1:0-9992 GCF_053594535.1 Streptomyces sp. NPDC001889
GGCGGTCCGGGCTCCGGCTCCATGAGCCCCGGCAGCACGGTGCCGACCTCGTCGTACACCTGCGTCCACCACTCCGGCGGAGGCCCCAACGGCTCACCACCCCCCGGCAACGGCTCCCCGGCCGGCGACGGCATCGTGTTCTCCACCGAGCCGCTCACCGGCACACCCCCAGCCCCGCCAGCAGCGCCCGCATCCGCAGCTCGTCGCCGCCGACCCCCGGCGGCCGACCGGGGGCGTCCGAAAGGCCCAAGGTCGGGGTCCTGCTCCCGTGATGGGTCCCACGGAGGGCGCCGTACCGCAGTACGCGCCTCCATGCGACCCGCGTTGCTGCCACCATCTAGAACGTCGGTCCTTCCACTCCCATGGATCGGGTCCGACAGCCGCCCCGGGTGCTCCAACACTCGGGGCGAACAGGCGCTCCAACGCCTGATCAGCGGCCCCGGAGCTCCAACTCCGAGACGCAGGACGGCCCTTGGCTCAGCCGGGGGCCGTTCTTGGCTGTCGGGAGATAACGTATACGCTAGATGTGGCAAGGGCAAGCTTGGTGTATACGTTAAACATCTGGGGAGTCGAGATGAAGGGACAGGAAAATGGCCGCTCAGTACGAGGAAATCGCTCGTGACCTGCGGGAACGCATCGCCTCGGGGGAGTACCCGCCAGGGACACAGCTCCCGCTGATGCGGGACATCGCGGCGACACACGGCGTCTCCGACATCACCGTGCGGAAGGCATACGTGCTGCTGACTAGGGAGGGGCTGGTCGAGAGCCGCCGACGGTCCGGTGTGTTCGTGAAAGAACACCCCGACCGCGTACGGCTGACGGTCCGCGCCCGACAGGTCGAGCGCGACGAGCTGGGCTACTTCTCCGGGCCAGAGGTCCAGCACTGGCGGGCGCTCCCGTGGCCGGACGGCGAGAAGACAAGGATCAGCGAGGCCGCCGCGCCCGCCGACGTCGCCGAAATCCTCGGCGTGGAGACCGGTACCCGGCTGACCATGCGCAAGCGGCTGGTCGGAGACCCCGAGCAAGAAGACCACCGGCAGCTCGCCGACTCGTGGATCGCCCGGTGGGTCATCGAAGAGGTTCCCTCCCTGAGCGGGGACACCGGGCTGGGCGGGATGTACGACCGGGTCGAGGAGTGGGCAAGCCGGGCCCTCACCTGGCGCGAGGAAGTATCAGCCCGGATGCCCGCGCCCGGAGAGGCCGAGGCCCTCAAGATGTCTGCGGCCGGAGTTCCGCTGCTCCGCGTCGTGCGCGTCACCCAGCTCCCGTCCGAGAACCCCGACGAGGAGCCCCGTGTCGTCGAGGTACAAGACATCCGGATGAACGCGGCCCTTTTCGCCGTCGGCTACCCACTGCTCCGGGCCGAGTCAGCAGGCTGGCCGGTCCAGCCCGCCACCAGCGACTACTACCAGGCCCCGCCGTCGAGCTGACGGCTTCCGCCCCTCCAGCCCCGCCCCCCGCGATCCTGGCCCGCACCCCTCGGTGCGGGCCTTGGTCCTTCACGACCGGCTGGGGCGCGCTTCTTCACGCCCTGCCCCGGGCACCAGGGCGGGCGTACCGTGGTCGTCGTGGACAGCATGGACCCGAGGAGGTGGCCGACCGATGAGTGAGACACCGGCGTGGACGACGTACGTCGACGGCGAGCTGGTGGAGCTGCCGATGACGATCGAAAGCGTGCGCGCACAGCTCACCGACGACGAGGAGCGGACGGAGTTCGACGCGCAGATCGCGCAGACCCCGGCCCCCCAGCTCCCGCAGGTCCTGGCGGCGTGGGCGCTCCCGGCCACCGCATGGGAGCGGATCGACGAGAACATCGGCCGCATCAAGGCCGGAGAACGGTTCCACCCACAGGAGCCTCAGTACGCCACGCCGGAGGTGGCGTGAGCCGGTACCGGATCGAGTACACGGACGAGGCCCGTGACTCGCTGCGCAAGATGGCTGCCGGAACCCGCAGGGAGTTCGAGTCCGGGATGTCCCGGCTCGCGGGCGACCCGTACGGGCACGGCTCGACCCCGGCGAAGGGCCGGCGGGAGCCCGACCGCCGGTCAGCGACGGTGAGCGGATTCTTCGTCGTCTACTACGTGAGTAGCACAGTGCTGACGCTCACAACCGTGCACATCATCGGGGGCTGACCAGCCTGATCCCGACGGCAATGAAGAGGGCCCGCACCGTCTGATGCGGGCCCTCTTCATTGCCTCTACCTGGAGTGATACGTCTCGCACACGTCGCACGTCTCGCCTGTGTGCGAGGAGTATCACTCCTGCGAGGCGTGCGAGCGGCGGGGCCAGCCCTTGGCAAGGCGGGCTTGGACGCGCGGGCCCTGGGCGACGGCGGCCTCAAAGAGCGCGGCCACGACCTGGTGCTTGGGGACGCGGGTGGCGTGGTGGATGTCGTCGACCACCGCGGCGAGCGCGTCGGCGGCCTCCGCCGTGGTGTACCAGGAGCGGCGGGTGGTGGCCGCGGCCTTCTTCGCCCGCCGGTCCCGGGCGACCACGTCGGCCGTCACCTCGACCGGCAGCTCGTCCTCGTCGTCCAGGCCGTCGAAGTTCGTGGGCTTGACCATCACTTCCCCTTCCGCCGCGAACTGACCATCCCGACCTCCCGCAACAGCGCGGGGACGTCGAGGAAGTCGCGCGGCACATGCTTGTACGCCCGCTGGTACGCGACCCGCTTCACCAGCTCGGTGTCGCACACCGGGTAGACCCGGCGGGCCTTCCCCGTCTCCGGGTTGATGCCGCCCTTCGTCAGCTCCTCCCTCGCCTCTCTCGGGAGCGAGGTCTGGTGGTCTGTCCGGGACAGGACCACGTACCCCTCGAAGCCGCCGACCGTGTTGTCCGCCGCCGCGAGCTTGGCGATCTTCCACGCCGCGGGCAGCTTCTCCGTCTCGCTCGGATCGGCGCCGACCGGGGCGAGCAGCCGGTGAGCCCGCGTCAGCGCCGCCTCGAACACCGCGTTGTTGCCGCCGCCGACGTCCGCGATGATCTCGTCGTTGTCCGCACGGAGGTCGTCGATGTGCTCGTCGATCTCGATCAGCGGGCACCGGCTGACCGTGATCGGCCAGTCCCTCCCCGCCTTCAGCGCGTGCTGCTGCCACGCGTACGCGGTCTGGCTGGTGGAGTCCCCGTCGACGACATGCACCTTCCGCTTCTCCCGGACCGCGAGGTACAGCGCCGACATCATCGCCAGACGCGTCTTGCCCACCCCGCCCTTCGGCAGGCCGACCACCGTGACGGACGCTCCGCCGTCCGCGGTGCCGGCGGACGCTCCCTCCCACTCGTCCTCGTCGTCGCCGACATCCCACCGCGCACCCGCCATCGCGCACCTCTCTCTCCCGCCCTCCCGGGCGCCGCTGTCCGTGCCCCGGAGCCTAGACCTCTCACCCGTGCGAGCCGTGCGACACCTCGCCCGCCACGCACCTCTCGCACCCGTCGCACCTCTCGCACGAATCGCACGCATGCGAGCCATATCACTCCAGTTCAGCAGAGGGAACCGCGCCGAAATCGACCGACCGTCGTCGTGGGGGCGCCCAATGTCCGTAAGCCTCCGTGGCCACGAGCACAGGCGACTACGGGTGCTCCGGAGTGGTCAAAAGCGGCAAGCAGCGGGGGAGGGGTGCCCGGGTGGCGGCCGGTTCACCGCCATTGCGGGCCGTCCGAGGCGCGGACCGTACCCCCGCCGTCAGTACCGCGGGCGCGCGAGGCGAACGCACCGCCCGGCCGTGGCCGAGGGGGAGCTGGCTGCTGCCGCGATACGGCTGGGCCCGGCACTCTCGCTCCGCTCGTGACCCGCATCGTCGTGGCCGGGCATCCGGCTGCGGCCCCGGAGAAACCTACCGTCACACCCCAGGCGAGTGACGGAAGTCCCGCAACCGGTCCCGTCGGGGCGCAGCCGGGGCAGTCGCCGCGCCGTCCGGCTGCGGCCCGGCGCCGAGAACCCCGCGGGCGCGCAGCTCGTCGAGGGCGATGTCCGGCCGGTACAGCGGCTCCGGGCCCAGGTCCGCCTCGGCCGCCAGGACCCGGTGCTCCACCATGGCCTCCACCGCCGAGAGTTCGGCGGCCTGGTCCAGGCCGTGGTCGAGCCGGGGACCGCGCCCAAGGCGCCGGCGGGGAGACGTCATGCGCCGGATCGTACGGCGCCCCCGACACCTCCCGCGTACGCGCGCCCGCGTAGAACACTCTCAAAACTCGCAGAACCCCCGGCCAGCCCCGCCGCACAATGGCGGAAAATCTAGGTTGATTCTCCGTGAATCTCCTGTTCAAGGCTCTACCCTGATGGGTATGACGAAGCAGTTCGTGGTGGCCATGGAACCGGTCGACGTGAGGATGCTGGAGGAGGTGGTCGACGCCGCGGCGGCGGCCGAGCGGCAGTGGACGACAGACGCCCGAGAGCGGGAAGGACTGGAGTTCCTCCGGGGGAGGGCCGCCTCGATGGCACGGGCGCGGATCAGAGAGGAGTTCGCGCGGCTGCGGGCCCGGGGAACGCTGTGCGGGACGCGCGAGCTGATCCTCGCACCTCAGGTCCGGGCGGAGCTGAAGGCCCGGACGATGCACCGGGCGTTCGCCGCCGTCCCGGCCGCGGACGCGGGGGCCGCCGGCCGCCGGGTGGGCGCCGGGCCCCGGCACTACGGCCGCCTCTCCGAGGAGGACGGGACCACACTCACCGCCCGGCTCGCCGTCGAGCTGCCGGACGACCTCGGCGAACAGCTCGTGAGGGCCTGCTACTGGACCAGCGCGCCCGCCGTCGAGGCCCTGTGGAAGTGGCAGCAGAAGTGGGGCGACGGGCCGGAGGTCGAGCTGCGCGAGGCCCAGCGCGCGGGCATGGGCGCCGGGTGGCTCGCCCTCTTCACCTCAGGACTCGCCCGCCCCGCGACCGCCGACGCCCTGCTGGAGAAGTCGACGCTCCAGGCCCAGATCGTCACCACCGGCGACATCCTCCGCGCCGCCGTCCACCGCGCAATCTGAGCCACCCCAACCCCTCCCCTCACCAGCACTATCCAAAATCCCATCCCTTCTAGCTGGGGTTTCGCGGTTAATCTACCTAGATAATCCGCAATTCTCCTTGGCCGGACCTCCAATTTCAGCCGTTACATGGGGGATTATTGTTTTTTGCTCTCCGGGTCATCAGCTTCCGTCACACTCGGCGTATGTGACGGAAGCTGATGACCCGGTGGGGTCACCGGGGGAGCGGAGGGTTGAGCGTGGCGGAGTGCAAGGCGCCGGGGTGCGGGGAGACGCTGGAGGCCCGGAAGGGCGGGAGGCCGAGGGAGTTCTGCGGGTCGGCGTGCCGGATGCGCGCGAAGCGTGCCCGGGAGCGCGGGGGAGTGGAGGAGCTGCGGGCCGCCGCGAGGGCGGCCGTCGGAGAGCTGGACCCGCTGGCGGCGGGGGAGTCGCTGCGGCTGCTGGGGATGACCGACGAGGGGGAGCTGCGGGAGGTCGTCCGGCACGCCCGTGCGGCCCGTACCGCGCTGGACGCAATGTGGGCGGCGATGGGCGCGCACGCCGTCGGCCGGCAGATCGACCTCGCCGCGGTACGCCTCGGCGAGACCAAGAAGCCGAAGCACACACTTTCCGTCACTCCCCCGGCAGTGACGGAAGTCCCAGCGCAGGCCCAACCGGAGCTGTCGGCGCCGTCCCCGGCTCCGTCGAGAAGGACCAGGAGCACAGCGCTGGCACCACGGGCGCGGGCGGGCGGGCTACGGCCGACGCCGGAGCAGGAGGCCATTGTCGACGCGTGTGTCGGCGGCGCTGACCTGGTTGTGGAGGCCGGGGCGGGGACGGGGAAGACGACGACGCTCCAGATGGCGGCGTCGCAGATGCGCGGCCGCGGGCTGTACCTGGCGTACAACCGCGCCATCGCCCAGGACGCGAAGCGGAAGTTCCCGCATGGGGTCGACTGCCGTACGGCGCACTCGCTGGCGTGGCACGCGGTGGGGCGGGACTACCAGGAGCGGACGAAGGTCCGTGTCCCGGCGCGGCGTACGGCGCAGCTGCTGCGGCTGACGGAGCCGTTGCGGGTGACGGAGGACCTGGTGCTCGCGCCGGAGCAGCTCGCGCGGATCGCGGTGGACGCGGTCGACCGGTTCGCGCACTCGGCGGCCGACGAGGTCGAGGCCGGGCACGTGCCGGACGTCGTGGGCGTGCCGGACGAGGCGATGTGGGAGCTGCGGTCTCATCTCCTCCCATACGCCCGGCGGCTGTGGGCGGAAACCCTGGACCTGGGGTCGGAACACCGGTTCACCCACGACTACTACCTCAAGCTGTGGGCCCTGAAGCGGCCGAAGCTGGGCGTCGACTACGTCCTGCTCGACGAGGCCCAGGATGCGAACCCGGTCGTGGCGGAACTGGTCCGGTCGCAGCAAGCGCAGCGGATCGCGGTGGGCGACAGCGCCCAGGCGATCTACGGGTGGCGTGGCGCGGTGGACGCGATGCAGAACTGGCCGGCCTCGCGGCGGCTGATGCTCCAGCAGTCGTGGCGGTTCGGCCCAGCCGTCGCCGAGGAGGCGAACCGCTGGCTGGTCCAGATCGGGGCGCGGCTGCGGCTGAAGGGGAACCCGGGCAAGCCCTCGGTGGTGGGGCCTCTGTCGGCGCCACGGACGGTGCTGTGCCGGACGAACGCGATGGCGGTCGCGCGGGCGATGCAGGCGCTGGAGAAGGACAAGCGCCCGGCGCTGGTGGGCGGCGGGAACCAGATCAAGGCGCTCGCCGAGGCCGCGCTCGACCTACAGGCCGGGAAGCCGACCTCGCACCCGGAGCTGATCGCATTCTCCACCTGGGCGCAGCTCCAGGACTACTCGTACAACGAGTCCGGGGGCAGCGACCTACGCGTGTTCGTCCGCCTCATCGACGACCAAGGCGCGGACGAGGTCGTGAAGGCGATGAACCGGCTGGTCTCCGAGGAGTACGCGGACGTGGTGCTGAGCACCGCGCACAAGGCCAAGGGGAGGGAGTGGGACTCGGTCCAGATCGCCAACGACTTCCCGGCGCCGGTCGAGCGCGACGGCGTGCCGGGGAAGATCCGGCGCGACGAGGCGATGCTGGCGTACGTCGCGGTGACCCGGGCGATGGACCGGCTCGACAACTCCGGGTTGTCGTGGCTCGACGAGTACGACGGCACGGGGGACGCGGGGTACGACTCGCTCGCCTCGGTCCTGAACAACCCGGAGCGGTACAGGGACTGACCCGCACCCCAAACGACGGAGGGACCACGCCTCAGCGTGTGACGGTCCCTCCGTCGTAGCGGTAGTTCACTTTGCCCATTCGTCGGGCCACCCCCGGCGCTCGTACGGGAAGACCCCCGCGGGGATACTCACCCCTCCACTAGCGGTGGCGGTCTTCGCCGCGGCGGCCAGCGTGCGTACGTACTCGACATCCTCCGTCAATCGGGTCACCTTCCCGGCCAACGAGTCGTCGACCATGAGGATTCCGTATCCGCCATCGACGGCGGGCAGCCCAACGGCAGCGCACCAGGCGCGGTACCGGTCGAGGCCACCCAGATCATCAGGTGTGGCGAACGCGTACTCGTACCGGCCCTGCCCCACTGCGGCCCCTCTCCATGAGCGTGATCGGCATGACCCTACGCCCGGCGCACCGGCGTTCACTGAGTGAACGCTACTTTTTGGTCGGCCAGGGAGTCCTCGTCTACCGTCGAAAGGCCAGCATTCCTGGTTGATGATCAAGATCAAAGACAGAGGAAGCACCGGGCAAAGGGCCGGGAGTGGTCCTCGGTCCAGATCGCGCGGGACTTCCCACGCCCGGCCGAGGGCAGGGAAGTCCGGGAGGACGAAGGGATGCTGGCGTACGTCGCGGTGACCCGGGCAATGGACTCGCTCGACGCCGAGGCGCTGTCGTGGCTCGACGAGCTGGACGGCTCCGGCGACGCCGGATACGACTCGCTCGCCTCCGTGCTGAACGACCCTGAGCGGTACCGCGACTGGTGATCCCGACCACCGACGAGAGGGACCGTCACACCATCCAGGTGTGACGGTCCCTCTCGTCATGCAGGCACCGGCCCCCTACGCGTGCGCGAGCACTGGTTAACCCTCAGATCAGCACCGGTGATGCCGGCCGTGACGGTTCATTCCAGGGTGGCGATGACAGTCACGGCGGCGATCATCACAGTGGCGCCCGCTCCGGCAACCAACAGCGGCGTGGCGGTCGACGGATGGCGGTGGGCCACGTAGGCCAGACCAACGACCACAAGCATGAACGTCACGCCCGCCAGGACCAGGACCAGGAGCACAAGCTTGTTGGGCACAGGGTGTCCCCCTTCATCAGGGCATGCCAAAGGCACGCCGGAGTGTGGGATGGAGAGCGCTGAGGTGCGCCGAGCAGGACTATGGGCCAGCCGGGGGCTAGCTCCGCAACCCCTCCAGCCTCTCGGCGGGAGCGGCCTCATTCAATACAGAACGACAGGTAGAAGGGCTCTCAAGAGGACTCCTGTCGATATTGAATGAGAGCCCCAGCACTGGTAGGGGCTAGCCGCGCGAACCTCGGACGACCGCACTGTCGGGATGAGCACGCCAAGCACGGGGGTCAGCGCGAGCACACGACCAGGAACAGGCACCTGAACAGCACGACGGAAACGGGCACACCTCTTCCACTATGAGTGCCCAAGGTTTCGTCCGGGACGAAAGTCCGCGCCGTCAGCGGCGCTTGCGGCGCTTCTTCCGGCTCCCCTGCGGGCGCGGGGAACGGGGCGCCGGTACGGGCAGTGCCTCCCGCCGGCGCTGCTCGTGTCGGTGCTCGCGGACGGCCGCGGCCGTCGCCTCCAGGTCCCGGAGCAGCAGGTCGTGGAACCCGGCGAGACGCCCGCGCTGTACCTCGTCCCGGAGCTGCCGGAGGGCCTGCTGCCACTCGTAGATGTCCTCCGGGAGCCGCACCTTCGACGGGCCGCGGCGCACGGTTGTGCGCAGCACCGTCTCCGTCCGCTCGACGACCTCGCGCACCGGCTCGGTCGTACGGCCGCCCTCCTCGACCGGACGGTCCGCACGACGGGCCGCGGTGCGCACCTCGGAGGCTCGCTTGCGGTGGGAGTCCCGGCAGTACTTCGGGGGCCGGCCGACGCCGTCGTACGCGATCGGATCGCCGCACCAGGCGCACGTCGTGGACACCAGCCGCTCGGTCACGACCGTGCGCTCGCGGACGTCGAGGACGTCGCCGTCGTGCTCCTGGTCGTCGTTCTCGGCGGGCTGCTGCGGCTCACGATTCGTCACGGACGAAACGGTACGTGGTCGAGGTGCCAGAGGTGCGCTGCATCCGGGCCGGTCCGGAGCGGGGACCAAGGTATCGTCACCGCGCGGTGCCGATACGAAACGACGACGAGCACCAGGCGGTGAAGCGCGGGAGGCCGGCGGAACCTCGGGCCGGACTTCCCAGGGGGTGCCGTAGGGAAGTAGTCGGCGCTCTGAAGGCCCTTGACCGGGCCCCTTGACCGCAGGTCACCCCCCTTGACCAAGGCCCCGGCTCGACGGCCGGTGAGGCGACTCGTAGGGCGACTCGTACGACGACTCGTAGGGCGACCTCTCCCCGGCCGCCCTCGGTCGGGGAGCACCGTGACGCTCGCCCTGCCGCACTCCCGGGCGGCGGGGCGAAGAGTGTCTTGGCCCATAACTTGCTCCCGCTCGGGCCCGGGTGTTCCGAACCGGAACGCGGCCCCTGTTCCGAGTCGGAACACCGCTGTTGGGCGACACGAGAACGTCAGTGGTCGGCGACGTCGGAAGTGTCAGTGGCTTGCGCGGGACGAAAGGGCAATACGCCAAGCGAGAGCGAGGTCCGTATGTCGCCGACCACTGACAACCCATGTCGTCAGCCACTGACATCCTGATGTCGTCCGACATTTCTCGCAGAGTCGACGGCGTGGTCCTGCACACGTCCACGGGCCGTAGATGCCGGCAGCAAGCGAGAGCGAGGTCCGTATGTCGCCGACCACTGACAACCCATGTCGTCAGCCACTGACATCCTGATGTCGTCCGACATTTCTCGCAGAGTCGACGG
>NZ_JBSFER010000050.1:10087-18409 GCF_053594535.1 Streptomyces sp. NPDC001889
GACGGCGTGGTCCTGCACACGTCCACGGGCCGTAGATGCCGGCAGCGAGATAGTGCCTACGGTTACCGTAGGCGGCCCGACGACCGGTGGGCGGTCGCCGACGGTCCGGGGACGGACCGGTGGGTTGGAGGGGGCCACCGTGCGTGATCCGAGGGTGTTTCCGGCGCAGCGTCGACGGGAGCGGCGGGACGACGAGCCGCGGACCCATCGCGTCAATCTCCGCCTCGGTGACGACGAGCTGGCCGCCGTTCAGGCCGGGGCCACGCTCGCCGGTCTGACGCCCGCCAGCTACGCGGCCCGTACCGTCGTGGCGGTCGCCATGGGCAGGCTGACGCCGATCCCTCTGACGACCCGCGAGGAGCTGTGCGAGCTGGTCGACGCGCGCACCGCGCTCACCCGGATCGGCAACAACCTGAACCAGATCGCCCGGACGCTGAACGCCGGCGGCGACGTCCCCGACGAGCAGCTCGCCGCCGTCATCGAGCACGTCCGCCAGGCCGTGCGGCGCGTCGACGAGGCCACCCTGGTGAACATGCGGCGCCGCCGACCGCGGCACTGATCGGGATTCACCGCGACCAGTCCGCTGGAGTCAGCGCCGACGGAAGCGCCGGCGGAACGGGAGGACAACGCCCGGCTCCTGGTCGTCGTTCTCGTCGGGAGCAGCAGGGCGCGGCGGGGGTGCGGGGAGCGGCTGAACGGGGTCGGGGCGGGCGTGCCGTCCCCGGCGGCGGGGGCAGAGGACCACAGGACCGCACTGCCCGCAGTGGCACGGACCCGGCGCAGCATCGCCCTTTGGCCGGCGCCGACGACCACGGCCCGCACCCTCCAGTCCCCACACCATGACCGGTGAGCAAGCTGTAGCACGCGAGTTTCGCGCGCGGGCCGGGGGCGGCCCAGGAGGAGGTCTCCGTGGTGGGTACCCGGGGTACCCACCACCGACCGGGCCGAGTGAGCTGGGCGCAAGCCGTTTAGCTGGGCTTTCACGGGTAATCTACCTAGATAATCCGCGTTTTCCCCTTTCAGGGGCCCGGGTTTCGTCACTTTGGTCAGGTGTGACGCTTCGCTGTGCGGCACGTCTTATGGGACGGCGCGTCAGCTCTCGGGGGAGGGGTCGGGGATGTCAACGCGGATGCCACCACGGGGGCCGACCTTCCAGACGAGGCCCCAGGACTCGACGAGGGCCCGGAGGGCGCCGGGGCCGCCGTCGTCCATCGCGTCGAGGATCTCCTGCTGGCGGCCGACGAGCCGGGCGGGGACGGGGTGGTCGGGGTCGCCGACGACTTCCTGGTACCAGGCGGCCTTGGTGATGTTGACGCTCTTTCCGGGCAAGTTCCTCTTGGGCAAGGAGGTCTCCTTGGTCAGTGTCTGGTGGGGGCCAGCGGGGCTCCACAGCGGCTGACCGACCGGGGCCGGTCAGCACATGGTGTGGCGCCCCACGGGGACGAGGGCGGTGGCCAGTTCACCACCGCAGAGGGTGCACGCGGGTGCACCGGGGGGAGCCTGCCGGGCGGCGGCCATGGCGTCGAGGTCGTCGCCAGCGGAGAGCCGTACGGGGCGCGGCTCGGCGTGCTCGAAGGTCGAGGCGGCGGCCGGGTCGTGGCGGAGTGCGGCGCGGCGGCGAGCGAACTCACGGGCGGCGGTCGCGCGCTCGGCGTTGGCGGCGGTCAGCTCGTCGTCGGTGGCGGTGGTCTGGGCGGCGCGGGCCTCGGTCTGGCGCTGGGTGGCGGCCCGGCGCTGTTCCTGGTCATGCGCCCACTGGGCAGGCGTGCGGGTGAGCACGGCGTCGTCGACGGCCTTGCGGCGGTCGCGGCGGACTGTGCGGGCGGTCTGCCCCCGGCGGAGCTGGGGGATGGAGGGCAGGACGGGGCCGGACATCTGCTCGGGCGGGCCGTAGTCGGTGCCGCGGACCAGGCCGAGCTTGTCGAGGACGCCGATGGCGGCGGGGAGTCCGCCGACTTCGGCCTGGTAGAGGATTTCGGCGCGGGCCCAGTGGACGGGGACGATGAGCCGCCACCAGGCGTCGCGGGTGATGAGGAGTGAGGGCTGCTCAGGGGTTTCTGCGGTCTCCTCGTCGGGGATCTGGTCGTCCTCCCGCTCGTCCATCTCGACGAGATGGGCGAGCCGTTCGCGCAGGCCCTGGCTCCAGGTGAGGCACTGGAGGCCGCGGGTGGCGAACTCGTACTCGTGCCAGAGGTCGATGGCCTCCTGGTTCCCGGCCGCCGCGATGGCGGCCAGCTCCAGGGCGGTGATGCCCTTCTCTCCGCGGGCGACCTTGAGGTCGTAGCGGGTCATCTCCATGGCGAGGGCGCCGCCTTCTTGGAGCTTGACGACGTACCGGCCGAGCGCATCGGCCTTTTCGCTGGTGGCGGCGGTGACGTCGACGCCCTTGCGGATCCGCTTGCCGTCCTTCTCCCGGATCTCACCGCGGGCCGGGACGGGCAGGCCGACAGCGTCGCACCGCTTCGCCCAGCGGGTGAACAGCTCCTCCTCGATGGCCTCACCGCGCTCCTCGGTGGCGGGGTCCTCGGTCCAGATCAGGACGTGGGCGTGACTGTGCCACCCGTTGTTGCCGTAGGTGATCTCGATGGTGCGGGTGGTGCCGACGATGCCCCAGCGGTCGCGGAAACCGTCCTGCCAGACGGTGGCGGGGCCGGCGGGACGGCCGTCGGGGCCGTACTCCTGGCGGCGGACGTACCGGTCGTCGGCCTCCCACCCGGGGCCCCAGAGCGCGGGGGCGCCTTCTCGGATGACGTGGCGGCCGGTCCACCAAGTGCCGCCCTGCACACCGCGCCACGCCTCGACGACGCTGGCGAGCTGGCCCGGGTTGACGGGGCAGGCGCAGGTGCACGGGGGCCGGGACATGCCGGGCGCCGGGGCCAGGACGGGGCACTTGCAGCGACAGGTGCAGGACCGCTGACCTGCACACTTGTGGCCTTCCTTGACCCTGCTAGCGAGCTGGACGTTCTTCCAGTGGGGGACGGTGAGGGTGGCCATGTAGAGGCCGTGGCCCGCCTTAAGCCAGGCCAGGGCCGCCTTCTCCAGCTCGACGGAGCGGGCCGCGCGGATGCGGGCCTGGCAGATCGGGCAGGACCAGACGCTGTGGCACGACTGGAGTCCGGCGAACCGGGCAGCGTTCTTGCCGACGTGGACGCCGACCTCCGTACCGGTGAGCCGGGTGCCGCAGCCCCGCAGGCCACTCAGACGAGTGAACCGCTGGATCGACTCACGTAGACGGCGCCGCTGGTGGCGCAGCTTCAGCCGCTTCAGCGAACCATCGTCGGCGGCTTCCTGGTCCGTCGTCAGGGGGGTCTGACCGGCGGTGGAAACGAGGTTTACCACTTCCCGAGCCGCACCCCGGAGATCGGCCGGGGAGGAGTCGTCCGTGGCCTCTGAGCGGGGGCTGAGGGCGTCGGCCGGGGTCGCGGCGAACGTGCCGGTGAGCGGGTCGCAGGAGGCCGGGGCGGAGTTCGCGGAGCGGCGGGCTGAGCGGGAGTGCTGGCGGGCCCGGCGACGGGCCCGGCCAGCCTCGCGGGCAGCGGCCTGCCGCTGCTCCATCTCGGCCCAGGCGGCGGCGCGGACGGCGGGATCGCCCAGCAGGCTGCGGTGGTCCGCGCGCTCGTCGCGGGCCCCTGCGGTCGGCTGGGAAACACCTGTACCCGGCTCACTGGCCGGGTTTTTCCTGCTTTGTTGAGTTGTGGATGGTGTTGCGGGCAGGCCGCTGATGGGTACGCTTGTCACAGCGTTGGGTCCTTGAGGTCGCCTAGGAACGAGTTGAGGACTCACGTGGGGCGATTCCGGAACTCCTACATCCCGGGTCGCCCCGCTTTATTTTGTTGTGCTGGCGATCATGCCTTACAGCATGATCAGAATCCAGCGTATACGCCAAGTTCCCCGAAGCTGTCACCGAACTGATGCCGGGACAGCGATGGTCCGGGGCTTGGTTCTCCACAAGGTCGAGGACATCGTCCCGGCCGGTGACATCGAGGACGTAGCCGCAGGCGCAGGCGAAGACCGCGCGCGGCGTTCCCTCAGCTCGAATCCAGAGGCCCGGTGAGGCGGGCGTCGGCCGAAGGTCGGCGGAAGGGCGGAGTGCGGGCACAGCAGTTCTCCTAGGCACCCCCGCGCCTGTGATCATCGTAGTGCTGGTATCCGACACCGCGGTTCGGCGTCGCAGGGGCCGTTTCCTGTTGGGGCCGTTATCGGTCTGCTGGCACGTCACACTGGGATGTACGTACGTGGCCCGGATCTGTTACGCCGGGTCCGGACGCGGCAGAGGCCGGGACGCTTCCTTCGTCCCGGCCTCTGCCGTTGTGCGTACGACCGGCGCGGTCACACCGTGCAGGCGGCCAGCTCGTCGTAGCCGACGCTGGTGGCGACGAAGCCGTCGTCCGCGACGTCGTTGGGGTAGTCAGCGTCCGGGACAGCGACCCGCAGCGGGGTGTCATCCGGGTAGTCCGCGAGTGCGCGGCGCAGGGCTCCCACGGTGAAGGGCACTCGGTCGGTCATCGCCGTGCCTCCCACGCACCGATGCGGACTCCGTCGAGGACGGCCCAGGCCGTGTGGAAGTCCATCGGGCCCTGGCCGGACAGACCCGTGGTCCCGCGGACGCTGATGGAGTAGAGGTCGTTCTCCTGGTCGGTGACGGTGATGCGCAGGCCGGTGTCGAGGGCGATGATCCCGGCGTGCCATTCGAGCTGGGTGGCTTGGGGCCAGTTCTCGTCGTAGAGGGGGCTGTGGCTGCCGTCAGCATTGCGGGTGACGGTCATGGGGTTGGTCATCGGGGTTCCCTTGTCAGTTGCGGCGGAACAGGTCGGTGATGTCGCCCCGGAGGACGCCGTGGACGAGCTGCGCGACCTCGGCAGCGCCGGCGGCCGTGGCCGGGGCGTGGATGGTATGGACGGTGGTCCGGGTGGAGTTCACCATCAGGTTCCACCCGCTGTCGGGTGTAGAGGGCGACGGCCAGTCCGCCAGCCATCCCCCAGGTCGGGCCGCCGGAGACCGGGGCGACTCCGGTCCCCATGCGGACCTCGGTGTGGTCATGGCGGTCATCCTTCCGGGTTGGTGGTGAGGCGGGCGGCGATCCGCATGTTCTCGGTGACGAACCGGTGGTGCTGGTCCGGTGTGCACTCCTGCCGGTCACAGGTCACGGCCTCGCGGATCACGTCGGCGGCGAGCTGTACGGGCTCTCGGTCGGGCATGGCGGTCTCCTACTCGTCGGTGAGGTCGGGGTCGTAGCCGGTGCGGTGGTCGTAGCCGCGGACGATGAGGCCCTTGGCCTCCTTCGCGTACTCGGAAGCGGTGCCCTCGCTGGAGATGCCGATGGCGGCGGCGACGTCGGCGTTGGTGACGGTGGACGTCGTCCGGATGAGGTCGATGATCTGGTCCGGGGTCAGTCCGGCCCGGTCGGGGGTGATCGAGTCGAGGAACAGCCGGGCCGCGACGCGGACGCGGCGCTGGCGCTGGCCGAGCCCGGAGATGTCCTCGGCCTCCTTCGCCCGCCGGAGGATCTGCGCGGTCTCGTCGCGGGCTTCGGCCGCCCGGCGGTCGGCTTCGGCGGCGAGCCGGTCGGCTTCGGCGGCCTTCGCCTTCGCTTCGGCCACCTTCGCGTTCTCCACCTCGGTGTTCGCCTTCGCTTCGGCGGCGGCCTGGTTGTCCTCTGCCGTCTTCCGCCGTGCGGCGGCCTCCTTCGCGGACTCCTCGGCGACCTTCGCGGTCGCGGCCTTCTCCTTCGCCCTCGCTTCGGCGACCTTCGCGGACTCCTCGGCGGCGTCCTCCTGGGCGGCCCGGCGGGCTGTCTCCTCGGCGGCGCGCTGGGCGGCGGTGGCGGCGGTGGTGGCTTGGATCTCCGCCGTGGCGACTGTGGCCTCGGCACGGTGCGCGGCGGCGCGGGACTGGCCGTCGACGGTGGCCCGCAGCTCGGCCAGCTCGCCCTGCTGGCGGGTCTGCTCGGCTTCCTTCTCCAGGGCGTCCATGCGGGCCTGGTGAGCGTCCTCGCGCTCCTGGCGCTCCCGCTCGCGCTGTTCGGCGTCCTCGCGCTGCCGGCGCTCGCGCTCCCGCTGCTGGTCGGCCCGTTCCTCGTCGCGCTGCCGCTGCTGCTGCTCATCGACGCGCCGCTGCATGGCGCGCTGGCGAGCCTCCTCCTGGGCCTCTTCCTGAGCCAGCATCTCGGCGGGGAGTTCGCGGGCCCGCTCGACGCTGACGCCGTACGGGGCCAAGAGGGCGGGCATCCGGTCCAGGACGGCGGCGCGGGCGGCCGGGGTGCCGGTGGCGTACCGGGCGCGTTCCTTCTGCCAGACGCGGTAGACCGCCAGGTCCCGGACGAAGACCCGCGCGTCGGCGTAGGTGGCCGGGTAGGTCTTGGCGTGCTGGAAGATGCGCCAGGTCACGCGGAAGTTGAGGGCCCACTCGGCGAGGGTGAGTGCCTGGTCGACACCGAGGCCGGCCTCCAGTCGCGCGGTACGGGCGATGGCCCACCGGGCGACCTCGGTCAGGATGACGTAGGCGATCGGCATCATGGCGTGCCCCAGGAGGCGGCCGAAGTCCTGTCCGAACGCCTCGGAGAGGGTGGGCGTTCCGGGCATGCTGTCGACGGCCGCGGAGACGTTGAGCGCGATGGTGACGCCGGTGAGAGCGTGGGCGGTCATCCGGATCCAGGGGCGGGCCATCTGCCGCCAAGCGAGGACGAGGTCGGCGGTGTAGAGAGCGACGATCAGGCCGTCGACGCCGATCGGGAAGGCGTAGGACTGCCAGCCGGTGTAGCCCCAGTCGATGGCGGCGTCGCGCAGTGCGCCGTACGAGAGCGCGAACCCGGTGACGGCGGCGCCGAGTCCGGACAGGACCGCGACGACGGCGAGCGGGATCATCAGGCGCCTCGTCGCGGCGGAGGTCCGCGAAGCCGGAGCTGGAGTCGGCGAAGGCGGGGGCGGAGTCGGCGAAGCGGGGGTGCGGGGCTCCACCACCATGGTGGTCACAGGGTCCTCCTGAGTGGGTCGGGGGGCGGTCGGTGAGTGCCCCGAGTCGGAGTCGATCCGACAGCATCGCGCTCCCCCGCGTCGAGCGCGGGGTCCGGGGCGGGGTGTTCAGCCCTCCTAGTGCGGTGCCGGAGGGTGAGGCCGGGGGGCCTCGGCCGGCGGGGTCGGCGTCCGGCCGTCCCGCTCATGCGGCTGGGGCCTGAGCGGCAGCGGGGCGGTCATCCTCCGCACCCCCCGCACGACCCGCCGGCGGGGATCGGGGTGGTCACCCACGCACCGCAGCGGGCGCACTGCCACAGATGCCTGAGCACCGCGACCGCGGCTGGGAGGGCGCTCACCGGACGAGCGCCTTCTGCGTCCAGGCGCCGCACCGGCCGCACACCCACTGGGGGCCCTGCTGGCCCATCGGCCGACCACAGCAGCTCATGACCGGCCCGCCTTCTTGTCCTTCAGCGGGGTGCCGGGGGTCGGCTTCAGGGGCTCGGGGAACGAGCCGCCGCGGCTGGCCTGGTAGACGGTCTCGTGGCGGGGGTCCGGGCGGGTGCCCGGGGCGATCGGCATGGAACGGAGTGCCATGATGGAGCCTCCATTTCGGTGGAAGCGGGGCACCCGGCTGCTTGGCGGTAGAACGGGTGCCCCGCACTGGTGGGCAGGTCAGGCGATGGGCAGGTCCGGGCGCAGCGCCCGCAGATCGGCCGCCTGGACCATGCCGATCACGCCCTTGATCGCGACGAACCGTGCGCCGCAGGGACGCAGGGGGCCGGCGGAGCCGTACCCGGTGGCGATGCGGGTGTGATGGCTGTCCTCAGGAAACGCGCTCGCCCCGCAGTGGCTGCACCGGGTGGTCGAGTGGTCGACCAACAGGATCGCGGTGGTGGTCATATGGGTCCTCATCTCTCTCGGTGGCGGCTGCGCTACTTCGGTACGAGGTGGAGCCGGAGGAGCCGGACGACGCCCTCAGGGGCGCCCATCCGCTCGGCGCACAGGCGCCGGATCACCTCCGCCGCCTGCCCCGCGGTCACCCCGGGGGCAGCGGGCCGGTACTCGCCCCAGTGCTCCTGGGCGATGGTCTGCGTGGTCACGACGGCGGACCAGTCGTAGACCCGCGCGGCATCGAGGAGGCGGCTCGGCGGGATGTCGGCCGCGGACTGCACAGGGGTCCTCCCAAGGCGGTAGGCGGGTAGGTAGGCGATGGGGTAGGCGCGTAGGTAGGCGCGGGCTGACCTGCGATTTCCTACCTCCTACCGACCCCCCGGGGAGGGGGCCTGGAGGGGGTCGGGGGAGCGGGCCTGAGCGGGGTCCTGACCGGTGCTCACCACGCCCCCGGACAGGGCCGGTACGGGGTGCTCAG
>NZ_JBSFER010000051.1:0-18136 GCF_053594535.1 Streptomyces sp. NPDC001889
CCGCCTCGCGATCCACGGCACCGGACCCCGCTCACCGATCCGGCCCGATCCGAAAGAAACTCCCCAGCGCCGTGGGCCCCGGGACATGCCCCGGACCCCGGGCAGGGCGCGGTGTCGAGCCCTGCCCGGGGTCCGGCGAGGGTGGCCGGAGCGTACAGCGGCCCGCCCGGGCACGGGTGGCGGAGGACGGATGCGCGAGGACCCACGGCCCCGGGGCGGGCGCGGCGCGCACACCTGCACGCCGCACCGCATCACCGCCGCACCACATCACCGGCGTCATGGAACCCGCCGGCGCCCCTGCTTGAGCCGGCGCACCGCACCCGCCCAGCCGCTGCCCCACTTCTCCGTGCCGTTCGCGGGCACCACGGGCGGTTGCGCCGCCGGGGCCGGCTCGGGCGGGGGCGGCGGCGCTTGCGGAGGTTCCCGGTCCGGGGCGGGGACCGGCTCGGGCTCCGGCCTCGACAGGGCGTGGAAATGGTGGCCGATCCACCGTCCCACCAGGAGATAGGCGATCAGCGCCCCGGTGGTGTTGAGGATGACATCGTCCACGTCGAAGGCCCGGCCCTCGACGATGGCACCCTGCACCAGTTCCACCAGCACCATCACCACGGCGGCCGACAGCACCACCCGCAGCATCCGCAGCCGGCGCGCCACCAGGACCGGCAGAATCAGTCCGAAGGGCACTCCGAGCAGCAGATTGCCGCCGATCTGTTTGCAGGCGGCGAGGAAGGTGTACTCCTCGGCGTACTGTCTCAGCGAACGGCCGGGCTGGAGATTGGCCCCGGCGATATCGGCGGACGCGGTGGACGGAGTCAGGGTCAGCCGGGCGAGCACGATCGAGAACCCGACCAGCGCGACTGCCCCCAGAGTCATGATCAGCAGCCTCAGGGCAGTCCTTCTCCGTGACATCCGGGGGGATGTGGAGCGTTCTCCGGTCATGTGTCGCGGATGCCCCGCCCGGGCGCGATCAGGCCCTCCTCTCCCCATGAATGTCCGCGTCCCCGTCCGCGCACCCTCCCCGCCGTCCCGGTACGCGCGCGAGAGGGCGCAGGGCGGGGAGCCGCGCGCTGTCCCCGGATGATCCGGATGCGCCATCCGACCGCATCACCCCAGTTCGAAAGCGTTTCAGGTCTACTGGTGTAGACCTCTTGTGCCCTGTGATCGGCCCCGCTACGTTTCTGCTTGCCCGTTCCGGATCTTCAACCGGAGCGGCTCGCACAACTCCTGATGGCACACCACATCACCGCTCGGACAAGGGAGTTATGTTCATGAGAATGCGTCTCGGGGCCATCGCGGCCACCGTCTTCGCCACCGCCGCACTCACCCTCGGCAGCGCCTCCTCGGCCTCCGCCAGCATGGGATTCTGGGTCCACAGCCACCACGCCTCGCAGGCCGCCTGTCAGGCGGCCGGTGAAGCACTCCGGCCCCTCAACGGAGCGCTCTACCTCTGCAAGCCGTTCTCCGGGAAGGTCGGCGTCTACGAGCTGTGGGTCCGTTACTGACCGTCGCCGCCCCTCAGAAGAGAGCCGTCCTCCCCGGAGGGCGGCTCCGCCATGACCCGGCGCCGGTGTCGCGGCCCGCCCCGGACGGCCCCTGACCGCCCGCGGCGGCCCGGGCGGGGAACGCCACCGCCAGATCCGTGAGCAGCGCCTCGGCCCCTGGCGCGCGCGGGCGCCGGCCGGAACAGCGCGAACAACCCAGGGAAGATCTCCCCACCCGGCACAGGAGTGCGACAGCGTCGCCCGCGCCCAGGGGACTCCGCCCGCGCGGCCCGGAACAGCGCGCCCCTGCCGACCGACGGAACGCGGGGCACGGACCCGCGCACGGACCGGGTCCGGCCGTGGACAGGCGGCGAGTCAGGGATCGCGGCATCCGGGTCCGCCCCGGCGGGACCCGCTGAACGCCCCCCACCCCCTCGATGTGACGCCCGGCCACCGCAGGCGCCCTCCGCGCGTGCCGCCCCTGGCCGCCCCGCCCGCCTTTCCCGCTGTCGGACCGCTCGGCGCCAGGAGTACGATCGGCATATCTGAACGCGTTCAAATACGAGGAGCAGGTCATGTCCGAGCGGACCGTGCCCGACCCCGCCGCGTCACCAGCCGTTCTCCTGGGCCCCACAGCGCTCTTCTTCGGCGTCGTCTCCGTCCTCGGGACAGCGGTGCCCCGGCTCTTCTTCCTCACCCCGTTCACCGCGCTCGCCGGCGCGCTCGCCCTCACCTTCGGAATGACGGGCGTGCGCTACGGACGGCGCGGCGTCGGACGGCTGTGGGTCGCGGCGGCCGGGGCGGTCCTCGGTCTCCTCGGGTTCGGCGCCTTCATGAGCCTGCTCATCGCGTTCGCCGCCTAGGGAGTTTCTTCCGGATCAGGCAGGGCGAGCCCGGCCGGCGACGGGGCACGGGCTCCCCCGGCGGCCGGCCCGCCGCCATCCGGTGGCCCTGTGCCGCGTGTTCACCCAATCCGGTGGATTGAGCCAGGGGCGGCCGAAACCCCCGGGCGGAGGGACCACAGTGGAGGACAACACCACTCCCCGGCGGGCCACTTGATGGCATCCCGGCTTCATGAGAGGCAGCACCTTCGATGCGGACGGAAGCGCTCAACCGGGTCCAGCTCGTCTTCACCCTCTTCGACGCCAACGGCAACGGAGTCCTGGAGGCGGAGGACTTCACCTTGATGGCGGACCGGGTGCGGGCCGCCGTCCCCGGCGCGGAGCCGACGGCGCAGGAGGCCGTGGCGGTGGCGTTCCGGCGGTACTGGGAGACGCTGGTCGGCGAGTTGGACACGGACGGCGACGGCAGGGTCGACTTCGACGAGTACGTGGCCTGCGTGCTGGCGCCCGAGAAGTTCGACGGGGCCGCCGCGGAGTTCGCCGCCGCTCTGTCCACCGTCGGCGACCTGCGGGGCGACGGCCGGGTGGGGCGTTCGGAGTTCACCGCCCTGATGCTCGCGATCGGCTTCGCTCCGGCCAACATCGAGGCGCTCTTCGACGCCCTGGGCCCCGACGGGGAGGACCGCGTCGCCTCCGGCGCCTGGGACGCCTCCATCCGTGAGTACTACCGCCCCGACGCCGACGGCACCGTCGGCGATCTGCTGGTCGCCCTCCCGGCAGGCTGATCCGCGCGCGCCGGGCGGCGGTGGCGCGGGCGCGCGACACAACGGCACCGCCGAAACGCCCGTGGCCGGGAGTGGACGCGCACTCCCGCCACGGACCACATGCCGTCTACACCGGGTGTGCCCTGAACCGTTCGCGCTTCGGTGCTATGGTGCCGGTGAGGTGCTATCAGAGCGCCCGCCGACGAGGGTGGCCGTACCGGTTCCGCGTAAAGACGGCCTCGTTGGAGGCTGAAATGCCGAAAACACCCGAGCCCCGTGAGCAGGACATCACCACGGCATCATCGGGGAACGACTCTCCCCCCGAGGACCGGGGCACACCGCCCGGTTCCGGCCCCGCACACGCACACCCGCACTCCCACGCGCACAGCCACTCCCACAGCGACGCCTTCGCCATGAAGGAGGGCAGGTGGGCCCAGGACGCCGAACAGCGGATCTCGCTCTTCCGGCACGACGAGGAGATCGAGCGGGGGCTCGCCTTCGGACTGCCCGGATCGCCGACACTCGTCGACAGGACGATTCCCACGTTCTCCCGCGGTGAACTGCCGCACTTCGCGGGTGAGCGGGGAACCTTCCTCAAGACCCCCTTCCTGGAGGACGTCAACCAGGTCGAGGACGCCGAGGTCGCCGTGTTCGGGGCACCTCTCGACTCGGGTGCCACCTACCGGCCCGGGGCCCGGTTCGGACCGCAGGGAATCCGGCGGTCGACGAATCTGTTCGGCACCTACTGCTTTGAACTCGGTGTCGATCTGCGCGAACAGCTGAACATCGTCGACATCGGCGACGTGTTCACCATCCCCGGCAATCTGGAGAAGTCGTTCGACCAGATCAGCCAGGCGATGGCGCATGTGTACCAGCGCGGCGTCTTCCCGGTCATCCTGGGCGGTGACCACTCCATCGGATATCCGACGATCCGGGGAATGACGCCGTACGTCGACGGGAACATCGGCATCATCCACTTCGACCGGCATGTGGACACCCAGGAGACCGACCTGGATGAGCGCATGCACACCACGCCGTGGTTCCACGCGACGAACATCAAGAACGCCCCCGCGACGAACCTCGTCCAGATCGGCATCGGCGGCTGGCAGTCGCCACGAGCCGGCGTCAAGGTCGGGCGTGAGCGTGGCACCACCATCATCACGGTGGGGGATGTCGAACGGGTCGGTATCGAGAAGGTCGCGGAGATCGCGCTGGAGACGGCGTGGAAGGGCGCCAAGGCGGTGTACCTCTCCTTCGACATCGACGTCATCGACGCGGGCTTCGTGCCCGGGACCGGCTGGCCGGAGCCGGGCGGACTGCTGCCGAGGGAAGCCCTGAACCTCATCAGGATGATCTCGGCCCCCGGTCTCGCCGGACTGGAAGTCGTCGAATGCGCTCCCCCGTACGACTGGGCGGAACAGACGGCGCTGCTCAGCTCGCGCGTCATCCTGGACTCCCTCGCGGTCCTGGTCCGGGAGGGCCACCTCGGGAGGAAGGCGGCCCTGCGGGACCGGCACGCCTGGGGGCCGAGAATCGCGTCCTGACCCGGGTCGTTCGGCGGGAGGCGCTCGCGAAGGCCTCCCGCCTGCCCGCCGCACGGCGCGGTGGCGGCCGGGCCGGCGGGGCACGCGTGCCCCGCCGGCGGTGCGCGGCGGTTACCGCGCCGGTGGCGGCAGGAAGCCCAGCCGGATGAACGAGGCGACCTGGGCGGCGAAGAGTTCGCGGTCCATCCGCGGGGGGACGACACCGCTCCCCCGCAGCGCCTCCCGGGTGCTCGTCGCGTCGAAGGCCACGCCGTCGCCGTGCGGTGTCCCCCCGCCGGCCGCCCCCGCCGGCAGCAGGGGAAGCAGCGGGAAGGCCGTGTTGGCGGCGTCGCTCTCGACGGCCCGGCGCCACTCCCCCAGCGGGACGCCCTCGATGGCGTAGCCGAGCGAGCGCAGCCACCCGACCGTCCGGGCGAGGGAGAGCCGGTGCCCGCTCGCCAGATGGAAGGTGCGGTTCGCCGCGCGGGGATCGCGGGACAGGGCGACGACGGCCGCGCTGACATAGTCCACGGGAACCAGGTCGAAGCCCTCCACCAGGTCCTCGGGGGCGCGGCCCGCCTCGACGCACCCCTTGAGCAGGAGCCAGAGGTAGTCGGAGGTCTGGCACAGACCCGTGTCGGACGCGCCCCAGATCCGCGAGGGACGGTAGACCGACACGGGCAGTCCGCGTTCCCGCGCCCGCTCCAGCAGTGTTTCGGCCGCCCACTTGCTCTGGGCGTAGCCGTTCCGCAGGCTCGCGGCCGGAGGCAGTGGCTCCGTCGGGGGTACGGGGCCGCCGCCGGGAGCGCGGCCCGAGTGGACCCCGACCGTCGAGATGTGGTGCAGGGGCACCGTGCGGTGGAGCGCCGCCAGCCGGAGCACCTCCGCCGTGCCGTGCACATTGGCGGCCCGGAGCTGCTCGTACGAGTGGGCGAGGTTCACCGCGGCGCCCGCGTGGTAGACGGCGTCGACGCGGCGGGCGAGCCGGTCGAAGGTGTCGGCGGTGAGGCCGAGCCGCTGCCGGGTCAGGTCTCCCGGCACGGCCGCGATCCGGTCCGTGAAGTCGTCGTGCCAGAGCCCGTATCCGTCGAGCGCCGCGCGCAGCCGCTTGGCGCCGGTGGGCGCGTCGCAGGCGCGGACGAGGCAGTGCACGGTGGCGTCGGTGGTACGGAGCACTTCGGCGAGCAGGAAGGTGCCGAGGAAGCCGGTGCCTCCGGTGAGCAGGACCCGCTCGGGGCTCGCCGGTGGTGTCCGGCGCGCCCCGGACGCGGGGACGATCCCGGGGGGCAGTTCGATGTCGCCGCTCAGGTCGGGCAGGGCGGGCCGGTGCGCGGTGCCGGCCAGGAGTGCGGCCATCCGCCGGACCGTCGGCGCCGCGAAGAAGGACGCGAGGCCCAGCCGTACGCCCCACTCCTCGTGCACCCGGAGCAGCAGCCGCACCACGAGCAGGGAGTCCCCGCCGACGGAGAAGAAGTCATCGTCCACCCCGATCCGTTCCACGCCGAGGACCTCGCGCCAGATGGCCGCCATGCGGCGTTCCGGTTCGGTGGCCGGCGGGGCGGTCGCCGTTCCGGGCGCTTCCCGTCCGTCCGGAACCCGCCCGGGGGCGGAGAGCGCGGCCCGGTCCACCTTGCCGCTGGGGGTGAGGGGGAGCCGGGGCAGCGGCAGCAGCAGGGAGGGGACCAGGGCGTCGGGCAGCGACTGCCGCAGGGCGCCGCGCAGCCCTTCCGCGTCGGGGGCGTCCCGGCCGGCCGGCACGTAGTGGGCCACGAGCCGGGTGGTGCGGGCGGCGGAGACATCGGCCGTGACCACGGCGTCGGCGACTCCGGGGACGGCCTTGACCGCGGACTCGATCTCGCCGAGTTCGACCCGGTGGCCCCGGACCTTGACCTGGCCGTCGCGCCGGCCGTGGAAGACGATCGTGCCGTCGGGACGGAAGGAGCCCCGGTCGCCGCTGCGGTACAGCGTGGCGGGGCGGGAGGTGAACGGGTCCCGGACGAACTTCCGCCGGGTCAGCTCGGGCCGTTCATGGTAGCCGAGGGCGACGCTCTCACCGCCGATGCAGATCTCGCCGACCGCGCCGGGGGGCACCGGGGAGAGCTGTTCGTCGAGGATGAGGATGCGCGCGCCGGGCAGCGGGCGCCCGATGTCCGCGCGGTCCGGCCAGTGCTCGGGCGGGCCGGTGAGCCGTCCGGCGGTGACGACATGCGTCTCGGACGGGCCGTACTGGTTGTCGAGCACGGCCGCGGTGTTCACCGTGAAGAAGCGTCTGACGGCCGGGGTGAGGAAGAGCTGCTCGCCGGCGCTGATGACCTCGCGCAGGGCGGGGCAGGGCCGCCCGCCGGTGGACGCGGCGTACTCGGCGAGCTGCTGAAGGGCGACACAGGGGAGGAAGATCCGCTCGATGGCGGCGTTCTCGACCAGGGCGAGCAGCGCGGCGGGATCGCGCCGCACGGCCTCGTCGACCAGGACGAGGGTGCCGCCGGCGGCCCAGGTGGCGAACAGCTCCTGGAAGGCCACATCGAAGCTCATGGGGGCGAGTTGCGCGGTTCGTCCGGTGCCGCTCCCCGTCGCGGAGGAGCGGCGGACCTGCTGGTCGACGACGGCGGCGAGCGTGCGGTGGGGCAGCACCACGCCCTTGGGCCGGCCGGTGGAGCCGGAGGTGTACACCATGTAGGCGGGGTCGTCGCGGTGGATGTCGCGCGGCAGCTCCCCGAGCGCGCGGTCGCCCCGGGCCGCCGCCGGGGCGCCGGCCCGTGCCTCGTCCAGGGGGAGCGGCCGGACACCGGCCCGGCCCGCGAGGCGGTCGTGGAGGGGGCCGCGGTCCGTCAGGACCACCTCCACCCGGCTGTCGTCGAGCATGAAGTGGAGCCGTTCCGCCGGGTAGGACGGGTCGAGGGGGACACAGCAACCGCCCGCCTTGAGCACCGCGAGCACGGCGACCGGCAGATCGAGGGAGCGCTCCAGCAGCACCCCGATCCGGCCCCGGCCGTGTCCGTCCGCGACCAGTCTCGCGGCCACCGCGCCGGCGGCGGCGTCCAGCTCCGCGTAGGTCAGCCGCTCGCTCCCGTGGACGGCCGCCGGAGCGTCCGGGGTGCGCGCCGCCGCGCGGGCGAACGCCTCGTGCGCCAGGGGCGCGCCGGGGGTGGCGGCGGGGCCGTGGGCCCAGGTCCCGGTGACCCGTGCGCGGTCCTCGGCGGTGAGCGCGGTCAGCTCCGCCACGGCCGTGTCGGGGCGGGCCACGGCGTCCGTCAGCAGGGCGAGGAAGCGCTCGGCGAGGCGCCGGCCGGTGGCGGGGGTGAAGAGGTCCGCCGCGTACTCCAGCCGGCCCCGGTAGGTGCCGTTCTCCGGGACGAGGTGGACGAAGACGTCGAACTTCGCCGTTCCGTTGTGCGGGTACAGGCGCTCGGCGCGCACCCCGGGCAGCGAGAGTCCCGGGGCCTGGCCGTCGTCCACGGTCAGAACGACCTGGAAGAGCGACATCCGGGCGCGGCTGGGGCGCACCCCGGCCAGGGCCACGAGCCGGGTGTACGGCATCTGGCTGTGCGCCGTGACCGCGCGGACGGTGGCGCGTGTCCGGGCGACCAGCTCCCGGAAGGACCGCTCCGGTTCCAGGCGCAGCCGCAGCGGCAGGGCTTCGGCGAGGCAGGCGACCATGGATTCGGTGGCGAGACCGGCGCGCCGGGAGACCGGGGCGCCGAGGACGATGTCGCGCTGTTCGCCGTGGCGGCCGATGAGCGCGGTGAGGGCCGCGGCGCAGACCACGAACGGGGTGGCCCTGAGCTGGTGGCAGAGCCGGCGCAGCCGGGTGGCGAGCTCCCGGTCCACGGTGAATCCGGTCACCGCGCCCCGGTGGCCGAGCAGTTCCGGGCGCGGCCGGTCGAGCGGGAAGGTGGACTCCAGGGGGATGCCGGCCAGGGTCTCCCGCCAGTGGGCGACGGTGTCGGCCCCGGGTTCCCGCTCCCGTTGCGCGCGGGCGTACGGGCCGAGGTGGAGGGGCAGCCCGGGCAGCGCGGGTCCGGGCTCCCCCCGTGCCTGTCGGTACAGGGCGCTGAATTCCTCGTCGAGCAGATGCAGGGACCAGCCGTCGACGACCGCGTGGTGCAGGGCGACGGCCAGCACCGCCGCGCCGTCGCCCGGTTCGATGAGGGTGGCGCGGAGCAGGGGCGGCTCGTCCAGCGGCAGCGGGCCCGAGACGGCCTCGCGGACGGCGGCGTCCAGGCCGCCGGGCGTCACCCGTCGTCTGACGAGCGGTACCGGCAGCGGCGGCAGCACCTCCTGCCGGGGCTGCCCGTCCACCAGCCGCAGCCGGCTCCGCAGGGACTCGTGCCGCCGGACGATCCCGGTGAGCGCCGCTTCGACGGCGGAGACGTCCACGGCGCCGTGGAGCCGGTGGGTCCAGGACTCCACGTAACGGGAGACGCCCTCCCCCAGCGCGTCGTCGAGCCAGATCGCCTCCTGCTCGTACGACATCGGATGGCTCACCGGCGCGGGGCCGTCGCCGGCGGGGTGGCCGATCGCCATGGGCTGCTCCTGTCTCATCGGAGTGCGGCGGGGTCGAGGGGGGTGGCGAGCAGCGCCGTCAGGGCGGCGTGGTCCACCTTGCCGTTGGGGGTGAGCGGGAAGGCGGGCTGCCGGGAGAGGCGATGGGGTACGAGGTAGGGGGGCAGGGCCGCCGCCAGTTCGCGCCGGAGGTCCGCCGGAGAAAGGTCCCGGTGGCCGGGGGTGCCAGGGGGTTCGGTCGTGTAGAACAGGGCCAGTCGCACGGTGCCGTCCGTTCCGTCGCGCTGGGCCGTGACGACACACGCCCGTACGCCGGGGACGGCGCGGCCCGCCTCCTCGATCTCCTGGGGCTCCACGCGGTGCCCGGCCACCTTCACCTGCCGGTCGCCCCGGCCGCGGAAGTGGAGGACGCCGTCGCCGTCCACCGCGCCGAGGTCGCCGGTGCGGTAGATCCTGGTCGGGGTGCCCGCAACACAAACGGTAAGGAACTTCTCGGCAGTGAGCCGGGAATCTCCCAGGTACTCGCGGGCCAGCCCCTCCCCCGATACGCAGATCTCGCCGACGGTTCCGGGCGCGACGGGGTCGTCGCCGGACAGGATGTGTATCCCGGTGCGGGAGACGGGGGTGCCCAGGGGCACTCCGCCGGGTGCGGCGCACTCCGCGTCGCCGACGGGCCCGGTGGTGGCGAAGACACAGCTCTCCACCGGTCCGTAGCAGTTGGTCAGGGTCAGCCCGGGGTGTGCCTCCCGGCAGAGGCGGGCGTGCCGGACGGACATGCGCTCACCCCCCGTGAGCACCGTGCGCAGCCCGCTGAAGCAGTCGAGGTCCTCCTCGACCAGCAGGTTGAACAGGGCGGTGGTCAGGAAGACGGTGTCGACCCCCGACCCGCGCACGAGGGAGCGCAGGGTGCCGGGCATCAGCCGGTCGCCCCCGGCCATCACACAGCGGCCCCCGGTCATCAGCGGTCCCCAGACCTCCAGGGAGAAGGCGTCCCAGGCGACGGGCGCGGCCTGGAGCATGGCCCGCCGGGGGCCGGTCCAGGTCGCGGCGTCGGGGGCCAGCCGGGTGGTGGCGCGGTGCGGGGAGACGACGGCCTTGGGGACGCCCGACGTTCCCGAGGTGAAGAACACCGCCGCGGGATCGTCACCGCTGATTCCCTGCGCGGGCGCGGGAGAGCCGCCGGGCGCGGTCCACGGCGGCGCCCCGGCGGGGGGAGCCCAGAGGGGGACGGGGTGGCCGGGCGGGGGTTCCCGGGTGATGAACAGCGGCGGTTTCAGCGTCTCCAGGACGGTACGGACCCGCCGGGGCGGCCAACGGTGGTCCAGCGCCGCGTATCCGGCTCCGCACCGGAGCACGGCGAGCAGTACCGCGACCAGGCGCGCCGACCGGGGCAGGGCGACCGGCACCAGGGTGCCGGGGCCGACGCCGAGGGCGCTCAGCCGGGCCGCGCAGAAGGCGGCGGCGGAGTCGAGTTCCGCGTAGGTCATGCTCTCGTGGCCCGCGACGACGGCGAGGGCGCCGGGGGTGGCCGAGGTCTGCCGGGCCACCGCCTCGTGGATGAGGACCGGTGTGCTCATCGCGCCGTCACCGCCGCCACCGCCGCCAGGACGATCTCCGCGAACTCGCCCAGGCTGTCGCTGTCCAGCAGGCTCTCCGGGGCGATCGCCACCCCGGTCTCCCGCTCGATGCGCAGACACACCCGCATCGCCTGGAGGGAGGTGCCGCCGAAGGCGTGGAAACTCTGCCCCGCCGACACCGGCCCGGCGCGCAGGACTGTCCCGACGATGCCGATCACCCGGGCCGTGTCCAGCTCCAGCGGCCCGGGCTCATCGGACAACGTTTTCCCGGACAGTGTCTCCCGCGACACCCGTTCCCTGGACGTCACTTCCCCGGATACCGGCGCAGCCACCGCTTCACTCCTTCTGTGCGTTCGTGTCCGTGTGCGGCACGGCCCCGTTGAGGTCGGTTTCCCCGCGTGCCGCTTCCCAGAGATGCACGGTCGTGCCCCCGCGCCCGTTCATCGGGTGCCGCCCGCTTCCACCGCCGCACGCGACCGGGGAGGGGCACCGGGTGGGAGAATGGCGGTCACGGAACGGTGACCAGGGGGGCGCGTTGCAACGGTACGACCGGCTCAAGGAGATCCAGCGGATGGACCCCGAGCGGGACTTCCACGCGATGTACCGGCTCATCGCCGCGTACGAGTTCCCGTGGGATTTCAGCCGCGCCCTGGAGTTCGCCCTGTTCCGTACCTACGCGGTGCCCAGTATCGGGTCGCTGCTGTTCCGTACGGCGGAGTTCACCGAGCGGCCCCAGAAGCGGTACGACGACACCGTGCTGTTGCTGGACGCGGTGGTGGAGCACGGTTTCGGCGCCGAACAGGGGCGGACGGCGATCCGCCGGATCAATGGGATGCACCGGAGTTACGACATCGGCGACGGCGACATGCGGTATGTGCTGTCCACCTTCGTCGTGATGCCCAAGCGCTGGATCGACGCGTACGGCTGGCGCCGGCTCACCGGCCACGAGCTGCGGGCCTGTGTCGCGTACTACCGGCACCTGGGCCGGCACCTGGGGATCGTGGACATCCCGGAGACCTTCGCGGAGTTCGAGGCGTGTCTCGACGCGTACGAGTCGGAGCACTTCGGCTGGGACGAGGGCGGTCGCGCGGTCGCCGACGCCACGCTGGGGCTGATGGCCTCGTGGTACCCGCGGGCCCTGGCGCCGGGGGTGCGGGCGGCCGGCATCGCGCTGCTCGACGAACCCCTGCGGGAGGCGTTCCGCTTCCCGGCGCCGCCGGCGCTGCTGCGCGGGGCGGTCGAGCGGGCGCTGCGGCTGCGCGGCCGGGCGGTCCGGCTGCTCCCGCCCCGGCGGGCACCGCACTTCGGGCGGCAGAACCCGGAGATCAAGGGGTACCGCCGGGGCTACCGGCCGGCGGACCTGGGGACGCGTCCGGTGCCCGGCATCGGGGCCTGCCCGGTGCCGCACGGCCAGGGGAAGCAGGACGGTCCCCGGGACCGGGCCCCCGAGCCGGGGTCCGGGGGCGGGCGGGAGTAGGGACGGGAGCGGGCCGGCCCGTACGCGCACCGCTTCCCGGCCCCCTGGCCCTGGCCGGGCCCTTGGGCGCCGGGCAGGGCCAGGGAGGGGCCGGCCGGGGTGCCGGGTCTCAGGGGGTGGCCAGGGTGCCGGGCGGGAGTGCGAGTTCGGTCTCCGCGGTGGTACGGGCCAGGTCGGCGATGGGTGCGGTACGGGCGTCGGCGCTGGTGTTGATGTAGGCGCTGGTCCCGTCGATCGCGACGAGGATGCGTACCGCCGCCGTCCACGGGTTCGCGCAGCGGAAGGACTGTGTCCGCGTGCCCTCGGCGATGAGCCGCTCGATGCGGCGGCACCAGAGCTGCTCCTGGTCGACGACGTGGTCACGGAGCGCGGGCCGGTAGCGCGACAGGTGCCGCGCGTTCAGCCAGAGCTTGCTGACGTTGTCGAACTCGGTGCTCGCGATGAGGGTGAAGAAGCGCCGGAGCGTGCTCAGCGGGGTCTCGTGCCCGGGGCCTCGCGGCTCCTCCGGGAGGAGGCCGTCGAGCTCGGCCAGGGTGGCGCTGGTGAAGGCTTCCGCGACCAGGGTGTCGGCGACGGGAAAGTAGTGGCTGACCAGGCCGGGCCGGACACCGAGCTGGTCGGCGACCCGCCGCAGCGTGATGCACTCCAGTCCTTCGGCGAGCCCTGTCCGCGCGGCGGCGCGGATGATCTCGTGGCGGCGCTCGGTCGGCGCCTTGCGGGTTCGGGGGCCGGAATCCCTTGACGTCATGGAGCGAATGCTATTGAGTGAGTGACCAATCGGCAATTGGTCAGACAGCCAATAACGTCGGGATTCGAGAAACCGCAGCTCAGGGGCGATATTCCGCCCCCAGCGGCGCGGGAGTGGTCACCGCCACTCCCGGGAGAACCCGCGCCTGGGGCGCACCTGCGCCGGCCTTCCGGGCCGGCGGCACAGGCACAGCCCGCGCACACGGAACAGCGCGCAGCACCGCACAGGAGACCATCGTGGACGACACTCGCACCGATGCCGGCGAACTCGCCGGGTACGGATACCAGCAGGAGCTGAAACGGACCCTCTCCGCGTGGGCGGTGTTCGCCATCGGATTCGCGACGATCTCACCCGTCGTCGGGGTCTACGCCGTCGTCCAGCTCGGCTTCGTCTTCGCGGGCCCCGCGTGGATCTGGGCGGTCGTGGTGGCCTTCCTCGGGCAGCTGACGGTCGCCGTGGTCTACGCGGAGCTGTCGTCCCAGTTCCCGATCACGGGCGGCGTCTACCAGTGGGTGCGCCGGCTGGGCGGGCCCCGGATCGGCTGGCTGGTCGGCTGGATCTACCTCGCGTCGGCCGTGGCGTCCCTCACCACCGTGGCCTACCTGGGCGCGACCTGGCTGCACATGCTCTTCGGCGACGGCACGCTGTCGGCGGGCGCCCATGTGCTCCTGGGGGTGGTCTTCGTCGCGGTGGCCCTCGGGATCAACCTCCTGGGCGTCAATCCGGTGAAGCACTTCCTCAACGCCGGGATCATCGCCGAGGGCGTCGCCTCCATCGCGGTGAGTGTGTTCCTGCTGGTTTTCGTGCACAACAACGGCTTCGGCATCCTCTTCGAGACACTGGGCGCCGAGTCGGTCTCCGGCGGCTCGGCCCTGGCGGGCTTTCTGACCGCTCTCGCGGTCGCCGGCTGGGCCTTCCTGGGCTTCGACGCGACCACCCAGGTGGCCGAGGAGACCGAGCACCCCCGGCGCAGCGTCCCCCGGGCCCTGCTGCGGGCGTACCTCTTCGTCGCCTTCACGGTCCTGCTGACCGGGCTCGCGGTGACCCTCGCGCTGCGGAACCCCGAGGACGCCGTCTCCGGCGAACTCGCCGACCCGGTCTTCACCGCCGTGACCCAGGGCCTGGGCGGATGGAGCGAGAAGCCCTTCGTCCTCCTCATCCTGATCGCGTTCTTCGCCTGCGCCATCTCGATCCAGACGTACATCGGGCGCGCCGTCTACTCCTTCGCCCGCGACCGCCAGCTCCCCTTCTCCTCGAAGCTCGCCACCGTCGGGCCGCGCCAGATCCCGTATGTCTCGCTCATCGTGACGGCCGGGCTCGCCAGCCTCGGACTCCTGCTCGGGCTGAACGGCAACGCCGCCGCGACACTGATCGCCTTCGGCTCCGGCGGTTTCTACTTCATCTTCCTGGCCGTGGCGGTCGTGGCGCTGGTCGCCAGGCTGACCGGCCGGTGGAAGCCCGCCGCGGGACTGCTCAGACTGGGCCGGGCCGGCCTGGTGATCAATGTCCTGGCCGTGGTGTGGCTGCTCTTCGAGGCCGTCAACATCGCCTGGCCCCGGGTCGAGCTGGCCCCGGCCGACGGCAGCTGGGTGCAGGTCTGGGCCGTGATCCTGGTCTTCTCGGTCCTCTTCGCCGCCGGTCTGCTCTATGTCCTGATCGCCAAGCCCCACACCAGGCTCCCCGCCGTCGCGGCCGCCGAACCCACCGCCCCGACCACCGAAGAGGTGAAGGCACCGTGATGCCGTCGAAGCTCTCCCCCGCCGTCGTCTTCGACCCCGAGTCGGGGCTGACCTCACGCGAGGTGTCGCTCCGGCCCGCCGGACCGGGCGAGGTCGAGATCGATGTCCGCGCGGCGGGCGTGTGCCACTCGGATCTGCATGTCGTGACGGGCGACTGGCCGAGCGACCGCCCGCTGGTCCTCGGGCACGAGGCCGCCGGAGTGGTGACCTCGGTCGGGACCGGCGTCACCTCGCTGAAGGCCGGTGACCACGTCGTCCTCTCCTGGTTCGCGCCCTGCCGCCGCTGCCGCAAATGCGTGGCCGGGACGGCGTGGCTGTGCACCGGCACCAAGGCCGTCGCCAATATGCTCCCCGACGGCACCACCGCCTTCGCCGACGACCGGGGCGAGCCGGTGTGGCCCTACCTCGGCCTGGGGGCCTTCACGGAGCGGCTGGTCGTGCCGGAGGTGGCCGCGGTGAAGGTCCCGGACGAGCTGCCGTTCAGTATCGGCGCCCTTCTCGGCTGCGCCGTCACGACCGGAATCGGCGCCGTCGTGAACACGGCGGGTGTCCGCCCCGGCGAGTCCGCGGTGGTCATCGGCACGGGCGGGGTCGGACTCTCCGTCGTGATGGGCCTCCGGCTGGTCGGAGCCGATCCCGTCATCGCCGTCGACCTCTCGGCCGACCGCCTCGCCACGGCACGGCGGTTCGGCGCCACCCACACCCTCGACGGTGCCGCGACCGATGTCGCCGCCTGGTGCCAGGACGAGTTCGGCGGGGTGGACTACGCCTTCGAGGCGATCGGCAGTCCCAAGGTCATCGGCACCCTCCCGGCCATGCTCACCTCGGGCGGCGCGGCGGTCCTGGTGGGCATGGCGGCGACCGGCGCGACGGCCGCGTTCGACCCGTTCGACCTCGCCGACCAGGGCAAGCGCATCCTCGGCTGCAACTACGGCTCCAGCATCGGGGAGATCGACATCCCCAAGCTGGCCCGTCTCTACCTGGCCGGCCGGCTGCCCCTGGACGACCTGGTCGGGCGCACCCGTCCCCTGAGCGAGGCGGCGGCCGCCTTCGACGACCTCCGGTCGAACACCGGCGGCCGGACGATTCTCGAACCGTGAGGTTTCCCCCCACCCGGCGCGCGGCAGACGCACCCATACGCCCACACTCAGGGCAGACGGTTGCCGCGACCGTCCCCAACCCGTTCCAGGAGGCATGATGTACGCCGTCACCGACCCGACCACCGGTGAGGTCACCGCTACCTACCCGACCGCCACGGACGCCGAGGTGGCGGCGGCCGTCGACGCCGCCCACGCGGCCACCGCCTGGGGGCGGGCCGGCTCCGTGGCCGAGCGCGCCGCGCTGCTGCGGCGCCTCGGCGAGCTGCACACCGAGCACCGGGCCGAGCTGGCCGCGAGCATCGTCCTCGAAATGGGCAAGCCGCTCCCGGAGGCCGAGGGCGAGATCGACTTCTGCGCCGACATCTACCGGTACTACGCCGACCACGCCGAGGGGTTCCTCGCGGACGAACCGCTCGATCTGCTCTCCGGTCCCGGCACCGCCGTCCTCCGGCGCAGCCCGGTGGGCGTGCTCCTCGGCATCATGCCCTGGAACTTCCCGGCCTACCAGGTCGCCCGCTTCGCCGCCCCGAACCTCGCTCTCGGCAACACCCTTGTGCTCAAGCACGCGCCGCAGTGCCCGGGCACCGCCGCGCTGCTGGAGAAGCTGTTCGCCGAGGCCGGTTTCCCCACCGGGGCCTATGTCAACGTCTACGCCACCCATGAGCAGATCGCGGAGATCATCGCCGACCCCCGTGTCCAGGGGGTCTCCCTCACGGGCTCCGAGCGGGCCGGCGCGGCCGTCGCGGAGATCGCCGGGCGGCACCTCAAGAAGGTCGTCCTCGAACTCGGCGGCTCCGACCCCTTCGTCGTCCTGTCCACCGACGACCTCGACGCGGTCGTGGACTCCGCCGTCGCCGCCCGCCTCGACAACACCGGACAGGCCTGCAACGCCGCCAAGCGGTTCGTGGTGGTCGACCGTCTCCACGACGAGTTCGTCGAGCGGTTCACCGCGAGGCTGCTCGCGGGCGAGACCGGCGCACCGCTGTCGTCGGCCGCCGCCGCCGAGAACCTGGGCCGCCAGGTCGAGGCGGCCGTCGCCCAGGGCGCCACCCTGCACAGCACCGGCGAGCGGCGCGGCGCGTACTTCCCGGCCGGGGTCCTGACCGGTCTCACCACCGAGCACCCGGCGGCCCGGGAGGAACTGTTCGGGCCGGTGGCCATGGTCTTCCGCGCCTCCGGCGAGGAGGACGCGGTGCGGATCGCCAACGACACCCCCTACGGGCTCGGCTCGTACGTCTTCACCACCGACCCGGCCCAGGCCGCGCGGGTCGCCGACCGGATCGACGCCGGCATGGTCTTCGTCAACGGCGTCGGTGCCGAGGGCGCCGAACTCCCCTTCGGCGGGGTCAAGCGCTCCGGTTTCGGCCGCGAGCTGGGCCGGCCCGGGATCGAGGAGTTCGTCAACAAGAAGCTCATCCGGACCGTCGGCTGACCGAGGGCGCGCGTACCGCGGGGCCGGGGCGGATGTCACCGCCCCGGCCCCGCGGTACGCGCCCCGCCCGGTGCCCTACTCCACAGGAGTGCCCGGGGCGGGTACGGCCGCCTCCCAGGGCGCGGGGCCGGTACGGTCCGCCCAGGCGGCCAGGGCCCGGTGGTCGAAGCAGTGGATTCCGCACTCGGCGGCGTAGTCGGCCGCGGGCCGGGTGAACTCGCCGGTGGTCACGATCGCCGCGACATCGGCCTCGTGGACCGCGAAGCAGGTGCCGCCGAAGCGCTGGGTGTCCTGCGAGCCGACCTTGTTCACCGGGCCGTAGCGCTTGCACTGGATGACCACGCGCAGCCCGCCGGGGGACGTGGCGGTCACATCGGCACCGAGATCCCCCGCGCCTCCGTCGACCGTCACGTCACGGCAGCCGTCCCGCTCGCAGAGCGCCGCCACGGCCTGCTCGAAGACCAGGGGGTCCATGGAGGCGAAGTCGACGGGTCCGGACTCCGGTACCGGCTCCACGGGCTCCGGCCGGACGGGCTCGGGCTCGGGGGCGACGGACTCCCCCACGGGCCCGGGCTCCGCCCGCTCCCACGCGGCGGGCTCCCGCGCGGCCGGCACCATCGCTCCCTCGGCCGGCGGCGGTGCCACCGCCCGGGGGCGGCGCCGGGAGCGCGCGGCGGTCACGAGAAGCGCGGTGGCCACCAGGACGGCCAGCGCGAGGACGAACGGCCCGTAGGCGCCCGCCGCCCGCACCAGCGACCGCAGCGCCAGCCCCGCGCCACAGAGCAGCGCGGCCGCCAGCCCGAACGCGAGCGCCGTCTGACGCATGCTGAACGCCGGGCCGCGCCTTCCGCGTGCCGTCGTCACGGACGGTCGCCCCCCTCCTCGGCGGGAGAGGGAACCGGGGCCGCGCGTCACCGTCCTGAGCCCGTCGCCTCGGCACCGGCCCCGGG
>NZ_JBSFER010000052.1:0-12757 GCF_053594535.1 Streptomyces sp. NPDC001889
GAGGACGGACCCTGTGCCACAGGACCCCGCACCCTGCGGGCCACGGTCGGGGGCCAGCCCCCGAACCCCCGCGCCTCAAACGCCGGCGAGGCTGGGTGGGTGTGGCTCAAGCGGCGGCGGGCCGGGATTCGTGGCTCGGCTCGCCCGGTGGAGCTGGATATCGTGCCTCGGCCTGCCCGGCAGGGACGGGTGGTGTGGCTCAAGCGGCGGCGGGCCGGGATTGTTCGGGTCCCGGAGCGGGGCCGGGGTCCCGGGGGCCGCCCGGGGGCGGGCCGCCCCCGGGAATAAACGGAGACTCCCTCCTGTCGCTCCTGGTAGGCGAACCCACCACCCAGGAGGCCCCCGTGCACCCCCCAGCCCTCGGCACCGCCCCCACCCCCCTCTCCGTCCTCGACCTCGTCACCGTCGGCGACGGCACCACCCCCACCGACGCCTTCCGCGCCAGCGTCCTCCTCGCCCGCTACGCCGAGTCCCGGGGCTTCCACCGGCACTGGGTCGCCGAGCACCACTCCATGCCCGGGGTCGCCTCCTCCTCCCCGGCCGTGATCCTCGCGCACCTCGCCGCCCACACCCGCCGCATCCGGCTCGGCTCCGGCGGGGTCATGCTCCCCAACCACGCGCCCCTGGTCATCGCCGAGCAGTTCGGCACCCTGGAGGCGCTCGCCCCGGGGCGGATCGATCTCGGGCTCGGGCGCGCCCCCGGCACCGACGGCGGGACCGCCGCCGCGCTGCGCCGGAGCGACCGGATCGGCGAGGGCGCCGAGGACTTCCCCCAGCAGCTCGCCGAGCTGACCCGGTTCCTGGACGACGACTTCCCCGACGGCCACCCCTACACCCGTATCCACTCCGTCCCCGGCCCGGTCCAGGGCACCACCTCCCGGCCGCCCGTCTGGCTCCTCGGCTCCTCCGGCTTCAGCGCCCGGCTCGCCGGCGTCCTCGGGCTGCCCTTCGCCTTCGCGCACCACTTCTCCGCGCAGAACACCGTCCCCGCGCTGGAGCTGTACCGGGAGTCCTTCCGGCCGTCGGCCGCGCTGGACACGCCGTACGCCCTGGTCTGTGTCGCCGCCCTCGCGGCGGACAGCGAGCGGGAGGCCCGGCGCCAGGTGATGGCCGGCGCCCTGGCCATGCTGCGGCTGCGCACCGGCCGCCCGGGGCTGATCCCCACCCCCGAGGAGGCGGAGGCGTACCCCTTCAGCGCCCCGGAGCGGGAGTTCGTGGACGGCTGGGTCGCCACCATCCCGCACGGCACCCCGGGCACCGTCCGCGAGGGCCTCGATCTGCTCCACAAGCGCACCGGGGCCGACGAGCTGATGCTCACCGCGCACACGCACAGCAGCGCGACCCTGCTCCGCTCCTACGAACTGATCGCCGACGCCTACGACTTGCCCCGGGAAGAGGCGTCCGATGTGATTTATTCCTGAACGGTTCCTATGGCTTGTTCAAGGCATCCTTAACCGGTCCTTAAGCCGCTTGTCATGCTGGTGGCAAGCGGCTTTTCTTATGCCTGAACGGCCCTGACGAGCGGATTCTCACCAGGATTGGTCTAGTCCTTCTGTGGTCAAGACCATTGACGAGGTGGTGGCCGGATCGCTGTCCGTTCCCCCAACTCCTCCCCAGGAGACCTCCCCCCACCTCGGAGGCTGTACGTGAGCTCCCGCAGACCCCTGATCGCGGCCCTGACGACGGCGGCGGTCGCCGCCGGTGTCATGGCCGGCTTCGCCGCCACCGGCACGGCGAGTGCGACCTCTCCCCAGAGCGCCGCCGCTGCCGCCCCCACCACCGGCGGCGTGAAGATCGCGTATTACGACCAGTGGAGCGTGTACGGCAACGCCTTCTACCCCAAGCACCTGGACACCCGCGGCATCGCGGGCAAGCTGGACATCATCAACTACTCGTTCGGCAATATCCACCCCACCGAACTGACCTGCTTCCAGGCGAACAAGGCGGCGGGCGACGACAACAACCCCAACGCCGGTGACGGCGCGGGCGACTCGTACGCCGACTACCAGAAGACCTTCAACGCGGAGACCAGCGTCGACGGCGTGGCCGACCGCTGGGACCAGCCGATCGCGGGTGTCTTCAACCAGTTCAAGAAGCTGAAGGCCAAGCACCCCAAGCTGAAGATCAACATCTCGCTGGGCGGCTGGACGTACTCCAAGTACTTCCACGACGCGGCCAAGACCGACGCCACCCGCAAGAAGTTCGTCGCGTCCTGTATCAAGCAGTACATCGACGGCGATCTGCCGGTCGCGGACGGCTTCGGCGGCGTCGGATCGGCCGCCGGTGTCTTCGACGGCATCGACATCGACTGGGAGTACCCCGGCTCGAACGGCGGCCACCTGGGCAACCACTACGGCCCCGAGGACAAGGCCAACTTCACCCTGCTGCTGGCCGAGTTCCGCAAGCAGCTCGACGCCCACGGCGCGGCCAAGGGCGGCAAGAAGTACCTGCTGACCGCCGCCATGCCGGCCGGCCAGGACAAGATCAAGCACATCGAGACGGACAAGGTGGGCGCGTACCTCGACTACGCGAACATCATGACGTACGACATGCACGGATCGTGGCGCTCCAAGGGTCCGACGTACCACCAGTCGCCGCTCTACTCGCCCGCGTCCGACCCGACCGACCCGATCGCGCCGGGCACCGAGAAGTACTCGATCGACAACGCCGTGAGTGCCTGGATCGACGGCAAGCCCGCCTACGGCATCGCGGGCGGCTTCCCGGCGAAGAAGATCACGCTCGGGTACGAGATGTACTACCGCGGCTGGAAGAACGTCCCGGCCGGCGCCAAGAACGGCCTCGGCGGCTCCGCCAACGGCGGCAGCGCCCCGCGTCCGCTGAGCCAGGGCGCCGGTATCGCCAACTACAACGAGCTGGGTGGCATCGTCGACAACCCGGCGACCACCTTCTGGGACGACGAGGCGAAGGCCTCCTACTTCTACAAGGACGGCGAGTTCTTCACCGGTCTCGACAAGCGGTCCATCCAGGCCCGTGCCGACTACGCCCACCAGCGCGGTCTGGGCGGCGCGATGCTCTACTCCCTGATCGGTCTGGACCCCCAGACCAAGCTGCTCAACGACGTGGTCGCGGCGGTCGGGCCCTCCCCGGTGGACCCGAACCCCACGCCGAGCCCGAGCAACCCGAACCCGTCGCCGAGCAACCCGAACCCCTCGCCCAGCCCCAGCAACCCCAACCCGTCCCCCTCGCAGCCGGGCCCCGGCTGCACGGCGGCGGCGTGGGCCGCGAGCGGTACGTACAACACCAACGCGCTGGTCTCGCACAAGGGCCGCGTCTGGAAGGCCGGTTGGTGGACCCAGGGCGAAGAGCCCGGGACCACGGGCCAGTGGGGCGTCTGGCGCGACCAGGGCGCCTGCTGATCCAACCCCCCGGCAGCCGCCACCGCACCACCGCTGAACCGCACCACCGCACCACCCGGCAGTGAACCCCGCCGGCCGGCCCCACCCGGCCGGCAGGGACCCCGCCGGCCGGCCCCACCCGGCCGGCGGGGAAGCGGCCGGCGCACCGCACGGAAACCCAGAAGCCGCAGTGTCCCCCCACACGCCGCCCCCGCCCGGAAGCCCACCTCTTCCGGCCGGGGGCGGTCTCATGTCCCCGTTCACGCGGACAACGGAACGCCGATCAGCTCCCCGATCCGCTCCGGCGAGACCGCCCGCGAGTACAGCCACCCCTGCCCGGTGTCGCAGCCGATCCGCCGCAGCCGCGCCGCCTGCCCCGCGGTCTCCACGCACTCCGCCGTCACGGTGAGCCCCAGCCGGTGGGCGAGCTGCACCATGGCCTCCACGATCGTCTCGTCGGCCGGATTGGGGTGCGCCTCGTCCTGGAAGCCCCGGACGAAGGAGCCGTCCAGCTTCAGCACCGACACCGGCAGCCGGGAGAGATACGCCAGATTCGAGTACCCGGTCCCGAAGTCGTCGATCGCGATCTGCACCCGCATATCGCTCAGCGCCTGGAGCGCCTGGAGCGGCCGGCCCGCCGAGCCCATCACCGCCGACTCGGTCAGCTCCAGTTGCAGCAGCCCCGGATCGAGCCCGGTCTCCGCCAGGATCTCCGCCACATCCGCCACCAGGTCCGAGTCCCAGACCTGCCGTACGGCGACATTGACGCTCATCACCAGCGGCGGCGACTTCGGGTGCTCCCGCTGCCACTGCCGCGCCTGGCGGCAGGCGGTCCGCAGCACCCAGCGGCCCAGCTGCACGATCGAGCCGTCCTCCTCCGCGATCCCGATGAACCGATTCGGCGCGAGACTCCCGAACTGCGGGTGGTTCCAGCGCACCAGCGCCTCCACGCCGTGCATGGCCCCGTCGGCGAGCCCCACCAGCGGCTGGTACTCCAGCGCGAACTCCCCGCGCTCCACGGCCGGCCGCAGCGTGGAGGCCAGCGCCTGCCGGGTCACCCGGTGCGCGTTGCGCTCCGGGTCGAAGAGCGTCCAGCGGGCCTTGCCGTCCTCCTTGGCCCAGAACAGCGTGGTGTCCGCCGCCTGCATCAGCCCCGTCGCGGTGGTACCGGCGACGGTGCGCTCCACCACCCCGATCGACGCCGACACCGAGAGCCGCTGCCCGTCCAGATCGAACGGGCGCTGGAGCGCGGCCAGTACGGAACGGGCGACATCGGCGAGCTGCTCCGTCCCGGTGGAGTCCTCCACCAGCACCGCGAACTCGTCCCCGCCGAGCCGGGCCACCAGATGGCCGCAGCCCGCCTCGCCGTCCCCGGCCGCGCACTCGGTCAGCCGGGCGGCGACCGCGGCGAGCAGCCGGTCCCCGGTGCGGTGGCCGAGGGTGTCGTTGATGGCCTTGAAGCCGTCGAGATCGAGATAGCAGAGCCCGATCCGCCCGGTGGAGCCCGCCTCGTACACCGAGGACTCCAGCGCCGCCGTGAGCCGCTCGAAGAACAGGGTGCGGTTGGGCAGCCGGGTCACCGCGTCGTGCATCTGGAGGTGGCGCAGCCGCGCCTTGAGTTCGCGCCGGTCGCCGATGTCCGCGACACACAGCAGCACACTGCGGCTCTCGGGCAGCGGTGCCACGGTCACCTCCGCCCAGAGGGGGCGCCCGTCGGGGTGCTTGAGCCGCCTGGTGCACCGGAACCGGGAGCGCCGGCCGCGCAGCACCTCGCGGTACGCGTGCCAGACACGGCGGTCGGACGCCAGGTCCACCAGCTCGGCCGCGGGCCGGGCGCACAGGGTCGCGGGGTCGCCGCCCAGCAGTGCGGCGAGCGCCGGGTTGGCGCTGACGATCAGGCCCTCGTGGTCCACCAGCGCCATCGCGATATGTGCCGCGGTGAACGCGGCACGGTGGTCGCGCAGTTCGGAGATGGAACAGCCGTTACGCTCCGTGATCCGCTGCCGGGTCCTGTTGGGAGCTGCGACTCCCGTGGGCCCTGTTCCTTCGGAGGTTGCGCTCACCGCTCACTCCCGTAGTGCAGTTGTGTCGTGCAGGGGCGTACAGATGTGGTCGGGAAAGGTCGGGTACTTGGGCAAAGAGGTCGGGAAAGTGTGCCGATCATAGGGGCTGCTCCCAGCGCCGTACCAGCTCCGCCACATGGGTGGTGCCCGTTCACGGCCCCGGCCGATCGTTTCTGCGCGGGTCTTTACCGAGGCCGTTACCCGAGCGACCGGATGTGACATTCCGTGACTCGTCGGAGTGTCGATATCTCCCGTTGGCGTGTGCTCCAGGGGTGGCGGGATCACTCGACTGGGGCACCGGAACAGGGCGTACACCGGTAAAACACCACAAAGTGGTCTCGGTGTCTCCCATTCCGCAGCCGGAGGTCTACGTGGAGGGTCAGCAGTCACCCGAGGGAACACCCGGGGGAGTGGAACCGGCCGGGCCGCACGGCGGGTACGGGACCGCCGGTGCCGGGCGCTCCGGCGATGACGGGCGCTCCGGCGATGACGGTGTGGGTGTGGGTGTGGGTGGCGGTGGCGATCGCTGCGAGGGCGAGGGCGAGGGCGAGGGCGTCGGCGGCGGTACGGGGGCGGGGGAGCGGGACCGGGGGCGGTTGCGCAGTGCCGCCGCCGCCCTCACCTCGCTCATGGCGATCGCCGCCACCTCCCTGGTGACGGGGCCGGCCGTCGCGAAGACCTCCGCCACCCCCTGCGCCCTGCCGCGCACCCAGGCCCACCACTCCCTGGGCCTGGACACCTGGAACACCGCCTACCCCCGCCCGGCCCGCAGGCTCGACGCGGTCATGATCTTTCTGTCCTTCCCGGACGCGGGCCCCCACTACCCACCGGACCGGCTCGCCGCCGACCACTTCCCCGCCACCAGCCAGTTCTTCGACCGCGCCTCGTACGGCAAGTTCGAGCTGCGCCCGCACCCCCAGCCCGGCTGGACACAGATGCCGAAGGCCTCCACCGCCTACGGGATAAGCCGCGACTGGGACCCCGCGCAGCGCTCCGCGTATCTGCGGGACGCCTTCGCCGCCGCCGACCGGGACGTCGACTTCTCGCGGTACGACATCGTCTATCTGGTCGCCGACCCGGACGCTCCCGGGGTGGACTCCGACGCCACCAAGGTCGTCAACTTCGACCGTCCGATGAGTGCCGACGGCGCCCAGATCCGGCGGGTGGTCACCGTCTTCGAACGGCACCCCCCGGACCGCAATGTGCTCGCCCATGAGACGGGCCATGTCTTCGACCTGCCGGACCTCTACCACCGGCCGACGGACGGCAAGGGCGACTGGGACACCTATGTCGGCGACTGGGACGTCATGGGCAGCCAGTTCGGGATGGCGCCCGACCTCTTCGGCTGGCACAAGTGGAAGCTGGGCTGGCTGGACGGACGGGCCGTGCGCTGTGTGACCCGGCCGGAGCTGATCACCCTGGAGCCGATCGCCGCCCCCGCGCCGGGCGGCGGCCTCGGGACCCGGCTGGCGGTGGTGCGCACCGGGGCGGGCACCGCGCTGGCCATCGAGGCGCGCGGGGCCACCGGGAACGACGAGTCGCTCTGCACGGAGGGGGTGCTGCTCTACCGGGTGCAGTCGGACACCGCGTCCGGCGGCGGTCCGATCGAGGTGCTGGACACCCACCCGGAGAGCGAGGCGTGCTGGGACCAGTCGGTGTATCCGCAGCTCGCGGACGCGCCGCTGGGGGTGGGGGAGACCTTCACGCTGGGCGAGGAGCGGACCCGGGTGGAGGTCCGCGACCGCACGGAGTCCGGGGCCTGGACCGTCAGGATCACCACGGCCTAGGGCGTTTCCTGTGGATCAGGCCGGGCTCGCGTGCCCTGGGACCGCGCCTCGCCGCGTTGTCGTCAGTCGTCGACACTCCGCGTGGACTCCTTCCTCCGCCTCGCGATCCACGACCCCGGACCCCGCTCCCTGATCCGGCCTGATCCACAGGAAACGCCCTGGGGATCGTCCGGCGACGGTGCTCCCTGCCGCCGGCGCTCCGGTGCCTCCGCCGCTCCGGTGCCTCCGCCGCTCCGGTGCCGCAGCGCTTCCGCGCGCCTGTCGCCGGTGCCGGTCGTCCCGCCGTGATTCCGCGGAGCCCTGGTTTGGTCTAGACCAAGAGGGGTACGCTTCCGTCGCCGCCCGGGGCGTCCTGGAGTTGCCTCTTGACATGGTCATGCCCTTTATGTCCTGCGGGCGGGCGGCACGCGCAGGAGTGCCCACGAGCCCCGTCCGGGAGGCGGCGGCCACGAGGACGCGGCCGTCGTGACCGCCCGCCGGGTCCCCGGCGGCCGCCCCGCCGGCCGGCCGAACCGGCCCACCGGACGCCACACCGAGATGAGGTCCCATGAACCGGCACCAAGCCACCGCCCGCGCGGTCGCCGTGGCCCTGCTCGCCACCGGCCTCGCCGTCACCCCGGCGACCGCCGCCCCCGCAGCCCCGGCCACCGGCGTGGCGAAGGCCCGCGTCAGCGCCGACTGGGCCACCCAGTCGATCGTCTTCACCGCCGCCGCGGGGCAGGCCAACGACCTCCATGTGATCCCCAGGGACCTCGGCGACGGGGTCCGGCGGATCGGCTTCCGTGACGCGGTCCCGCTCCAGCCCGGCGACCACTGCGCGTACCTCGAACCCGGGGACGACTCCTATGTCGTCTGCGAACTGCCCACCGGGAGCCCCCGGCCGGACAGGATCGACGTCTTCCTCGGCGACCGCGACGACACCATCGCCACCAGCGACCCCGGGGTCGCCACCGTCCGGGGCGGCACCGGCGACGACACCCTGCACGCCCACACCGCGCACACGGTGCGGGGCGACGCGGGGGACGACATGGTCATGGGGCTCGCGGTCCTGGACGGCGGCGACGGCATGGACCATCTGATGGGCGACGACAGCGACCAGCGGCTGTGGGGCGGCCGGGGCGACGACATGATCGAGGCGTACGGCGGTGCGGACGTCGTGCACGCGGGGCCGGGCGACGACCACGCCATGGGCGGGGACGGCCGGGACGTCCTCCTCGGTGGCCCCGGCAACGACACGCTCCACGGCGAGGGCGGCGACGACCTGGTCAGCGGCGGCCCCGGGAGGGACACCCTCGACGGCGGCCCGGGCCGCGACATCGTCCTGCGGTAGACGAAAGAGACGAGAGAGCCCCCCGGCTGTGCCGGGGGGCTCTCTCCGTCTGTGCGCCGCCAGGGACTCGAACCCCGGACCCGCTGATTAAGAGTCAGCTGCTCTAACCAACTGAGCTAGCGGCGCCTGCTGACGTCGTAGACATTAGCACCCTGTCCCGCGCGGAGAAAAATCGATATGGCGACCTCCGGGGCGGGGGTGGTGCGGGCGGCCCGGACACAGGCCCAGAGCAGCACCTCGGGGCCCGGGAGCCAGGGGTGACGGGTGTCGGGGGCCACCAGCCAGCGGGCGTCGGCGGGCGCGCCCGCGCCCTCGGTCAGCGGGGGGACGGTCACCGCGTCGCCGGTGCCGTGACAGAGCAGCGGCGGTACGGCGCCGCCCCACTCCTCCCACCCGAGCAGGGCGGGGAGCCGGCCCGCCGAGCCCGGCGCGGCGAAGATCAACATCCGCCCCCGGTGGGTGGCGACGGGCCCGGACCCCGGGCCCTCCTCCCAGAGCCGGTCGAGCATCTGGCGGCCGAAGACGGCCGGGGCGCTGACGACGTCGAAGACGGAGCCGCAGGGGAGCTGTGCGGTGGTGGCGGGGGTGCGCTGCCACTGGGCGAGGAGGGAGTGCGGATACGTTCCGGCGGAGGCGAGCCACTGCGCACCGGGCGCGGTGACCCGGGTCTCCGGGGCAGGGGCGTCGGGGGTGGGGTCCGGTGGCCATAAGCTCATGAGAGAGATGTACCCGCAGTAACGGGGGGATCGCCGGGTGTCGGTGAAACCGGGGACAGGGAGCCCTGCCCCGGGGTATCTTGCACGCCCCCGTCATATGCCCCTGGCGCGCCACCCCGGGCATGGCGCGCCGTGCGGGCCGCGCTCGGGGCCGGCCCCGAGCCCTCGCGCCTCAATCGCCGGCGGGGCTGGGTTTGCTCGGGTTCCCCAGCCCGTCCCGGGACACCTTCCCGAGGCGGCTCCAGGGGAGGCCGAGGACGACCCCCCCCTGTGCCACAGGCGAGTCCTACTGGTGCGGGCCGTCGCGGAGGAGGGACTCGCCGAACTCGATCATCTTGAGGGCGTAGTCCTCGGTCCAGCCGGCCCGCCCGGCGATATCCCCGGCGGTCAGCCGGTCGAACCGCCTCGCATCCGCCAACTGCGCCGCCGCCACCGCCTGGAACTCCACCGCCCGGTCCGCCGCCGCGCGGAACGCCAGCGCCAGCTCCGTCGACCGCGCCAGCAGCTCGCGCGGGTCGTCCATGGACTCCAGGTCGAAGAAGTGCTCGGGATCGGCGACGGCCTCCGAGGGCTCGAAGAGCAGGGGCGCGGGCCGCATCCGGCGCGCGGGCTGCTGGGGTTCCGCCATGTGCTGCTTCCTCCTCGCACGGGTCACCGGCTGATCCGGACCGCCCTCCATTCTCCAGGCGTCCGCAAGTGCGCGCTCACCCCTCCAGATGGGCCGAGTCGTTCCAGCGGTCGACCGCCGGCGCGCCGTACGCCCACCCCAGGACCGACAGCGACGCCGGGTCCAGCTTCATCCGCGCCGCGAACGCCGGATCGAGCGACAGCCACCGCGCCGCCAGCACCCGCAGAATGTGCCCGTGGGCGAAGACCAGGACATCCCGGTCCGCCGACCGGGCCCACCCGATCACCTCGTCCGCCCGCGCCGCCACCTGGGCCAGCGCCTCCCCGTCCCGTACCCCGTCCCGCCAGATGACCCAGTCGGGGCCGGCGGCCGTCTCCCGGATGCCCGGCGTCGTCAGGCCCTCGTACGCCCCGTAGTCCCACTCCATCAGCGCGTCCCACGGCGCCGCCCGGTCCCCGAACCCCGCCAGCTCGCAGGTCTCCGCCGCGCGCGCCAGCGGGCTGGTCCGCACCTCCGCGTCCTTCAGCCCCGACCAGGGGGACCTCCGCAGCCGCTCTCCCAGCAGTCTCGCCCCGCGCCTGCCCTCCTCCAGGAGGGGCAGATCGGTCCGGCCGGTGTGTCTGCCGGACAGGGACCACTCGGTCTGACCGTGCCGGACGAGCAGGATGCGCGGTGCCATATCACGGCCTCCGTCGGTAATAAGTGCAGGTGATGGCGGTCCATCATCGCTCAAGGAGATCCAGGGCAACCCGCGGGACTCCTGTGGCGTCCCTGTGTGAGTCGGTACCCGCCGACGGAGCGCCGCCCTTTGACACCGTACGGTTGTCCGGTGGTCGCCGACCCATGGACCACCGGGCCACCGGACAGCAACAGGGGGAGAACGCTCGGATGCAGTACCCCGTACCCGTTCCACGGCCCCGCTGGTGGTCCGAACTGGTTCTGATCGTCGTGGTCTACATCGCGTACTCGGCGGGCCGGCTCCTCGCCCGCGGCGACGTGAACACCGCCGTCGACAACGGCCTCGCGATACTCCGGGCCGAGAAGGCACTCCTCCTCGACGCCGAGACCCCGCTGAACAAGCTCTTCACCGACACCCCGGCGATCGGCATACCCGCCGACTTCCTCTACGCCTCGCTCCACTACCTCGTCACCCCGGCCATCCTCGTCTGGCTCTTCCGCCGCCGCCCCGCCCACTACCGCGCGGCCCGCACCTGGCTGATGGCCTCCACCCTGCTCGGCCTGGTCGGCTTCACCCTCGTGCCGACCTGCCCCCCGCGCCTCCTCGACGCCAGCCACGGCTTCGTCGACACCATGGCCCAGTACAGCTCGTACGGCTGGTGGGGCGCCGAGGCCAGCGCCCCGCGCGGCATGGGCGGGCTGACCAACCAGTACGCCGCGATGCCCAGCCTCCACGTCGGCTGGGCGATCTGGTGCGGGGTGATCCTCTGGCAGCACGGACGGACCCCGCTGCTGCGGGCCCTCGCCGTCGCCTACCCCGTGGTCACCGTGATCGTGGTCATGGGCACCGCCAACCACTACTTCCTGGACGCCGTCGCCGGAGCCGCCGTGATGGGCGCGGGCGCCCTGCTCGCCCGGCCCGCGACGCGTCTCGCCGACCGGGTGCGGGCCCGTTTCACCGCCGCGTCCACCGCCGCCTCCCCGGCCGCCCCGCCGGATTCCGCCGACGCCCCCGGCCGCTCCGCACCGGCCACTTCGGACGGTACGGCCCCGATTGTCGGTGCCGGATGCCAGACTTCCCCGGGTGAGCGAATCCCAGGACAGCGCACCACCCCCGCGGACGCCGGAGACACCACTGCGGCAGCGGCTCGCTGAGCTGCGCGGGCCCGACACCCGCCCGCGCCCGCTGGACGCGCGGGCGCTGGCGGCCCTCGCCGCCAACCCCGGCTGCGAGCGGCGCGCCCTGCTCGACGGCGCCGGGGTGGACAAGGCCGCCCTCGCCGCCGCCCTCGGATCGCCCGCCCCCTTCGGCCAGTCCCAGTTCGCCTTCATGCGCGGCAACGCCTTCGAGGCCCGGGTCACCGCCGACGGCGGCGCGGAGCTGATGCGTCTGCTGGGCGTCGGCGAAGGGGTGGAGCCGCTCCTGCCCGACCTCGGCGCGGCGGGCCCCGAGGGCCGGGCCGCCCGCACCGCGCTGGCGCTGCGCGAGGCCACGGCGGCGGCCGGCTGGACCCTTCTCGACCACCCCATGCTCGCCCTGGAGGTCGCCGGCTCGCCCGCCTATCTGGAGCCGGACGCCGTGGTGGTCCACCCCGACGGCCGGTGGACCGTGGTCGAGATCAAGTCCTTCCCGATGATCGACGCGTCCGCCGACCCGGCGAAGGTCGGCTCGGCCGCCCGCCAGGCCGCCGTCTACGTCCTGGCCCTGGAGCGGGTCGCCGCCCACACCGAGGGGGCCCGGGTCGCCGACACCGTGCTGCTGGTCTGCCCCAAGGACTTCTCCAACCTGCCCACCGCATCCGTGGTCGACATCCGCAAACAGCTCTCCGTCACCCGCCGCCAGCTCGCCCGGCTGACCCGGATCGAGGAGATCGCCGCCGGGCTGCCCGAGGGCGCCTGCTTCGACCCCGAGCGGCCCGCGGCGGAGCTGACGGCCACCGTGGAGTCCGTCCCCGCCGCCTACGCCCCCGACTGCCTCGCCGCCTGCGAGCTGGCCTTCCACTGCCGCGCCCGGGCCCGGGCCCAGGGCGCGGTGGAGGCACTCGGCCGCTCCGTCCGAGGCGAGCTGGGCGGGCTCACCACCATCGGCGAGGTGCTGGCCGCCGCCCGGGGCGAGGCGGGCGACGGCCAGCACCCCCCGGACCCGGCCGGCGCCCCCCTGCGCCGCGCCGAGGCCCTGCGCGCCGGGGCCCCCGCCGG
>NZ_JBSFER010000053.1:0-12493 GCF_053594535.1 Streptomyces sp. NPDC001889
AGTTCGTCACGCCGTTCCGCGCCCGGACCCAGGAGTATCTGGACGATCCGGCGGCCGGTGGGCCGCGCCCCGCCGGAGGCATCGATTCCACGCCGGTGGGAGCGATCAGATCCAGCCGTTCCCTGGGGACCGCCGGCGGCGCGGGCCGGCCGGTGCGCACGGCTCCGGGGGGCGGCTTCCGGCCCGCCCGGCGATCAAGGGCCCAGCCCCTCGCTCTTGGTGGTTTCCCACAAAGGCACGGAGGCCCGGATCGCCGCCCGGGCCCGTCGCGGGGCCGGAATCCGGCTCCCGAGCGGTACGTCGCCGTACGTCGCCTTCGCCCCATTCCCGCACTCCGCAGGAGTCCCGGCCCCCGGGTCCGCGCCCCCCGCGCGCCCGCGGTCGCCGGAGTCCGTCCGCACGGCAGGAAGATGATGGCGGCGCGTTGAACCCTCACGCGCAGTGACGATCGTCTGGCATTTTCCTGCCGGTCTCCCGGAAGGCACTTCTGGCCGAAAGAGCATGATTCCCACCGGTAGTCGAAGCTTCGCCCGGGCTCGGGCCCGAGGGGCGGGAGCACCGGAGGAACCGTCCCGTATCACCGTTCGTGTCCACCGCTCCGCGAGGGCCACCGGGCCCGCCCCGCCCCGGCGGGGGGCTCTCCCGCGGGGCTCCCGGCCGGTGGGCGCGGTGGTCCCGGGCGGCCCCGGAACGGCGGCACGGCCCCGGTCGGCGGCCGTCACCGGCCCCTCGGCGCGGCCGGGAAGAGACCCGCCCGGATCGGCACGCTCCGTGACGGACCCCACAGCGACCTCACCCATGCTTGATACAGCCATAGGTGGTTGACGCCCATTCAAGGGCCAAACTAATGTCTCGCGTTAATCGTTACTGGTGCGGCCGACAGACCGGACTTCCTGGGGACAGCGGGGGGTCGAGGGGGTGTCGATCGTCACGTTCATCCGAGGCTTCTCGCTCGTCGGCGGAGGCGGGTAGGCGCGCTGTGCGCGTACCCGGCTGGTGACATGGGGGCCGAGGAGTGTGCCGCCGCACCATGACCGGGGGGATCTGTAATGGTGTCGACAGCATACGAGTGCGAGCAGTCTCAAGGGGTGACGACGCCGGGGCCACGCGGTGACGCGGATCGCTCCGGATCGCGCGCGGGCGCGGACAGTCTCGAAGAGGCGCTGGTACGGGCCCGCGACCTGCTGGACATGACGGTGTCGCTGCACCGGCAGGGCACCCGGGGCAGCCCGGTGACGGCCGTGTCGGCGCACAACGAGCGGGCCGTGCTCGACGAGGTGGACGCCTGCCTCGGCCAGGCGCGGCGCAGTGTGAGCCTGGTGCTGACCGGGCAGGCGCACGGGCGGCTGATGCCGGCGGTCCTCCCTCATCTGCACAGCATCACCAGGAAGCAGCTCACGGCCCGGATGCTGCACTCGGCCCAGGCCGGCGCACCGCAGTCGGCGCAGCTCATCGGCCGTCTCTCCAACCGGTTCGAGACCCGGGTCACCTACTGCGTGCTCCGGGAGACCCTGATCGTCGACGGCCGGATCGCCCTCTTCCGGGACGACGCCGGAGGTCATGGCGACCGGTTCCTGGCCGTCCAGGACCCGACGACGGTACGCACCCTGGCGCTGCTGTTCGCCGGCTTCTGGGGCTCCGCGATGAGCCCGGCCGGCCACTCCTGGGACAGTCAGAGCCTCAGCTCGGACGCCGCCCGCCGCATCCTCGAATGCCTCCGCGACGGCCAGATCGACGATGTGGCCGCCCGGAAGCTGCGGGTGTCGCTGCGCACCTACCGGCGCCATGTCGCCCAGATCATGGAGGCGCTGGGCGCGCGCTCACGGTTCCAGGCGGGTGTGCGCGCCGTGGAGCTGGGCCTGTTGAAGTCCGAAGAGTGAGACGCGGGGCCGCTCAACGGAGAGCGGCCGCTCCGCCCACTGACATCCGGGCAGCCCCGGACAGCCGCTCGCGGCGCTCCCCGCCCCACTCGCGGGCCCGGCGCCGCCATGGCGCTGCCCGGTCACGGCCCCCTGGGACTCCAGCGGTGCAGTCACCGCTGAAACGAGGTGTACCGACGATGGCATTCGGTGTCGACAGAAACCGGGATACCCGGCCGGACGGTGTGCGGTGACCACTTCGGCCTCCCCCGGCACCCTTCAGTACGTCAGCGGGGTGGGGGTGCTGGACAAGACCTCGCTCGTGCTGAGCACGATCGAGTGCGGTCCCGCCTCGCTCAACCGCATCGTGGCCAGCACGGGTCTGCCCCGCTCGACCGCGCACCGGCTCACCCAGGCCCTGGAGCGCATCCGGCTGATCGGCCGCGACGCCCAGGGGCGCTTCGTCCTCGGCCCCCGGCTCGGCGAGATGGCGGCGGAGGCGCAGCGGGACCGGATGCTGGCGGTGGCCCGGCCGCTGCTGGCGGAGCTGCGGGACCGGACCCGGGCGGATGTCCGGCTCTACCGGCGCATCGGGGACCACCAGGTGTGTCTGGCGGGCGCGGAGACCTCACTGCATCCGGCGGAACGGGTTCCGGTCGGCTCGTCGTATCCGCTCAAGGCGGGTTCGGTGGCGCAGGCGCTGCTCGCCTGGGAGTCCCCGGAGCGGCTGCACGCGGGGCTGAAGGGCGCCCGGTTCACGGCCGCGACGCTGGCGGAGGTCCGCCGGCGCGGCTGGGCACAGAGTGTCGGGGAGCGGGGCCCCGGCGTCGCGACCGTGGCCACGCCGGTGCGCGGGCCCGAGGGCAGGACCGTGGCGGCCCTCTCGCTGTCGGGCCCGGTGCGGAGTCTGTCGCGGGAGCCGGGGCGGGAGTACGGCGGGCTTCTCATGGACGCGGCGATCACCATCGGCGAAGTATGGAACAGATGAATCCGCGGGGAAACCGCTCCGGCAACTCCGCCGGAGGCATGGGCAATTCACTCTTCATTTAATCTGTTCTGCGTATGCTTTGGCACGCTGGGACGGCTCAGCGGAAGACCGAGGGGCTGACACTTCAACGCGGAGACGGGTAGAGATGACAACGGGGGATTCAACGGAGGTTCCACAGGGACGCGGTATTGGGCGGCTGCCCATCAGGGAGGGACCGGACGGCTCCTCGTCCGCGGACACCCTGGAGGAAGCCCTGCTCGGAATCCGGGAGATGATCGAGGAGACGATCGCCCAGCACCGGGACACCGTCTCGGGCGGCCGGGAGATCAGCGCCGTCAACGGCGAGCCCGAGGAGATCGCGCGGGCGGTGCTGGAGGTGGCCGGCTGTGCGCGGGGCCGGCTGGATGTGGTGATGGCCGCAGCGCCGGGCGCCGCGCCCTGCGCGTCCCTGCTGCCCGGGCTGCTGCTGGCCGCGCCCGACACGGCCGAGGTGCGGGTGATCTGCAATCCGGGGATGGTGGACTCGGGTCTCGTGGGGGCGGTGAGCCAGGGAGTGCGGCCGGTGCCCGTGCGGGTGCTGCCGCAACTGCCCCCGCTGCTCATCGTGATCGCCGACCAGCCCGTCGCCCTCACCGCGGCCGAGTCCCCGGCCGGGGCCGCCTACTCGGTCGTCCGGGCGCCCGAGATCATTCGGCTGCTGTTCGAATTCTTCGACGGAATATGGCAGGGCGCCTCGGCCACCGATCTGCGCGCAATACTCGATGGGCATATGCGCACGGAACTCACCCGTAAGATTCTCGGTTTGCTGCGCGCGGGAGTGACCGACGAGGTGGCCGCCCGGAGACTCGCGATATCCGTGCGCACCTATCGGCGCCATGTCGCCGAGATCATGACCGTGATCGGTTCGAGTTCGCGATTCCAGGCGGGGGTGAAGGCGGCCGAGCTGGGTCTGCTGGACTCCCGTTCTCCGTAGCGCGGGGGAGACGCGCGGGGACAGCCGTGCGGCAGCGGGCCCCGGCGGTGTGCGGACAGCGCCGGGGGCCGGGCCGGCGGCGCGGGAGCCGCGCCGGGAGCTCCGCGATGTCGGGGCGGGGACAGCGCCGAAACATCCGGAGGGGGGAGGTGGCAGGAAGATGCCAATTCACACCTCGCCGTACCGGGTGCCGGGGGAACACCCGGTACGGAGTCGTCGCCGGCGGAGGCGGCACGGACCGGTGCCGGACGCACCACGGGAACGGCCGGCCGGAACGCACGGCAGCACCGAACGGGACATGCCGGGAGGCAGGGACGGAAATAGTCGCATCCGACCTGTCTCCCCGCAAGGGGTGCGTAACACCTCGCCGGAACCCTCGCGGGGGCCGCTCACCGGCCCCGGCGGACGGGCGGGGGGCCCGAGGCCGGCCGGGAGCGTCATGACGCCGATCGAAGTCCTGGCCAGACTCCCTTGGCAGCCGGGGGAGTTGACAGCCATGGTGGAGACGGACCAGGACACCGGCGACGGAGGCGGGGCAGTGCGGTCCGGGCGCGGACGCGAGCGCGGGCGGAACGGCGGGAAGACCGTCGCCGGCGCGCCGGTGTCCCGGCCGGACCGGCCGCCCTCCTCGCACGACAGGACCGTGTCGTGGCGCGGGGCGGACTCGGGGGAATGGACCGGCATACCTCACCTCCCTTCTCGTCACGGCTTCTTTCCGAGTCCCGCGCCGCCCGGGCGGCGCGGGACACACATTAGGAGTCGGGAAGCGGCTCCAACTGTGACACGCGGAACGATAATGTGATTCAGATCACACACGATGGCTTGGGTGGTCCCTACGCTGAAGTCCGCGACCATCTGCGCCGAGGTATCCGATTGAGATGGTGAGACCGCGTCATGACCAGCAGATCCACGGCGTCAACCGCCGCTGAGCACCAGGAACTTCACGCGCACAGCACCCTGACCACCACCACCTTCGACGAGAACCGGAATCTGCTCTTCGGGCTCGTCTACAACATGCTGGGCACCGTCACCGACACCGAGGACGTACTCCAGGACACCTGGCTGTCCTGGGCGTCGGCCCGCCACGGCGAGGTGGCGAACTCCCGGGCCTATCTGGTGCGGATCGCCGTGAACCGCGCCCTGCGCTCGCTGCGCGCCGCCAAGGCCAACCGCGAGACCTATGTGGGGACCTGGCTCCCCGAACCCGTGGTCACCGAGGACCAGACCGAGGACAGCGCCCTGCGGGGCGAGTCGGTGTCGCTCGCCATGATGGTGGTCCTGGAGACCCTCTCGCCCATGGAGCGCGCGGTCTTCGTCCTCCGGGAGGCCTTCGGCTACGACTACCCGGAGATAGCCAACGTCCTCGGCCGCACCTGCGACTCCGTGCGCCAGCTGGCCCACCGGGCCCGCAAGCACGTCGAGGGCCGCAGACCCCGCTACCAGCCCGACTCCAAGGTGGTGCGCGCCGCCACCGAACGCTTTCTGGACGCCGCCCTGGGCGCCGACCTCGGCACCCTGATGGAGATCCTCGCCCCCGAGGTCCAGCTCTGGAGCGACGGCGGCGGCAAGCACCGCTCGGCGCTGCGCGTCATCGTCGGCCGCGACAAGTGCGTACGCCTGGCCGACTCGCTCGCCAAGACCTTCCCCCCGGGCCTCAACACCCGTTATCTGGAGGTCAACGGCACACCCGCCGTCCTGCTCTCCCGGGAGCACCGGCCCTGGGTGGTCACCCAGCTGGACCTGCGGCCGTCCGACGGCCGCATCCAGCGCATCTACCAGATCATCAACCCGGACAAGCTGACCACCATGCCCCTGCCCGACGAGCTGGCGCCCTGAGCACCCGGGAAGGCGCTTTCCGCCGCCGTCAACAGGTACGGCAAAAGGAGGCATGAACCGGTCGGCGCCTTGCCGCCGGACCGCCCGGCCCGTGAACCTTGGAGACCTGGAGCACAAGGAACCACACACCGTGATCAAGGACAGCTGGACCGAGCCGACTTGATGGTCAGCCCGCGGCCGAAACCGTGAGGGCTCCGGGCAGGAACCGAGACAGCCATCCGGCTGTGGGCCTCCCACGACCAGCAGCAGCCGATCGCGCGGCGGGCCCATCGGGGCGCCGCGGGGACCAGCCCTGCTCACCGCCTCACACACCGGTTAACCACTACTTCTTGGGGGAGAAGTTGATGCGCACTGTGCACCGCACGGCCCAACCACCGCACCACGTCGATGTCCACCCGGCAGGCCCTGCGCAGAAGGTGGCACCACTGACCGAAAACCGCTGCTTCGGGCGCGACGCGGAGCTGGCGGCGGTCATCGACAAGCTGGCCGACCCGACCGTGCGACTGCTCACGCTGACCGGGCCCGCCGGAGTGGGCAAGAGCCGGCTCACCCGGGAGGCCGCGGCCCTCGCGGCCCCTTCCTTCGACGACAAGGTGACCGTCGTCGACCTGGCCGACCTCGACACCGCGTCCGCCGCCTGGAGCAGGATCTCCCAGGCCCTCGGCGGCACGCCCGCGGCCGAGACGGCGGACGGTGTGGCCGAGGCCGTAGCCGACTGCGAACTCCTGCTCGTCCTGGACAACTGCGACCTGCTCACCGCGCCGCTCTCGCTCGGCCTCGCCTGGCTGATCACCAACTTCCCCGGACTGCGGGTGATGGCCACCAGCCGCACCTCGATCAACATCTACGCCGAGCACCTCTTCCTGGTCCGCCCGCTCCCCGCGGGCGGCGCCGGGGCGGCCGGGGACACGGCGCCCGCGGTCTCCGACGCGGTGCTGCTCTTCGTCGACCGGCTGGGCGGCCACTACCGCGACCATGTCCTGCTCGACGACGATCTGACCACCGTGACGGAGATCTGCGAGCTGCTCGACGGGCTGCCGCTCGCCATAGAGCTGACCGCGCGCAGCATCGGCACCCTGACCCTGCGCGCCGCCCTGGACCACCTCCGGCAGGGCCGCCAGCTCCCGTACACCAGCCGGCTGCTCGACACACCCACCCGGCAGCGCTCGATGGAGGGCTCGCTCTTCTGGGCGGACGGGCTGCTCAGCACCCAGGAGCAGGAGTTCCTCCAGCGGCTCTCGCTCTTCGAGGGTCCGTTCTCCACGGCGGCGGCCCAGCGGGTCGGCGGGCTCTCCCAGGAGCAGACCGCGCGCGGCCTGGACGAGCTGATCCACAAGAGCCTGCTGCTGCTGGAGCACGACGACTCCGGCGAGCAGCGGCTGCGGATGCTCACCTCCGTGCGGCGCTTCTACCGCAAGCGGCTGGCGTCCAACACCTGCTGCGCCACGGACGCCCGGGAGCGGCACGCCCGTCTCTTCACCGAGTCGATCCATACGGGGGAGCTGGCCCGGCTCACCCCCGAGCAGCGGGCGGCGGCGGTGCGCGGCCGGCTGCCGGACATCCGGGCCGCCATCGCCTCACTGGGCGAGCTGGGCGAGCACACCCGGCTGCTGGAGCTGGTGCTGGCCCTGGAGAGCGTCTGGATATCCGGCCACCATCTGGCGGAGGTCGCCGCCCACACGGAGACCTCCGCGGCGGCGCTGCGCGCGGAGGGCCTCTCCCCAAAGGACGCCCCGCTGCTGGGCCGGGCCCTGGAGGCGGCGGGCCGCTGGCGGGCCGGGAGCGGCGATCCCGAGGGCGCCCGTGAGCTCTGGCACGCCGCGATGACGGTCTGCCAGGAGCACGGCCACCGGGCCGGTCTCACCCGTGTCATGGCCCACCTCGGCGAGCTGGAGCGCGGGGCGGGCAACAGCGAGGAGGTGCGGGCGGAGCTGTGCGCCGCCGCGTCGGAGCTGGCCGAACTCGGCGACGAGCACGGCGCCGCGCTGGCCCTGCGGTACAGCGCCCTCGCCGAGTACGAAGTGGGCGCGCCGACCGCCGAGCACACCCTGCGCCGGTCCGTGACCGCCTTCCGGGCGCTGGGCGACGAGCGCGAACTGGGTCTCTCGCTGCTGGCGCTGGCCCGGGTCCAGCTGGAGGCGGGCAAGCCCGAGCGGGCCGGTGCGGAGGTCCGCTCGGCGATGAGGACGCTGCGGCACACCGGCGGTCCCGGGGACGCGGCCCTGGCCCTGGAGATCCTCGGCTGCGCGCTCTCGGCGTCGGGCGGCGGCGAGGGGCAGCAGGAGCCGGTCGCCCGGCTGCTGCTCACGGCGAGCACTCTGCGGGAGCGCCACGGGCTGCCGCCCGGGGAGATCGACACCGCCGTGCAGAGCGTCGAGCGGCGCCGGCGGACCGCGCTGGGCACGGCGGCCTTCGCCCGGCTGCGCCGGCGGCTCTACACGGTCCGGGCGGACGCGGCGATCCAGGACGCGCTGTCCGTACCCGTGGAGGAGCCGCCGGCGCAGCCGGGGCCCAAGACGCCGGGGACCTGTCTGACCCCGCGCCAGACGGAGATCGCGCTGATGGTGGCCGAGGGCATGACCAACCGGCAGATCGCCAGCCGGCTCAGCCTCTCCGAGTGGACCGTGGTCAACCATCTGCGCCAGGTGATGCAGAAGCTCCAGGCCCCGTCCCGGGTGCATGTCGCCCGGGTGATGCAGCAGCAGTCGGGGAGCTGACCCCGGGGCCCGCCCGGCCCGCCGCGCACGCCCCCGCCGGGGCCACGGGGCGCGCTCCGGCCGGGGGCCGCACCGGGTCGTACCCGGTCCGCGCGCGGCCCCGCGGCGCCCGCCCGGCCCGCGGAGGAGCCGTGGCCCGCGGTGCCCTCCGGGGTCCGGGGTGACCTTCGTGGCCCGTGGGGCCTGCCAGCACACCGGTCGGCGCAACGGACCGGTCATGGCGCTTCTCTGCCATGGTGGCAGGCCCCCACACCTACAAGGATCTGTCGTTGCCGCTCGGGGCGGCCCTTTCTACTGTCGTCAAGCGTCGGTCGTGCGGAATCGCACGGACACCTCATCCCAAGAACAGGAGACAGGTGGGCACAGCGCGCACAGACACAGAAATCCGCCCTTCCCAAGGGCCGGCCGCCCCCTCGAACGGAGTTCCCTTCTTCACCCAGGCCGAATCCTTCAAGGAACTCTGGCCGCTGATCAGCAGCCATGTCGGCGATGTCGTCGACCGGGGCAAGTTCTCGCACGGACGCAAGGTGTCCGAGCTGGAACAGGCACTGGCCAAGTACACCGGGGCACGGCACGCCCTCGGGGTGAACAGCGGTACCGACGCCCTGGTGATCCTGCTCCGGGCGGCGGGCATCGGCCCCGGCGACGAGGTCATCGTCCCGGCGTTCACCTTCTTCGCCAGCGCGTCGGCGGTGACCATGACCGGGGCGACCCCGGTCTTCGCGGACATCACCGCCGACGGTGACTACGCGCTGGACCCCGCCTCGGTGGAGGCGGCGATCACCGACCGCACCAGGGCCGTCATGCCGGTCCATCTCTTCAGCCAGCTCGCCGACATGGGCGCGCTGCTGGAGCTGGCCCGACGGCACGGTCTGCTGGTCCTTGAGGACAGCGCCGAGGCGATCGGGATGCGCTGGGACGGCACCCACGCCGGGCTGCTCGGCTCCGGAGGTGTCCTCTCGTTCTTCCCGACGAAGACGCTGGGGGCGCTCGGCGACGCCGGAATGATCCTCACCGATGACGACCGGATCGCCGAGCAGGCGAGTGTGCTCCGGCACCACGGCCGCATGGGGAAGACGATCGACCACATCGCCGGTATCTCCAACCTCTCCGGTGTCTCCGGCACCAACAGCAAGATGGACGACATCCAGGCGGCGATCCTGATGGCGCGGCTGAGCCGGCTGGACGAGTCCATCGCCCGCCGCCGGGTGCTCGCCGACGCCTACACCGAACGCCTCACCGGCGCGGACGGCGTCCTCGCCGTCCCCCGGCTGGTGCCCAGGTCCGTCCCCTCCGACCCGGTCTTCTACGTCTACCTCATCGAGGTCGAGCACCGGGACGAGCTGGTGGCGCGTCTCACCGCGCGGGGCATCGGCACCGAGACGTACTACCCGAGGACGCTGCACACCCAGCCGTGCTACGCCGAGGAGCACGGCGGCAGGTCCCTCCCCCGGGCCGAGGCGGCCAGCCGGCGCACCGTGGCACTGCCGCTGTACCCGGATCTGACCGAGGACCAGATCGACACGGTCTGCGCGGCCGTCTCCGACTTCTACGCCGAGGGGCAGTGGTGATTCCCTTCTTCCCTCCGGACCTTTTCGACAAGGACCGCGAAACCCTGCTGGAACTCCTCTACGAGGTGGGCACCGACGAGGAACAGAAATTCATCCTCGGCCGCCGGACCGCCGCGCTGGAGGAACTCCTGCGGGAATCGACGGGCGCGGGCCATGTGGTCGCCTGTTCCAGCGGTACGGGCGGACTCAACCTCGCCGTACAGGCCCTGGACATCGGCCCGGGCGACGAGGTCATCGTCCCCGCGTTCTGCTGCCAGCCGGTGGCCAGTTCGGTGGCGAACCTGGGGGCGACCCCGGTCTTCGCGGATGTCGACCCGCACACCATGGTGCTCGACCCGGCGACGCTGGAAGAGCTGATCACCGACCGGACCAAGGCGGTGATGCCCGCCCATATCTTCTCGGTCATGGCGGACATGCCGAGCATCAACAAGATCGCCCGAGCCCATGACCTCAAGGTCATCGAGGACGCGGCGGTGGCGCAGGGCGCCGTGCTCGACGGCGTGCCGGCCGGGCGCTGGGGCGATCTGGGGATCTTCTCCTTCTTCCAGGTCAAGTCCTTCGGCACGGTGGGCGAGGGCGGGGTGGTCCTCACCGACGACGAGGAGACGGCCCGCGCCCTGCGGATGCTGCGCAACCACGGACAGGACGGCGTCCACCGCTTCGTCCACCACCGCATCGGCCAGAACAACCGCTTCGACGAGATCATCGCCGCCTTCCAGATCGCGCGGCACGACGGTTTCGCGGACCGTCTGGAGCGCCGGGCGCAGATCGCCGACTACTACTCGCAGCGCTTCGGACCGCTCGCCGACCGGGGTGTCCTGGCACCGCCGGCGGGCCGCAACGGCCGCTGCTACTACGTGTACTCACTGCTGGTCCAGCGGCGGGAGGATCTGCGCTCCTGGCTGCTGGAGAAGTCCGTGGGCTCGCACATCTACTACCCCAGGCCGCTGCCCGCCCAGCCCGCGTTCAGCGCGTTCGCCCCGGTCGGCCGGGATCTGCCCGGAGCCCAGTACGCGAGCGACCACAATCTCGCGATTCCGATCTGGCCGCACCTCACGGACGCGCAGGTCGAGTATGTCGCCGACGCGATCTGCGACTTCTTCGCCTAACCCGCACAGCCGGTCACCGCTCAGAGAGAAAGTCGGGTCTTCTGATGACGTCAAAAGTTGTCGTGGTGGGGCAGGGATATGTCGGTCTGCCGCTGGCCGTAGCGGCGGCGGAGCGCGGATACGAGGTGATCGGATACGACACCGATGAGTTCCGGGTCAAGAAACTCGCCGTCGGGGAGTCCTATGTCGGCGACATCACGTCGGAGCGCCTCTCCGCGATACTCAGCCGGGGCAAGTACCAGCCCACCATGGCCACCAATGACCTGGACGGCTTCGACATCGCGGTGATCGCCGTGCCGACCCCGATGATCGACGGGGTGCCTGACCTGTCGTTCATCGAGTCGGCCGGGGTGGCCATCGGGGAGCGGCTGCGCCCCGGGGTGACGGTGATCCTCGAATCCACCAGCTTCCCCGGTACGACCGAGGATCTGCTCGGCCCGCAGCTGACGAAGATCTCCGGTCTGGTCCCGGGCGAGGACTTCCACCTCGGCTACAGCCCGGAGCGCATCGACCCCGGGAACCCCACCTGGAGCTTCGAGACGACTCCGAAGGTGGTCTCGGGGGTCGACGCGGCCTCCATGGAGAAGGTGACCGCGTTCTACGAGTCCATTGTCGACGAGGTCGTACCGGCGGACTCTCCCCGGGTCGCGGAGCTGGCGAAGGTGCTGGAGAACACCTTCCGGCATGTGAACATCGCCCTCGTCAACGAGCTGGCCATGCATGCCGAGGGGCTGGGCATCGACGTCTGGAAGGCGCTCGACGTCGCCGCCACCAAGCCCTTCGGCTTTATGCGGTTCACCCCGGGGCCGGGGGTCGGCGGGCACTGCCTGCCGGTCGACCCGCTGTATCTCTCCTGGAAGGTGGAGCGCGCCCTGAGCAAACCGTTCCGGCTGGTGGCGCTGGCGGACGAGCTCAACAACCAGATGCCGGAGTATGTGGTGCGCCGGCTCACCCGGGGCCTGGACCGGCGGCGGCAGACCGTCACGGACGCGCGCATCCTCGTGCTGGGGCTCGCCTACAAGGCCGACACCGGGGACATCCGTGAATCGCCCGCGCTGGGCATCGTCTCCCGGCTCATCGAGGCGGGCGCCTCCGTCCGGGCGGTGGACCACCATGTCACCGAGAGCCCCGACATCAAGGGTCTCGTCCACACCGAGCTGACCACCGAGGAGGTCGAGGCCGCGGACGCGGTGCTCCTCGTCACCGACCACAGCGATGTGGACTACGACCTGGTCGTGAAGTCGGCCCGCTACATCTTCGACTGCCGGCACCACCTGGTGCCTTCCGATCGGATCGAGTCCCTGTGAGCACACGCACCACCACGGAGAAGCGGGTAGAGCGCCTGGACCGGGTGATTATCCGGTTCGCGGGTGACTCGGGTGACGGAATGCAGCTCACGGGTGACCGGTTCACCTCGGAGACCGCGTCATTCGGGAACGA
>NZ_JBSFER010000054.1:0-11741 GCF_053594535.1 Streptomyces sp. NPDC001889
AACACCCGGTCCCGGGCCGCCGCACTCCAGCACCCGTCCACCACCAGAGCCACCACCGAAGCATGCGAAACCTCCACACCCTTCGGCACACCCGACGACCCCGACGTGAACATCACATACACCACATCAGCGCCACCCACAGCCACCGCGGGCACCCCATCGGGACCCGAGAGCAGCACCTCCGCCCGAACCGCGTCCACCAGCGAACCGGGCACATCCCGATCGGCGACCACCAGCCCAACCCGCCCGAGAACCTGCTCGGTCCGTGCCGCCGGCCAGCCCACATCCACCGGTACGAACGCGGCCCCGGCCTTTGACACACCCAGGAGCACGGCCACCAGGTGCACGGAGCGGTCCATCACCACACCGACGTAATCCCCACGCCCCACACCCCGGGCGGCGAGTCCGCACGCGACCCGGTCAGCGGCCCGGTTCAGCTCCGCGTACGACCACGCGCCCTCCCCGCCCACCACCGCGACCGCATCGGGTGAACGGCCCACCTGCGCCTCGAACAACTCCACCAGCGAACCCGCCGACAACGGACGCTCCGTGTCGTTCCACCCCGACACCACCCGCTCGAACTCGACCTCGTCCAGCACCGCGAGACGACTCAGCCGACCACCCGGATCAGCCGCCATCTGCTCCAGCAACCGCAACAACCGGTCAAGAACCCCCCGCGCCTCCTCAACGCCGAACACATCCGGGCGATAGTTCAACCGCAGACCCAGACCATCACCCAGCGAACCCGCCACCAGACCCAGCGGATAGTTGATCGACTCGCGAATGCCGGAGTCGACCACGCGCACATCGGCCGGTTCCGCGAAGCTCCCCTGTCCACCGGAGGGGAAGTTCTCGTAAGCGAGCAAGGTGTCGAAGTGGGCGCCGGGGCCCGCCAGCCGCTGCACGTCCGTGAGGCTCAGATGCTGGTAGTCCATGAGCGCGGACTGCTCCGCCTGAAGCCTGGCCAGCAGTCCGCCCACCGTCTGCGCCGGGTCCAGCCGGACCCGTACCGGCACGGTGTTGATGAACAGCCCCAGCATGCTCTCCATACCCGGAAGATCAGCCGGCCGCCCCGCCACACTCGCGCCGAAGACCACATCCCGGCGACCCGTCAGCTTCCCCACCAGCAGACCCCACGCCGCCTGCACCACCGTATTCATGGTCACCCCATGAACACGCACCAACTCCGCCAACGCCCTGTTCAGTGCCGGGGTCGCCGCAGCGGACAGGACACGGGACTCCGCCGGGACCGGGTCCCGGTCGGCTGCCGGAGCGATCAGCGTCGGTTCGTCCGCGCCCGCCAGCGCCTGCCGCCACGCCTCCCGCGCCGCCCCCCGATCCTGCCGGGACAACCACTCCAGATAGTCGCGGTACGGAGTCACCGCCGGCAGACCACTCCCGCTGCCACCGGCCTCGTACGCCGCCCACAGCTCCCGCATCAGGATCGGCAGCGACCAGCCGTCCAGCACAATGTGATGGAGGGTGATCATCATCCGATAGCGGTCCGGCCCCATCCGCACCAGCAGAATCCGCACCAGCGGAGGCACGGCCAGATCGAAGCGGTACGAACGCTCCTCGATCCCCAGCCGCTCCACCCCGGCCAGCGCGTCGGCCCCGGACAGCCCCGACAGATCCACCTCACGCCACGGCAGAACCACCTCACCAGCCACCACCTGCACCGGCTGGTCCACGCCCGGGAGCTGCCGGAACCCGGCCCGCAGACTGGCGTGCCGGTCCAGCAGCACCTGCCACGACGCACGCAGCACAGCCGCGTCCAGCGGCCCCTCAAGGCCCAGGTCGAGCTGCTCGACATAGACATCCGTACCCCGCTCGTCGAAGAGCGCGTGGAACAGCAGCCCCTCCTGGAGAGGCGAGACGGGGAGCACCTCCACCAATCCCGGAACCTCCGCCTCCAGCTCCTCGATCCGCGCCTGGTCCAGCGACACGAGCGAGAAATCGGAGGGGGTGTGACCGGCCGTACTGCTTGAACCCGTGGCGTGCGTGACCAGCCCGGCCAGCATCGCCGCCCAGCTGTCCAGCAGCCGGGAGACCGCCTCCTCCTCCCACAGATGCTCGGGCCACATCAGCGTCAGCGACAGCTCAGGACCCTCGCTCAGGTCGTGAACGACTCCGAGTGCCTCCAACGAGTGCGCCAAGGAGGCATCCGTGCTCGGCAGAGCCTCGCCGGCCCGACGCCAGCCTTCCTGGGCTCGCCGAGGGCCGCCCGGAGACGAAGCCGCGTATCTGCCGAGGTAGTTGAAGCCGATCTGCGCCGAGGGCAGTCCCGCCAGCTCGGGCGCGACCTCCGGATGGAGATGACGCAGAATGCCATACCCCAGACCATCACCGGGGACGGCGCGGATCTGCTCCTTCACCCGCTTCAACACCCGCCCGGCGGCAGCACCGCCCTCCCGCACCTCCACCAGATCGACGGAGCCGGCGTCGAGCCGCACCGGGTGGCTGCTGGTGAACCAGCCCACCGTCCGGGACAGGTCGTCGCTGTCGGAGAGAGGTACGCGGCCGTGACCCTCCAGATCCACCAGGAGACCGCCCGCGGCGGCTCCCCGATCGTGCCGCCACTCGGCGACAGCCGCCGCGAGACCCGTCAACAGCACATCGTCGACACCCGCGTGGAAAGCCGTCGGCACGCTGGTCAACAGCTGTGCCGTCTCCGTCATGGGAATCCGGACGGAGGCGGTACGCAGCACAGCACCCGGCCCGCTCTGTTCCGGCCGCTCCGGCCGCTCCGGCCGCTCCGGCCGCGCCGGTGGCACGGTGAGCAAGGGCTCGGAGTCCTGGAGGTACTCCACCCACCGGGGGACCTCCGCCAGCCGCTCCGTGCCGGTCGCCCGGGCCGTCAGCTCGCGGGCCCAGTGCCGGAAGGACACCGGCACCGGGTCGAGCCCGGCGTCACGCCCGGCCGCCAGCTCCTCGTACGCCCGCGCGAGATCCGGCAGCAGCACCCGCCACGAGACACCGTCGACCACCAGATGGTGGAGGACCATCAGGAGCCTGCCGGGTACGTCCGGACCCCGGTCGAACCACACCACCTGGGCCATCACACCGGACTGCGGAGCCATCCGGCCCACGGCGGCGCGGGTCTCGTCGTCCACCAGGCTCTGGAGATCCGGGGCGGTCATCGATTCCACCCGGCGCACCAGGGGCCCGGCGTCGGTGCTCTCCGGGACAACCAGCGAGGGACTCTCGCCGAGCACCAGTCGGGCACGGAGCATGTCATGGCGATCCACCAACGCCTGGACCGCGTCCGTCAGGACGGTGAAGTCCAGGCCCACCGGGGTCTCGGTCAGGGTCGACTGGACCACGGTCCCGGCACTGTCGGGTCCGACCCGTCCGAGCAGTTCCCGCATGACCGGGGTCAGCGGTATCTCACCTGTGCCGCGTTCTTCGCCGGCTCCCCGCTCGGACCCGAATCGCTGGGCCACGGAGGCCAGACCGGCCGGTGTCCTGCGTTCGAATATCTGGCGGGCGGTGATGACGAGACCCGCCCGGCGAGCGCTGGAGACCAGCAGCATCGACATGATCGAGTCGCCGCCCAGCTCGAAGAACGAACCGCCGGCACTCACCTCGTCCAGACCGAGGACCTCGGCGAACAGAGCGCAGAGAATTTCTTCCTCAGGGGTCGACGGCGCCCGGCCGCTACTCTCCCCCGACGACTCGGGCGCGGGCAGCGCGGCCCTGTCGAGCTTGCCGTTGACGGTCAGCGGCAGCGCGTCGAGGAGAACGATCGCGGCCGGGACCATGTACTCGGGCAGCCGGTCTCCGGCGTGCCGCTTCAGCGCGTCGGTGTCGACGGCCTCCGCGGCCGGGACGACATACGCGACCAGGCGCCTGTCCCCCGGCCGGTCCTCGCGGACGACCACCGCGACCTGGCCGACCGTCTCGTGCGAAGCGATCACAGCCTCGATCTCACCCGGCTCGACACGGAAACCACGGATCTTCACCTGCTCATCCGCCCGGCCCGCGAAGAGGAGCTGCCCGTCGACAGTCCACCGGGCGAGGTCGCCCGAGCGGTACATCCGACCGCCATACGGGTTCGCCACAAACCGCTCAGCGGTCAGATCCGGGCGGCCGACATAGCCCCGGGCCAGACCGGCACCCGCCACATACAGCTCACCCGTCACACCCACCGGCACCGGCTGGAGGAAATCGTCCAGCACGAACACCCGGGCGTTGCCGATGGGGGCGCCGATGGCCGGAGGCTGATCCTCCGGACCCATCGCCGGGTCCAGCGGCACAGCGGTGGTGATCACGGTCGCCTCAGTCGGACCGTACGTATTCCACACCCGCGACCCCGCCAGCCACCGGCTCGCCAGATCAGCGTTCAACCGCTCCGCACCCAGCACCCAGTTCCGCACACCCGACACCGCACCCGGATCCAGCACACCCAGCAGCGACGGCACCACACTGGCAACCTCGACTCCGGCGGCACGGATCATCTCCGCCAGCGCCTCCGGCTCCCTCCGCTCCTCACTCGACGCGATAGCGAGCGTCCCACCGGCACCGAGGGTGACCGCGACATCGAGAACCGCCGCGTCGAAGCTGAAGGAGGCGAACTGAAGGGCGACGACACCCTCGTCGACACCGAGCACGGGACGCATCACCTGCGCGAGGTTCGCCACCCCGCCATGCGCCACCGCCACACCCTTCGGACGGCCCGTCGAACCCGACGTATAGATCACATACGCCAACTGCTCCGGACCCACCACCGTGTCGAGCGGCTCCGAGGACTGAGCGGCGATCGCGTCCGCAGCACCATCCAGGAACAGTACGGGCGTATCGGGCCCGGGTACCTCGATGCCGGCCGTGGCCAGGACCACCGAGGCACCACTGTCGGAGATCATGTACGCGAGGCGGTCCTCCGGATGCTCCGGGTCGAGTGGCACATACGCGCCACCGGCCTTCCACACCGCCAGCAGCGCCACCACCATCTCCACCCCACGCGGCAGGCACAGACCCACCACACACTCCCGACCCACACCCAGGGCGACCAGATACCGGGCCAGCCGGTTCGCACGCGCCTCCAACTCCCCGTACGACAACACCACCGACCCACACCGCACCGCCGCGACATCGGGAATCCGAACGGCCTGAGCAGCGAACAGACCGAGGACCGTGTCCGCCGCCACCACCCGACCGGTGTCATTCCACTCGGTGACAATCTGCGCCCGCTCGGTCTCCTCCAGGACGGATATCCGGCTCAGCCGCACGTCCGGATCGGCCGCCACCTGTTCCAGCACCCGACCCAGCCGACGGGCGAGTCCTCGCACCGTCTCCTCGTCGAACAGATCGGCCGCGTAGAGAATCCCGCCCCCGATACCAGCCGGCGCACCCTCGGCATCACGCTCCTCCACCAGATCCACCGACAGATCGAACCGCGCCGCTTCCGCGGCGGATTCCAGCCGGTCGACACCGAGCCCCGGCAGCTCCCAGCGGTCCCAGAGGGAGGTCTCCAGCGCGAGCATCACCTGGAAGAGCGGGTTCCGGGAGAGTGAGCGCTCCGGGTTCAGCACCTCCACCAGCCGCTCGAACGGCACGTCCTGATGGGCGTAGGCCGCGAGGTCGGTCTCCCGGACCCGCGCCAGCAGCTCGCTGAAGGTCGGGTCCCCGCTCAGATCCGCGCGCAGCACCACCGTGTTCACGAAGAGACCGGCCAGACCGTCGAGGGCAGCCTGCGCGCGGCCCGCTGTCGCCGTTCCCATCGGGATGTCGGTCCCGGCGCCCATCCGCGAGAGCAGCACACCCAGCGCCGCATGGACGACCATGAACATCGTCGCCCGGCCGCGCCCCGCCATCTCCACCAGACCGGCGTGCGCCTCGGCGCCCACCCGTACCGGGACGGTGCCGCCCTGGAACGAGGAGACCAGGGGCCTCTGCCGGTCCGTGGGAAGGGCCAGTTCCTCCGGTGCGCCTTCCAGCGCTTCGCGCCAGAAGCCGAGCTGTTCGCTGATGAGACTGTCGGAATCGTCCAGGCTGCCGAGGACCTCGCGCTGCCACAGCGCGTAGTCCGCGTACTGCACCGGCAGCGGCTCCCACCCCGGCGCCCGGCCCTCCCGCCGAGCCGCGTAAGCCGTCCCCAGATCACGCGACAGCGCACCCATCGACCAGCCGTCCACCGCGATGTGATGCGCCACGATCAACAGCACACACTCCGAAGGACCCGTCACCAGCAACCAGACCCGCCAGGGCAGATCCGCACTGACATCGAATCCGAGAGCCGAGTATCCGGCGAGTGCCTCGTCGAGTTCGGCCTCTCCCGATTCGACCACCGTCAGCGGTGGCCGGCCGGCGGCGCCCGTCAGGATCTCCTGGCGCGGGGTGCCGTTCCGCTCCGGGAACACGGTCCGCAGGCTCTCGTGCCGGTCGGCCACATCACCCAGCGCCGCTTCGAGCGCCGCCACATCCAGCTCACCGGACATCCGCAGCGCGAGCGGGAGGTTGTAGGTCGCATCGGCGCCGGAGCCGTTCTCCTCCAGCCGGTTCAGGAACCACATCCGCTGCTGGGCGAAGGAGAGGGGCAGCACCTCAGGCCGGTCCCGGGCAGCCAACGGCACCCGGACCCCGTCCCGACCGGCGTCGATCAGTCCGGCCAGGCCGGCCACGGTCGGCGTGCCGAACAGCTCCCGGATGCTGACTTCGGTGTCGAGGACGGCCCGGACGCGGCCGATGAGACGCATCGCGAGGAGGGAGTCGCCGCCGAGGGCGAAGAAGGATGTCTCGGCCCCGACCCGGTCCGCTCCGAGGACTTCGGCGAACAGCGCGCACAGCTCCTCTTCGAGCGGGGTCGCGGGGCCCCTGCCGTCGGTCGCTCCGGCGAATTCGGGGGCGGGCAGGGCGGCGCGGTCGAGTTTGCCGTTGGCGGTGATCGGGAGGGTGTCCAGGGCCACCACCGCGGCCGGGACCATGAACTCCGGCAGCCGTTCGCCGGTGTACGCCCTCAGTGCCTCCGCGTCCACGGCGGCACCGGGCCCGGGCACCACATAGGCGACCAGCCGCTTGTCCCCCGGCCGGTCCTCCCGCACGATCACCGCCACCTGTGCGACGGACTGGTGGGAGGCGAGCACGGTCTCGGTCTCGCCGGGTTCGACCCGGAAGCCGCGGATCTTCACCTGGGTGTCCGCACGGCCCGCGAAGAGCAGTTGGCCGTCGGGCATCCAGCGGGCCAGGTCGCCCGTGCGGTACATCCGGCCGCCGGAGGGGCAGGCGACGAACCGCTCGGCGGTCAGACCCGGCCGGCCCGCGTATCCCCGGGCGAGCCCCGCCCCGGCGATGTACAGCTCACCGCTCACCCCCACCGGGACGGGCTGGAGGAACTCGTCCAGGACATAGCCGCGGGCGTTGTCGCGGAGCCGGCCGATCGGTACGACGGCCGGGGGTTCGGTTCCGGGTTCGACGGTGTACGTGGTCGTGATGACGGTGGCTTCGGTGGGTCCGTACACATTGACGAGCGTCAGGCCCGGGCAGGCTTCCTGTGCCTTGGCGAGCGCGCCCGCGGGTATGACATCGCCGCCGATGAGTACCTCGGACAGCCCGGCCAGGGCCTCGGGGGACTCGTCGGCCGTGACGCCGAAGAGTCCGGCCGACATATAGATCGCGGTGAGGCCGTGTTCCCGGATCAGTGCGGTGAGGGTTCCGGGCTCCACGCGTCCCGACGGTGCGACGACGACCCGGCCGCCGCACACCAGCGGTACCCACAGCTCGTACGTCGAGGCGTCGAAGGTGTGCGGGGAGTGCATGAGTACGCGGTCCCGGGCGGCTGCGCTCCAGCAGGTGTCGGTGGCGAGGGCGGCCACGGCGGAGTGCGGGATCGCCGCGCCCTTCGGTACACCGGTGGAACCGGATGTGTACATCACATAGGCGACATCGGTGCCGGCCACGGTGACTCCGGGAGCACCGTCGGGGCCGGAGAGCAGTTCGTCCACCGGGACGACCTGGCGGGGGTGGGTGGGATCGCCTGTCGTGTGCCCTGCCACGGTGAGGGCGGTGTGCTCCAGGACGACCCGAATCCGGGCGGCGGGCCAGGCGGGGTCCACGGGCACGAATCCGGCTCCGGCCTTCGACACGCCGAGCAGCACCGCCACCAGCTCAGCCGAGCGGTCCATCACCACGCCGACCAGGTCGCCGCGGCGTATGCCCCGGGCGCCGAGGCCGCAGGCGATCCGGTCGGCGATCCGGTTCAGCTCCGCGTACGACCACACACGGTCCTCGCCGACCACCGCGACCGCGTCCGGTGTACGCCCGGCCTGTGCCTCGAACAGCTCGACCAGGGAGGCTCCGGGCACCTGCCGTCCGGTGTCGTTCCAGCGGTCGACCACGAGGGACCGCTCGGTGGGGTCGAGGACGGCGATCCGGCTGAGCCGGACCTCCGGGTCAGCGGCCATCTGGTCCAGCACCGAGATCAGCCGGCGGGCGAGGGTGCGGGTGGTGGCCGTGTCGAAGGCGCTGAGGAGATGCTCGATCCGGAAGGCCAGGTCGTCGTCGGTCGGGTTCACGATGACGACGAGGGGGAAGTTCGTCGACTCCCTGGCCGTCGAGTCGGTGAGGCTGAGTCCCTCCGTCGGGGGCTGGGCGTCCGGGTCGCCGGGGTAGTTCTCGAAGGCCATCAGCGTGTCGAAGACCGCGCCGGGTCCGGCCAGCCGCTGGATCTCCGACAGGCCCAGATACTGATGGTCGAGCAGCGCGGACTGTTCGGCCTGGAGTTCGGCGAGCAGCCCGGCGACGGTCTGGGCAGGGTCGAGCCGGACCCGTACCGGCACGGTGTTGATGAACAGCCCCAGCATGCTCTCCATACCCGGCAGATCAGCCGGCCGGCCCGCCACGCTGGCTCCGAACACCACATCGCCGCGTCCGGCGAGCTGGCCGACGACCCGGGCCCAGGCGGCCTGGACGACCGTGTTCAGGGTCAGGCCGTGTGTGCGGGTCATGTCCCGCAGGGCGTGTGCCAGCTCCGTGCCCGCCCGGGCCGTGACCCGGCCGAAGGGGGCGGATGCCGAGACGGTGGTGCCGGCGGGCGCGGCCCGGGTCGGTTCGTCCGCGCCGGCCAGGGTTTGCTGCCATGCCTCGCGCGCCGTCTCGCGGTCCTGCCGGGACAGCCATTCCAGATAGTCGCGGTACGGAGCCGCCGGGGGCAGTCCGTCCGTGCTGCCGCCGGCCTCGTACGCCGTCCACAGATCGGTCATCAGGATCGGCAGCGACCAGCCGTCGAGGACGATGTGGTGGAGAGTGATCATCATGCGGTGGCGGTCCGGGCCGGTCTTCACCAGGAGGACGCGCAGCAGTGGCGGCGCCGCGACATCGAACCGGCGCGCCCGCTCCTCGGCGCCCAGCCGTTCCGCTTCGGCGCGGGCCTCGGCCTCGTCCAGTCCGGAGATGTCCTCCTGCCGCCAGGGCAGGGTGACCTCGTGGGCGATGACCTGGACGGGCCGGTCGGCCCCGGCGATGTGCCGGAATCCGGCCCGCAGGCTCGCGTGGCGGGCGATGACCGCCTCCCAGGCGGCGCGCAGGGCGCGGGCGTTCAGCGGCCCCTGGAGCCCCAGGTCGAACTGTTCCACATAGATGTCGGACTCATGCTCGTCGAAGAGCGCGTGGAAGAGGAAGCCCTCCTGGAGGGGGGTGACGGGGAGGATGTCGGCGAGGCCGGGGACGGCCGCCTCCAGCTCCTCGATCCGGTCCTGGCCGACGGTCACGAGCGGGAAGTCCGACGGGGTCCGCCCACCGGACCCCGGGGCCGCCGCGTGGACGGCCAACCCCGCCAGCATCGCCGCCCACCCCTCCACCAGGGAACGCGCCGCCGGCTCATCGAGAACCCGCTCCGGCCAGACCAGAGTGAGCAGAAGCTCCGGCCCCTCCTCCCGGTCGTGCACCACGCCCTCGGCCTCCAGGGCGTGCATCACGGGGTACTCCCCTCCGGCGCCGCCGACCGGGCCGCCTTCGGGCGCCGGTGACCAGTCGCCGGGTACGGAGTCGGGGGCGGCGGGCGCGGGTACCCGGCCGACGTAGTTGAAGCCGATCTGTGCGCCGGGGCCGGACAGTTCGGTGGGTACGGGCAGTTCGGTGAGGCCGGGCCCTTCGGTGAGGCCGGGCAGTTCGGTGGGCCCGGAGGCGGCTCCGGTGGGGAGCCGGCGCAGGATGCCGTAGCCGAGCCCGTCGCCGGGGACCGCCCGTATCTGCTCCTTGACCCGCTTCAGCACGCGGCCGGCCGCCGCTCCACCGGCGCGTGTCTCGGCGGGGTCGGCCGGTCCTGCGGTGAGTCGCACCGGTCGTACGCTGGTGAACCAGCCGACGGTGCGGGAGAGGTCCTCACCGTCCCCGAGCGGTACGCGGCCGTGGCCTTCGACATCGACGAGGAAGCCGCCTCCGGACTCGCGGCCACCACGCCACTCGTCAACAGCCGCCGCGAGACCGGCCAGCAGCACATCGTCGACACCCGCGTGGAAAGCCGCCGGAACAGCCGTCAGCAGCGCCGACGTCACCCCGGACGGCACCCGCACCGACACCCGCCGCACCGACGCCTGCACATCCCGCGCCGCGTCCAGCGGAACCCGCGTCAGCAACGGCTCCGGCCCACTCCCACGCAGAAGCTCCGCCCACAGCGGCACCTCCGCCGCACGCTCCGCACTCCCCGCCTGCGCCACCAGCTCACGCGCCCAGTGCCGGAAGGAGACCGGCACGGCCTGAAGGGCGGGGCTGCGGTCCTCGATGAGCGCCGTGCACACCTCGGCGAGATCCGTCAGCAGGACGCGGAGCGACACCGCGTCGACCGCCAGGTGGTGCACGGCGATCAGCAGCCGGCCGGGGGTCGCGGGGCCGAGGTCGAACCAGACAACCTGGACCATCACACCGGCCAGAGGGTCGAGCCGGCTGACGGCCGCCCGGGTCTCCTCGTCGACCAGCCCCTGGAGATCCCGGCCGGCCGCGTCCACCCGGTGCGCCAACGGCCCGGCGGGCAGCGGCTCCGGGACGACGAGCCGCAGCTCGGACGGCTCGTCGCCCTCCAGCCGCGCGCGGAGCATGTCGTGGTGGTCGAGGAGGGTCTGCACGGCGTCGGTGAGGACCGGGAGGGTGAGGCTCGCGGGGGCCACCACCAGCGCCGACTGGATGACCTGGCCGATCCTGGCCGCGCCCGTCCGCTCGATCAGTTCGCGCATGACCGGGGTGAGCGGTATGTCTCCGGTTCCGGGGTCGCCGCTGGTGGCCGGCGCGAGATCGCCCATGATGGCGAGGCGGGCGAGGTTCGCCGGGGTCCTGCTCTCGAACACCTCACGGGCGGAGATGACCAGGCCCGCGCGGCGGGCGCCGGAGACCAGCAGCATGGAGAGGATGGAGTCGCCGCCGAGTTCGAAGAACGAGTCATCGACGGAGACGCGCTCCAGGCCGAGCACCTCGGCGTACAGCCGGCACAGTTTCTCCTCGACCGGCGTTCCAGGGGTACGGCCCCGTGTTCCGCCGCCGGTGCCGGGTGCGGGGAGGGCGTTGCGGTCGAGTTTGTCGTTGACGGTCAGCGGGAGCGCGTCCAGGACGACGAAGGCCGTCGGGACCATGTACTCGGGCAGGCGGTCTCCCGCGAAGTCCCGTACCGCACCGACATCGACACCCCCGGCGGCCGGGACGACATAGGCCACCAGGCGCCTGTCCCCCGGCCGGTCCTCCCGCACCACCACCGCGACCTGACCCACGGACCCGTGCAGCGCGACAACCGCCTCCACCTCACCCGGCTCCACCCG
>NZ_JBSFER010000055.1:0-11274 GCF_053594535.1 Streptomyces sp. NPDC001889
ACGCAACATGGCGGGCGCCCGTGCCCTTATGCGCGCGTCGGGCGTAGCGAGCGCGGACATCGGGAAGCCGATCATCGCCGTCGCCAACTCCTTCATCACCGGGACGCCCAGCTCGCGCTGGACGGCGATGACGATGCCGCCCTTGGCGGTGCCGTCCAGCTTGGTCAGCACGATGCCGGTGATGTCCACGACCTCGGCGAAGACCCGCGCCTGCACCAGGCCGTTCTGGCCGGTGGTGGCGTCCAGGACGAGCAGGATCTCGTCGAGCGGGCCGTGCTTCTCCACGACGCGCTTGACCTTGCCCAGCTCGTCCATCAGACCGGTCTTGGTGTGCAGCCGGCCCGCCGTGTCGATCAGCACCACATCGGCGCCCTCGGCGATGCCCTCCTTGACCGCGTCGAACGCGATCGACGCCGGGTCGCCGCCCTCGGGACCGCGCACGGTGCGGGCGCCGACGCGCTCGCCCCAGGTCTGGAGCTGGTCGGCCGCCGCCGCCCGGAAGGTGTCCGCGGCGCCGAGGACGACCGAGCGGCCGTCCGCGACCAGCACACGGGCGAGCTTGCCGGTGGTGGTGGTCTTGCCGGTGCCGTTGACGCCGACGACCATGACGACACCGGGGGTGTCGAGGCCGCTCTCGGTCTTCACCGCGCGGTCGGCCTCGGTGCCGATGAGGTGGAGCAGCTCCTCCCGGAGCAGGGCGCGCAGCTCGTCCGGGGTGCGGGTGCCGAGCACCCGGACCCGCTCACGGAGCCGTTCCACCAGCTCCTGGGTGGGGGCGACACCGACATCGGCGACGAGGAGGGTCTCCTCGATCTCCTCCCAGGTGTCCTCGTCGAGGTGCTCGCGGGAGAGCAGGGTGAGGAGCCCCTTGCCGAGGGAGTTCTGCGAGCGGGCGAGGCGGGCGCGCAGCCGGACGAGCCGGCCGGCGGTGGGCTCCGGGACCTCGATCGCGGGGGCCGGGGGCTCCGCGACGACGGGGTCCTCGACGGCGACCGGGGTGCCGGCGGGTTCGTCGGCCGGCGGGAGGTCGACCTCTTCGATGGTGCGGCGTGGTTCTTCCCGCGGTGTCTCCGCCTCGTCGCCGACATGCGGCTCGGCGGGCGGAGCGGTGATGGTCGGCGCGGACGACGGGGCCGATGGCGGCAGCTGCTTCTTCTTGCGGCTGCTGATCACGAGCCCGCTGATCGCGCCGACGGCGACCAGGGCGATGACTACAGCAAGGATGACGAATTCCATAACCCACCCAGTATCGGTCACACCCCACCGGACCCGGGGGGCCACACCCCGGGCGGACCCGCACGGCCTTCCCGGCCGTCCCGGGAGCCTGTTTCCCGGGGCTGTCCCCCTGCCCGCGAGCGGCGGCGGAAAACCCGGATGACGGGTGTGCGCCACGCGGGCTAGCGTCGGGGAAATGACCGCCCTGGAGTACCGGACCATTCCGGATGAACAGCTCGACCGCGCCCTGGACCTGCACTATCTCGTCTTTCTGGAGAAGGGCGTCGAGGAGGACACCCGCAAGCGCCACCGGGAGGCCCTGGCGCACTGCGAGCGCGTCGGAGCCTATGAGGGGGAGGAACTCGTCGGACTGCTGGGCGCCCACCCGCTGGAGCTGTCGGTGCCCGGCGGGGAGCTGCCGTGCGCCGGGGTGACCTTTGTCTCCGTGGCGCCGACCCACCGCAGGCGCGGGGTCCTCAGCGGGATGATCGCCGAGCTGTGGCGGCGGTGCGCGGCGGCCGGGCAGCCGCTGGCCGCGCTCTGGGTCTCGGAGTCGGGGATCTACGGCCGGTTCGGCTATGAGCCGGCGACCCGCTCGTACTCGGTGGAGATCGACACCGACGTGCCGCTGGAGCTGCGGATCGAGCCCGACGGCCGTCCGCTGCGGCTGGTCCCCGCCTCGGACGCGCCCGCGCTGATCGGCCCCCTGCACGCCGCCGCGCGGGCGGAGCGCGCGGGCCGGGTGGCCCGGGACGAGTTCTGGTGGCGTACGCACACCCTGCCCGAGGAGGACGAGGACAGCGACGAGCTGAGCCCGCCCCGGGTGGTGACGATCGGCGAGCCGGGCGAGGAGCCCGCGGGCTATGTCTTCTACCGCACCACGCGGGACGACGAGGGCCGGGGCACGGTCCATCTGCGGGAGCTGGAGGCCGATTCCCCGGCCGTGGCCGCCGCGCTCTGGCGGTTCGTGACCTCGATCGACCTGGTGGACAAGGTGAAGGCGTGGGGCCGGCCGCTGGACGATCCGCTGCTGCGGATCGTCGCCGACCGGGACCGGGTGCGGGTCACCCAGGAGTTCCCGGCGCTCTGGCTGCGCACGGTCGATGTGGCCGCGGCGCTGGAGGGACGGAGCTGGTCGGCGCCGCTGGATCTGGTGCTGGAGGTGACCGACACACGGCTGCCCGCCAACGCCGGGCGGTACCGGGTGACCGCCAAGCCCGGCGAGGGCGGCCACCGGGCCCGGGTCGCGCGCACCGGGGACGCCGCCGATCTCACCCTGGACGTCCGGGAGCTCGCGGCGCTCTATCTCGGGGACATCGACCCGGCGGAGCTGGTCCGCGCGGGGCTGGTGACCGAGCACGCGCCCGGCGCGGCGCGGCTGCTGGGCCTCGCCGCGCGGACGGAGCTGCTGCCGCACACCACGGACGAGTTCTGACCGTGCCCCCTGTGCCCCCGGCGCGTCCCGGGGGCACAGGGGGCACGGGGGCCCGGGGAGGGGTCAGCCCATCTCCTCCAGCGACTTGCCCTTGGTCTCCTTGACGAACAGCAGCACGAACGGGATCGAGAGCACCGCGAAGGAGGCGTAGATGACGTACGTCCCCGAGAGGTTCCAGTCCGAGAGGCTCGGGAAGGTCGCGGTGATGGCCCAGTTGGCGATCCACTGCGCGGACGCGGCGACTCCGAGCGCCGCCGCCCTGATCCGGTTGGGGAACATCTCGCCCAGGAAGACCCAGACCACCACACCCCACGAGAGGGCGAAGAAGAGCACGAAGACATGGGCGGCGACCAGCGCCACGGTCCCCTCGGTGCCGGGCAGTTTGCCGTCCACCAGATCGGCGGAGAAGGCCCAGGCCTCGAACGCCAGGGCGATGGCCATTCCGGTCGAGCCGATCAGCGCGAGGGGCCTGCGGCCGATCCGGTCGACGAGCACCATCGCGATCACCGTGCCGATGATGTTCACGATCGATGTGGTGAACGAGTAGAAGAACGAGCTGGTCGGGTCGATGCCGACGGACTGCCAGAGCGTGGACGAGTAGTAGAACGCCACATTGATGCCGACGAGCTGCTGGAAGACCGAGAGTCCGATACCCACCCAGACGATGGGCAGAAAGCCGAAGCGCGAGCCGAGCAGATCCTTGAAGGTCGACTTGTGCTCCCGGCGCATCGCGTGGTCGATCTCCTGGACCCGGGCGTCCAGATCGATGTGCTCGCCCTCCACCTCGGCGAGCACCTTCTTCGCCCGGCCGACCTTGCCGACCGAGATCAGATAGCGGGGGGACTCGGGGATCGCGAAGGAGAGGAGCCCGTACAGCAGGGCCGGGATGACCATCACCCCGAGCATCCACTGCCAGGCCTCCAGGCCGGCGAGCTCCCCGCGCTGGTCCCCGTCGGCGAGCTGGAGGATGCCGAAGTTCACCAGCTGGGAGACGGCGATACCGATGACGATCGCGGCCTGCTGGAAGGAGGCGAGCCGGCCCCGGTAGGCGGGCGGTGAGACCTCGGCGATGTACGCGGGGCCGATGACCGAGGCCATGCCGATGGCGAAGCCGCCGATGATGCGCCACATCGCCAGGTCCCAGAGCGCGAACGGCAGCGCGGAGCCCACCGCGCTGACGGCGAAGAGCAGGGCCGCGATCCGCATGCACGCGATCCGGCCGATCCGGTCGGCGATCCGGCCCGCGGTGGCCGCGCCGATGGCACAGCCGATCAGGGCGATGGCGATGACCTGGGCGAGTTCCCCGGAACCGATGGCGTAACGGTCACGGATGGCCTCGACCGCGCCATTGATGACCGAACTGTCGTAGCCGAAGAGGAAGCCGCCCATCGCGGCGGACGCGGTGATGAAGATGACATGACCGAGATGCTCGGGGTGGGCCTCACGGGCCCCCGAAGCCGGGGGCGGACTGCTGGTCACATGTACTCCTGGGGCCGTTGCTCGTGGACCGCCCGACAGCTCCGCCCCTCAGGGCGAGCCCTTCCAGTGGTGCACACCCGCACGGGGGTCACCAGCGGGGTGGGCTGTCGGTGTGAGGGCGGCCGGGAAGGTCAGCGCAGGCGCTGGCTGATGACCTTGGAGACGCCGTCGCCCTGCATGGAGACGCCGTACAGCGCGTCCGCGACCTCCATCGTCCGCTTCTGGTGGGTGATCACAATCAGCTGGGAGGACTCCTGAAGCTCCTGCATGAGCCGGATCAGCCGCTGGAGATTGGTGTCGTCGAGCGCCGCCTCGACCTCGTCCATCACATAGAACGGGCTCGGCCGGGCCTTGAAGATCGCCACCAGCAGCGCCACGGCGGTCAGCGAGCGCTCGCCGCCGGAGAGCAGGGAGAGCCGCTTCACCTTCTTGCCCGGCGGGCGCGCCTCGACCTCCACGCCCGTGGTGAGCATGTCGCCGGGGTCGGTCAGGATCAGTCTGCCCTCGCCACCGGGGAAGAGCCGCGCGAAGACGCCTTCGAACTCGCGGGCCGTGTCCCGGTACGCCTCGGTGAAGACCTGCTCGACGCGTTCGTCCACCTCCTTCACGACCTTCAGAAGATCGGCTCTGGTCTTCTTCAGGTCATCGAGCTGTTCCGAGAGGAACCGATGGCGCTCCTCCAGCGCCGCGAACTCCTCAAGGGCCAGCGGGTTCACCTTTCCGAGCTGCTGATACGCCCGTTCGGCCGACTTCAGGCGCTTTTCCTGATCGGCGCGGACGAAACCTGCGGGCCGGTTGCGGGGGTGGGCGGGGTCCTCGGGCAGCTCCTCGCCGTCGGCCGGCGGGGACGGCGGTACGGGCTGGTCGGGGCCATACTCCGCGACCAGCGCGGCCGGTTCCACGCCCAGCTCCTCCAGGGCCCTGCCCTCCAGCTGCTCGATCCGCAGCCGCTTCTCGGCGCCCAGCACCTCGCCCCGGTGGACCGAGTGGGTGAGCTTGTCCAGCTCCTCCTTGAGCTCGCGGCCCCCGGCGCGGGCGTGGGCCAGCTCCCGCTCCCGGCCCGCCCGGGCCGCCTCCGCCGCGGTGCGCTCCCCGTCGGCGCGCAGCAGCGACACCTCCACATGCGCCAGCAGTTGGCGGGCGCCGGCCGCCACGGCCGAGGCCACCGCCGCCTCGTGGCGCAGCCGGGCGCGGCGCGCGTCGGCGCGGGCCCGCGACTCCCGTTCGGCGCGGGCTCCCCGGTCGAGGGAGTCGGCCCGGCCCGCGAGGCCCTTCATCCGCTCCTCGTGGGTACGGAGCTGGAGCCGGGCCTCCATCTCGGTCTGGCGGGCGTTGGCGCCGTCGGCGGCGAGCCGGTCCCGCACCTGGGTGTCGGGCTCGTCCTCCGCGGGTGCCTCCTCGGCGACGAGCAGCCGCTCGGCCAGCTCCTCGGCCTCCTCGCGGGCCCGCTCCAGCGCCTGGCGGGCGCGGGTGACGGCGGCGGCGGTGCGCTCGGCCTCGCCGCCGGCGGCCCTGGCCTGCCCGGAGAGGGTCCCGAGCCGGCCGGAGACGGCGGACTTCTCCCGGTCGGCGGCGCGACGGCGCTCCCCCAGCTCCTCGACGAGCCCGGCGCACTCCGCGTGCCGGGCGGCGGCCCGCTCCCTGGCCCCGGCCAGCTCCGTGCGGCGGCCGGCCAGCTCCGCGAGACCGGCCGCCGCCTCGTCCACGGCCGCCCGCACCTCCAGCAGGCTGGGCGCCCCGGCCGCCCCGCCCTGGGCGAAGTGGGCGCCGAGCAGGTCCCCCTCGGCGGTCACGGCGGTGAGCCCGGGCCGGGCGCGGATCAGTTCCTCGGCGTCCGCGAGGGTCTCCACCACGACGCATCCGCTCAGCAGCCGCCGTACGGCCGGCATCAGCTCATCGGGACCGCGCACGAGATCGACGGCGTACGGCCAGGCTCCGGGGACGGCGCCCGGCGCGGTGTCCGTGCCGGGGCCGGTGCCCGTGCGGGGACCCGGGTGCGGGCCGGGGCCCGGGTGCGGGCCGGGGCCCGGGTGCGGGTGCGGGTGGTGAGGCGCCGCCGGGGCGCGGTCCTGTTCCGGCGCACCGGCCAGCAGCAGGGAGGCCCGGCCCGCGTCGGTCTTGCGCAGGAGCCGCAGGGCCTCGGCGGCCGTCGTGGGGGTGGTGACCGCGACCGCGTCGGCGGCGGCTCCCAGGGCAGCGGCGACGGGGACCTCCCGGCCGGGGGTGACGTCGAGCAGCCCGGAGGCCGGGCCGAGCACCCCGGTGAGCCGGTCGGCGGCGGCCAGCAGCGCGCCGGTGCCGTCCTTGCGGCGCAGCCCGAGGGCGAGGGCCTCGCGGCGGGCGGTGAGGGCGGCGTGCTCGCGCTCGGTGGTGGTGAGCGCCTCGCGGGCGGCGTTCAGCGCGGACTCGGCGCCGGCCAGGGCGCGCCGTGCGGCGTCGTGGCGCTCGGCCAGTTCGCTGTCGCCCGCGTCCAGCCCCGCCACCTCGGCCCTCAGCCGCTCGTACGCCCCGGCGGCGGTGACGGCCCGTTCACGGGCCTCCTCGTGGGCGGCGGCGAGCCGGTCGATCTCGGCCTGGGCGGAGGCGGCCCGGCCCCGGGCCGCGGTGACCTGGCCGCCCAGCCGGGCGAGGCCCTCGCGCCGGTCGGCGATGGCGCGGGCGGCGTCCCTGAGCCGGCGCTCCTCGTCGGCCAGTCCCCGTTCCAGCCCGGCGCGGTGGGCGACGGTGTCCTCCAGCGCCCGCTGGGCCGCCTCCACCGCCGCCGCCAGCTCGGCCTCCTGCTCACGGACGCGGGCGGCCTCCCGCTCCATGTCCTCGGGCTCCCGGCCGCGCCGCTCCTCCGGCGGCCGCGCGGTCGCGCTCTTCACCCGGGCGTCGGCGAGGGAGACGGTGCCGCGCACCCGTTCGGCCTGCTGGGAGAGTTCGTACCAGCTCTGCTGGGCGCGCTGGAGCCGGGGGGCGAGCCGCCGCGTCTCCTCCTCCAGCGCGGCCTCCCGGGCGAGTGCCGCCGCCAGCCGGGCCGCCGCGCTCTCCCTGCGCTCCCTGAGCGCGGCCTCGTCGGCCAGCTCCGCCGCGAGGGCGGCCCTCAGGGTGACGAGGTCGTCGGCGAGGAGGCGCAGCCGGGCGTCGCGCAGATCGGCCTGGATGACGGCGGCCCGGCGGGCGACGGCCGCCTGCCGTCCCAGCGGTTTGAGCTGTCGGCGCAGTTCGTCGGTGAGGTCCTGGACACGGGCGAGATTGGCGCGCATCGCGTCGAGTTTCCGCAGCGCCTTCTCCTTGCGCTTGCGGTGCTTGAGCACTCCGGCGGCCTCCTCGATGAAGGCGCGGCGCCCCAGGGGATCGGCGTGGAGCACCGAGTCGAGACGTCCCTGTCCGACGATGACATGCATTTCCCGGCCGATGCCGGAGTCGGAGAGGAGTTCCTGGATATCGAGGAGCCGGCAGGTGTCGCCATTGATCTGGTATTCGCTGCCGCCATTGCGGAACATGATCCGCGTAATGGTGACCTCGGCATAGTCGATGGGGAGCGCGCCGTCGGAGTTGTCGATGGTCAGGGAGACCTCGGCCCGGCCGAGCGGCTGCCGCCCGGTCGTCCCGGCGAAGATGACGTCCTCCATCTTTCCGCCGCGCAGCGACTTGGCGCCCTGTTCGCCCATGACCCAGGAGAGCGCGTCCACCACATTGGACTTTCCGGAGCCGTTGGGGCCCACCACACAGGTGATACCGGGTTCGAACCGCAGTGTCGTGGCGGAGGCGAAGGATTTGAAACCGCGCAGGGTCATGGCCTTGAGGTGCACGCAGCCGGACTCTACCTTCAGCCGGCGGTTTCACCCATGAAGGCGAGGGGCACATCAGACGGTGAGGGGAGGGACAGGATGGCACGGGGGGAAAGAAAGAAGGGACGCCGAGGCGTCCCTTGCATATCTTGCGCGATGAATCCAGCGGACCTCCGGGCTCAGGTGAGCGCGGGCTCCGCCTGCGGTACGTCGATGTCGATGCCGTCAAGCAGCGACTCTCCGGGGTGCTGAGCGACGGCGGCGCTGAGCGCGTCATTCTCGGACTGAATCCGTACGAGTTCGGATTCGAGGTCCTGGACGCGCTGCTGAAGCCGTCGCATCTCGGCGAGGAGTCGCGGGTCAGAACCGCCGACGTAACCGAGAAGCGCCTTTGCCATGATGGATGGTCCTCCACACTGAGTGACCGACCGATGCGGTGTGGGTCGTGAGGGATTCGCACCCGCGGTGCTCGACAGTGCTGTGGTACTGCTGAATCGCTGCGGTTCTTACTGCCAAACAGCTAAGGTGCGCGGGGATTCCAGAGTCTCACCAAAAAGTTTGACGGTCAACACGATCACGCCCCGTGCGGAGGGGGCGACCCGGGTGCTCACGGCTGCCGCGACGGCGCCGGAGGGCTCTGCCCCGGGGCTCCGGGGGCGGGTGTTTCCCCCTGGTCGCCGCATCCTGGCACGGACCGCCCCCATCGGCAACCACCTGCTCGTTTATGCGTTCGGCGGGTGCCGGGACGAGCCGCGCCGGGCGCCCCCGGAGCCCCGGGACCGGGTGCGTTGCTCAGCGGATGGCGAAGCCGTCATAGCCGCCTCTGGGCGTGTCCCATATCTCAGTCACACCGTCCACACGGCCGGGTGTGTCGTCCGAACGCAGCCACTCCAGCAGCCGGTGGCAATTCTCACGTGACCCCTCCGCCACAATCTGCACCCTGCCGTCGTCCAGGTTGAGGGCGAATCCGGTGAGCCCGCCGATCTCCAGTGCATTTGCCCTGGTGAACCAGCGAAATCCCACTCCCTGTACTCGACCGCGTACCCAGGCGGTCAGTCGTGCCTTGTCGTTCATGACTGCACGGTATCCGCACGGGCGGCGAGTGATTTGCTCATGAGCCGCTTACGGCCCAGGCGTCATGGCGTACAGTCCCGTCGCAATGAAGGTCACCCGTTCGGGTGAACCGGATCGATCCGTTCCGCCACCGCGGAACCGGTGCGCGACCGGCGTGCGACCCGGCCGTGCGAACGGCGCCCGGCGGTGCGCGGGCGGATCGTCTCAGCCGTTGAGTACGAGGAAGGCACAGTTCCATGGGACGCCATCGACGCTCCACTCAGCGTGCGGGCAGGCCCGTACGCACGGGACTGCTCGGCGCCTCCGCCGCGATGGCGGTGGGGGCCGTCGCCGTCGCGTCCGGGCTGATTCCCGGCGGCTCCACCTTCACCTCCGGCTCGGGCAGCACTCCCAGCGGGGCGCTCCGGAGCGAGGGGTCGGCCACGCTCCAGACCCAGGGCGAGCAGAGCGGAGAGCCCTCCCGGAGCAGCTCCGGCGCCGCTCCCGCCCACGCGCCCTCCACCTCTCCCGTTCCGAAGCCGCCGGCCGAGCCGTCGGCGAAGCCGTCGGAGCGGAGCAAGGCCCCCGCGCGGGAGACGACCGCGCCGAGGACGCGTCCGTCCGCTGCCGCCAAGCCCCCGGTCCGCGAGCGGGAGCGCACCCCCGACCGCTCCGCCGAGCGGACCACCCCCGCCACCAGAACCCCCGCTCCCCCGCCGTCGTCCGCGCCCGCGCCGCCCTCCACCCCGTCCGAGTCGGGTGTCGAGGCCGAAGTGCTCGCACTCGTGAACGAGGAGCGCGCGAAGGTCGGCTGTGCCCCGGTCCGGTTCGACGCCTCGCTGGCCCGGCTGGCGGGCGACTTCAGCGGTGACATGGCGGCGCGCGGCTTCTTCTCGCACACCGACCCCGACGGGGACACCCCCTGGGACCGGGCCGAGCAGGCGGGCGTGGCGAATCTCGGCGGCGAGAACATAGCCCGCGGCCAGGCGGACGCGGGTGCGGTGATGAACTCCTGGATGAACAGCGAGGGCCACCGCGCCAACATTCTCAACTGCGACTACAAGACCCTGGGGGTCGGTGTCCACATGGGCGACGGCGGCCCGTGGTGGACCCAGAACTTCGGCTTCTGACGGCCGGTGCCCCGCGCGGCCCGGCCGGGCACGGTCACCGGCCCCTCGCCGTCACCGGACCCTTGCCGTCACCGGGCGCGCGCGGGCCTGGCGGGACGCTGACAGCGCGGGCAGAAGTAGCTGGAACGGTTCATCCAGGGACGTCTGCGCATCGGGGTGCCGCAGCGGCGGCAGGGCTCGTCCTCCCGACCGTAGGCGTCCAGCGAGCGGTCGAAGTACCCCGATTCGCCGTTCACATTGACGTACAGGCTGTCGAAGCTGGTGCCGCCGACCGCCAGGGCCGCGCGCATCACCTCCCGTACATGACCGAGCAGCTCGGCCGACCGGGCCCGGGAGATGCCCGCCGTGGGGCGCTCGTAGTGGAGCCGGGCACGCCAGAGCGCCTCGTCCGCGTAGATATTGCCCACGCCGCTGATCAGGGACTGGTCGAGGAGCGCCCGTTTCACCGTGGTGCGCTTCAGCCGCAGCGCCGTGTGGAAGGCGTCGTCGTCGAAGGCGGGGTCGAGGGGGTCGCGGGCGATGTGCGCGATGACATCGGGCAGCCCGTCGGGGGTGTTGTCGTGGAGGGAGAGCCCGCCGAAGGTCCGCTGGTCGACGAAGCGCAGTTCGGTGCCGAGGGTGTCGTCGAAGCTGACCCTGATCCGCAGATGCTTCTCGTCGCCGGCGTCCTCGGGCTGCACGAGCAGCTGTCCGCTCATGCCCAGGTGGCCGAGGACGGAGGAGTCGGTGTCGGCGAGCGGCAGCCACAGATACTTGCCGCGGCGCCGGGCGATGCCGACGCTGTGTCCCTTGAGCCGGGCCGCGAAGTCGTCGGCCCCGGCGAGATGGCGGCGGACGGCCCGCGGATGCAGCACCTGCACCTCGGCGATCGTCCGTCCGCTGACCCAGCGCTGGAGTCCTCGGCGTACGACCTCGACCTCGGGCAGCTCGGGCACGGGGCTCCTCCGGAAATGCTCACGGTAACGCCCGCAGCGTACCGCTCCCGGGTCGTGGACCCTTCATCGGACAGCGGGCGGAGGACGAGATTCCGCCGGTCACCGGGGGTGGGGCGGGTGGGAAGAGCGGTGGCCCCGCGCCTCCGGACGGGTCCGCCGCCTCCCAGCGCGGTGGACTGCGCTCGCACAGCGGAGCGCAGGGACCCACGAAGGACCAGCTCTACGCCGAGGCGAAGAAGCGGAACATCGAC
>NZ_JBSFER010000056.1:0-11225 GCF_053594535.1 Streptomyces sp. NPDC001889
CGGAGGATGACCGCCCCGCTGCCGCTCAGGCCCCAGCCGCATGAGCGGGACGGCCGGACGCCGACCCCGCCGGCCGAGGCCCCCCGGCCTCACCCGCCCGCTCCTCACTGACCCGGGCGCCCCGGGCCGGAGCCGATCCGAGAGCATCGAGTCGGCCCGGGGCACTCCCCCACCACCCTGTACGAGAGGACCATCCATGAGGGTCACGCCCATGACCCCCGCTCAGATCCAGGCCGCTGACCGGACCCTGACGGCAGGCACCTGGACCATCACCGGCGGCGCCATCCTGTACTCCGTCCTCACGGTGACACCGCTGGTGATGCGGGTGACGCCGGAGGGCTGGGAGTGGACCGCGCCGATCCTGCCGGTCGTGGTCGACGCCGCAGTCGTCATCACGACGCGCATGGACGCGGTGGTCGCCCGGCTCGGTGGCCGGCCCGGGGGCTGGCCGACGGTCCTGCGGTGGATGACCGGTCTGATGACGCTGCTCCTCAACGTCGGCGACAGCGCGCTCAAGCGCGACTGGGTGGGCGTCGCGGTGCACTCCGTCGCCCCGATCCTGCTGATCGTGACGGCCGAGGCCGCGCTCGCGTACCGGCGGACGATCATCCAGCAGCTCGACCGCATCGAGCGTGAACAGGCAGATGAACGCTCCCGTGAACAGGCAGATGAACGCGTCCGTGAACAACGCGAGCGGGAGGAGCGTGAACACGCCGAGGACCGTGAACGTGACCGGGCGGACTCGGACCGGCGGGCCCGTGAACGCGCCGAGCGGGAGGCCCGGGAGCACACCGCCCAGATCGCCCGCGAGGAGCGTGAGGCCGCTGAGCGGCTGGAGCGTGAACGGCTGGACAGGGAGTCTGAGCAGGCCCGTGAGGACCGTGAGCACGCGCTCCGGATGGCCAAGCTCGAGGATGAGCGCCGGGCCCAGGAGCGCCGGGAAGACCGTGAACAGCGGGACCGGGCGGCTGCTAAGCGCGCTCGTGAGGCCGCTGAGCAGCGCCAGCGTGCCGACCGTGAACAGCCGCAGCCGCACCCCGTGAACACCAGCACGCCGGTCATGAACACCACCGCCACACCCGTGAACACCAGCGGGCTGACGGCCGCTACCTCCGTGTTCACGGACTCGGTGAACAGTGCGGAGACCCAGCCCATGAACACCCTGAAGCTCCCCGAGTCAGAGGCGCTGACCGTGCTCCGTGAACACCCGGGAGACAGCGTGCGCAGTTTGGCCGGCCGCACCGGCTGGTCCATCGGCTGGATCAACGCCCGCCGCAAGGAAATGAACGAGCTGGTCTCGAACTGAACGACCACACCAGCACCACCAGCCCCAGATTTGGCCACTGACGCGCGCAGGGAACCTCTCGTCTCCTCTGGTGCCGCACCGCGCATATGGCCGGGACCCCGTCCACGACGAGTACCCCCGCCTCTGGAACGAGCAGCGATCGCGCCCCCGCCGGACTCCCGGCGGGGGCGCATCCATGTCCACCCCCGGACGGGAAGGATGCCCACATGGAACGACCCCGCCTCACCCAGCAAGAGGCCGCAACGGCCGCCGGCGTCTCCCTGTCCACCATCCGCCGGCGCCGCGCCGACGGCAGCTTCCCGGGCGCCCGCCTGGACCCCGTCCGCGGCTGGCTCATCCCCGTGGAGGATCTCCTCGCCGCCGGGTTCCGGCTGAACGCCCCCGCACGCGCTGATGAGCAGCTGTCCGTGAGCGGGCGAGCGGGGGCCGCGAGCACCCCCTCCGATCAGACCGGGCCTGAGGCTCTCACCGCGCACGCTCAGGCGCTCAGCACCGAGCTGCTCGCCGCTCAGCACCGGGCGGAGCTGGCCGAGGCCGAGGCCCGGCATCTGCGGGCGCAGCTCGACGAGCGGGGCGAGCGGGTGGAGGTCCTCAACCGGCTCGTCCAGGCGCTCACCATGGGGACCGCTCCCCCGGCGACGGAGGCGGACAGGGAGGGGAACGAGCCGCCCGTGGTGCCCGCTCAGAGCGGCGGTCACGACCGCCCGCCCGCCGAGGCCGGGAGCACCCCGCCGCCTCGGCGCCGCTGGTGGGGCCGCCGCTCAGGCTGAGTCGCCGCTCCACACCCAGCGGCCGTCCGGGCCGGGCGTGTACCAGGACCGGCCGCCCTCCCCGTACATCCCGTGGTCGCACACCAGCGCCACACCTGGGTCCGGGTCCGCCGGGTCCACTCCGATCCGAGTGCCGTCCAGAGGCCCGCCGTGCAGGGTCACCAGTTCGTCCATGTCCCCATCGTGCCGGGCCCGGGGTCACCGCGCGGATGTATCCGCCCATCCGACCCCGGGGGGTGGGGAAGCGTAACCGCTCCCCACCCCGCGGCGGGGTCACCGGCGGCGGTAGAGCATCGGGACCAGGCCGACGATGACGACCGCGACGGCACCACCCGCCATGATCGGGTCGGCGATCCTCGGATGCTGGTAGCTCACGTAGACGGTCGCGCCGATGAGCATCGCCGCGACCGTCACGGCGAGCGCGATCACCAGCGGCAGGAGATCCCGGTGCTGTGACCCGTCAGGGCCCGGAGCAGACGGCGGAGCGGGGGGCGGGGTCGGCGCAGACGGCGGAGGCGGGGTGGGAGTCGACGTGGTCATGGAGAGTCCTCTCGAATGCGGGCACGACGAAGCGCGCCGTGGGTATGAAGAAGCCGCCGGCCTGTCCGAGGCACGGCGGCAGTCGCCCTGAGGGCGGAGGGAATGAGAAAGCCGCCGACCTGTCCGAGGTCCGGCGGCAGCACAACAGTGCGGTACGCGGGGGCAAGCGGCGCAAGCCGCTGGTGAGAGATCACCGTATCGGCGATCAGCCCCAATGCAAGGGCTCCGCCAGCCCTTGACAGCTCTCTCCTTTTCTCTCCCTTCTGGAGCGCATAAGTTGCCCGCCGGATCGGTGTCCGTGGTGTCCGCTCCTGTCGTCCGCTGTCTACCGGTGAATCTCCTGACAACCCGTCTGGCTCCTGATAATCTCCATTCTCAGGAGCCAGAACAGCGGGCAGTCTGAGGGGACTTCACATGGGCGAGATCGCACGGCGAAACCCGACGGCCGTCCCGGCCGTGCCTGGACCGCTCTCCCCCGCCGCGCGCGCGGCCGTGGAGGCCGGGCGCTCCGACTCCACCCGCCGCGCCTACCGCGAGGACCGGGCCGCCTATCTCGCGTGGTGCGCCGGCCACGGCCTGGCCCCGCTCCCCGCGTCGCCCGAGCAGCTGATCGAGTACGCCACGCACCTCACTACAGCGCCGCGTCCCCGGACCGGCCGGCCGTCCGCGCCCAGCTCCATCTCCCGCGCGCTCTCGGCCATCTCGACCCTGCACGCGGAGACCGGACTCCCCCGCCCCGAGACCAGCGGCGCCCGGCGGGTCCTCACCGGCTACCGCGACCAGCTGGCGCGCGCGAAGGACCCGGCCGCCCGGCCCAGGAAGGCGTCCCCCGCGATCCCGGCCGTACTGCGCGAGATGCTGGCCGCCCTCGACCGCACCACGCTGCCCGGCATGCGGGACGCGGCCCTGCTGCTCCTCGGATACGCGTCCGCGGCCCGCGCGTCCGAGCTGGTCGCGCTCGACATCGGCGACGTGACCGAGACCCCGGAGGGGCTGGACATCCCCATCTACCGGCACAAGATCAAGGCGTTCACGGACACCGCCATCCCCTACGGCAGCAACCCCGGCACCTGCCCCGTGCGGGCCGTCCGCGCCCTGATCACCGCACTCGCCGAGCAGGAGCGCAGCACTGGGCCCCTGTTCGTCCGGATCGACCGGCACGGCCGCATCGCCCCGCCCATGTACCGCCGGGGCATCCAGATCGGCGACCCGTCCGGCCGGATGACACCCGACGCGGCCTCAGACCTCGTACAGCGACTGGGCGCCGCCGCGGACCTCGACGGCCGGTGGCGCTCCCACTCGCTGCGCCGTGGCTTCGTCACCGCCTCCCACCGGGCCGGACACGACATGACCCGCATCGGCCGGCACGGCGGCTGGGCAGACGGCTCCAGCGCCCTGCACGGCTACATCGAAGACGGAGACCGCTGGGACGACAACCCCGTCTCCGGGCTCTGAGGGCTCTGAAGCCCTTCCACTAGGAGCACTCATGAAGATCAATCCCCGCCCAGCACGGACCACCACCCGCAGCACCTGGAGGAACTCATGATCGGCCAGATGTTCCGCAGCATGGATGACGGACACCCGTACTTCTTCCGCTGCACCGGGATCACCACCGACGACGCCGGCCAGACCCTCATCACCGGGTACAGCCGCGTCGGCCGGGACGGCGCGGAGAGCCCCTCGACCATCACCGAGGACCAGTGGCGGCGGCAGATGTGGACGCCGTACACGCTCGACCCCACGCTGACATGGACCGTGGAGCAGCTCAGCGGCAGCGCCTGGACCACCGCCAGCACCGACACCACACCGCGGACCAAGGTCGGCGCCCTCGACGTCGCCCGCGTCGCGCTGGCCGCCCACCTGATGGACATCGGGGAGCAGCCCGGCCCCGGCACGTACCGCGCCGTCGTCCAGGAGGAGAGCGGCACATCGGCCGTGGTCACCGAGGCCGACCTGACTGCCTACCTCCGCGACCGGGGGCACCACGGCCCCGTGACCACCCGGACCATCTGGAGCCTGGAACGGGAGGCGTTCATGGCCCTCCCCCAGCAGCTCCGGCGGCGCCTCCTCCAGCGCTAGCAGCACCAGCACCGGCAAGGGCCCGTCACCACCACCACGGTGACGGGCCCTCCAGCATGACCGAACCAACTGAAAATCTGACATTCCGACGTCTCGCCGTGAGACCCCACCAGAACGCCCTGACCTGCGAAAAGGAACGCCGGTGGAACAGATGAGACCGCCCTACGCGGGCGCGCGCGGGACCAGCCCCAACCGACCAGCACCCCCACCGCCAACACCACCTCACCCCGGCACCACGCCCCGGGGGAGCACCCCCTCCCCCCGCCCGCCGGCCACCGGGGACGTATAGACGGCAGCCGTGGCTACGGGTCTGGGGCATCCGGTTCCACCCGTGCTCACGCGCGGGGCTGCTCCTGGCCGTCGATGTCGACGCCGCCCCCGGACCCCAGCCGTCGACGACCGCCTGCCGGACCTCCCACCGGGGCCGGGGCCGGCACCGCCACCCACTCGGCATCTGCGGCCCTCTCAGCCGCTGTACGGGCCCGGGGATCACGGGGAGCGGGATCGGGGACCGGCGCGCCTGCGCCGAGCTGTCGTCGCGTCACGAGGGCACTCTCCCACCGCCCCTGCCGCGACCGGTCGCGGCCCCCTCCACACACGGGAGCGGAGCAGCGGACTCGCCGCCCCATAGCACCGGCCGCACCGGGCGCCCGTCGACGACACCCCAGGGTCGTCGACAGCATCCCGGTCGACGGGGCCGCGCCCGCTGATTCCCGACCCGGTGAAGTTCTAGAGGGGGTCTGACTGAACAAGCGGACTACCAGGGGGTGGGCAGGGACCCCCTCCGGTCCGCGCGAAGGACCGCCGGGGAGGGGAAATCGTGGCGTCGCAGGTCGGAGCATTTGCGCGGAACAGCCCCCAGAGCGGGGGGGAACCCGCTCCCCTACCGACGGCCGGACCGCCGGGGAGTGGCCTCTCCGGTCTGCCGGGTTCAGAACTTCCGGTGATCACGCGAACTGGGCCCAGTAAGCAATAACTCGCTGCTGCCCCGTACCGGGCCGGGACACTGGCCACATGGCCACTGACTCACCAGAACAGCCCGTTGCCGACAGGCTCACCGAAGCGCTCCACTTGCTTGATCTTGGGGTGCGCTACCTCTCCTTCGCAGCCGGGGAGGTAGCGGCAGACGACCAGGAGCGCGCGGTCCGGATGATGACGCAGGCGGAGACCCTGGGCGACATCATCAAGCGCATCCCGACCTGACCGAAACCTAACCGAACATGCCCTCCGGGCGACAGCCGCCCGGAGGGCACACAACGGCGTACAGCGACTCCCAGAACCCGTACACAGAGCGAGCGCCCTTCCCCGCGGTCCCTCGAGGCGGCCGACAGGGGTCCTCCCCCACCCGCCGGCCGTCCGTCGCCGACCCTGTCTCGCTCCGGGCCGACACAAAGGCCCCGTGAATCGGCCGTAAAGAGCCCTCTCACCTGCTCGCCCGCCCCGGCTCCGCCGGGGACCCACCCCAGAGCAGCACTCCCCCACCACCAGCTCGACGACAACCAGGGGTTGTCGACGTCCGCCAACGGCCGTCCCTCACAACGAACAGCGGAGCGGCTACGCCGCACGACCCTCCAGCCGCGCCCGCCGGATCACCTGATGGCCGGCCTCGGAGCGCGCGGGCGTGGTGAGCGGTCCTCACCGGATGGACCTCAGACAGAGGTCTGGCAGCCGCCGTTTCTACCTCCGGCCAGAGCAGCTCACCACCCCCCGGCGCAGCTTGGGGAGGGCTGCCGTCGGACGCCGTTTTACAGGTCCGCTAAACGATCTTGGTAGAGGGTTAGGGTGGGTTTTCCGAAACTCTCCATGCGTGCGCACATGGCGAATTAACGGAAAACCCTCTGTGACCCTCTACTTGTGCAGGTCAGAGCGTTGCGACCAAAAAACGAGACACCCCCCGTCAATTCTGCGGGGGGTGTCTTGAGGGAGTGCGGGTCAGGCAGGTTCGTCGGTCCCAGCGATCATGATCCCAAGGTAGTGACGGCTGCCGTTCCGGGTCTTTTTCTCGTACCCCCGGAGGGTCATGGACTCGGCGAACGCCTTCTCTGAGTTCGCTTGCTCTCCGCTTGCGAGGCACCAGCTCGTCCAGGAGCTGAAGAGGTCGCGAGCCTTTACGACCCCGTGGCTGTTCTTGATGGTCCGCTCCTCGAGGAAACGCCCGAGTACATCGCTCGATGCCTGGTACTCCTGGGTCCGCACCCGCACGACCTCCGGTGGAGCGAGGCCCTGCTCCTGATAGGCCAGCCACCCGTCATACGCCCACCCCAGCACGGCTGGCGCGGCCTTCCGGAGCCGGTCGGGCAGACTCCCGTCCCGCTCTTCCACAGGGATCACCACGTCGAACGGCACGACGAGGATGCGGCGCCAAACCGCCGGGTCATCGCCTGACACGGCCGGCAGATGGTTGGTCAGCATGATCAGAAGATGGCTGGGGTCGAACGTGATCGGGTTCTTGTGCATGAGGTTGGCCTCGATGGGGTCGCCTCCGACGAGGCGCTTCATAGTGGCCTCCGCGAACCGCTTCCCCTTCTCGGTCTCGGAGCAGAACACCAGCCGTGCCCCGCGCAGGCGCATCTTGAAGGCGCCGTGGCGCTCGTGCTTGGACTCCATGAGGATCGCGGGGTCGACCTCGATGGAGTAGTCGCCGAACGCGGCCATGAGGGCGTCTCGGAGGGTGCCCTTGCCGTTGGCGCCGGTGCCGGTGAAGATCGGCATCACGTGCTCGGTGACCCGCCCGTACATGGCGTACCCGAAGAGCCGCTGGACGAAGGCTCGTACCTCAGAGTCGGGGAGGATTCGTTCGAGGAACGCCTCCCACTCGGCCTCTCCGCCGTCCTCCTTGCCCTGGCCCTGTTCCTCGCTGTCCAGACCGGCGCCGGCGACCTTCGTGATCAGGTCCTCGCGCGAGCAGTCGCAGACATCGCCCGTCGCGAGGTTCACCGTGCCCGTGGGGGTGTTGAACAGGTACGGGTCCGCGTCCAGTTCCTTGCTCGCCACGCTCATGGGTGCACGGGCGGAGGCGATCTTGACCATGCCCTCCAGGCCGCTGGCGGACTCGCTCTTGCGGATGTCCTTGTACAGGTCATCCCGATCGTCGCCGGACATGTCGCGCAGCTCGACGAGCGCCGCCTTCACCGTGTCCACGGCATAGCTGATGTCGATCCGCTTCTCGTCTGCGAGCCAGCGGGCGCCGTCCCACTCGTGCCAGCCGATCCCGTGCACATGCCGCAACGCGTCCCCATGCTCTGCCAGGAACCGCTCTGCCATACGGAGCTGGCCCCGGTGCTGTACCACCTGTGAGGGGCGGGCGCGGCGAACAGCGCGTCGCTGTGCGGGGGGTCCGGGTGGTGTCGCCTTGGTCAGGTCGTCTCCCGCCCACATGTCGGTCTCGGTCACGCGGCACCTGCTCCGCTGGCGCGCACTCCGCGCTCCCACCCCGACCGGATCGTCCGTGCCGCGGGCCGCTCCGGCTGGCCGGCCGCGACCGCCGCCGCCAGGAGCAGCTGCTCCACGGCGGTCTCGCTGAGCACGGCCGGGGCCGTCGACGACAATTCCCCCAGCCACCGAGCGGCCCCGAAGAGCGTGCGGTTCCCCGTGCCGTCCGGTGCGGTCTCCACCCGCTCCACCGAGGTGTTCAGCGCGGCCGTGGCTGCCCGCTCCGCGCGGGTGCCGGACACAAGGTGCTGAACTCGAGGTGCCGGTACTCGGACGGGCTCGACGGCTGGGGGCTGCATCCGCTCGAGGAGCCAGGGCGGTAGCGGCTGGGGCATGAGCCCAGCATCGGAGATCCGGCGGTACACGATGCCCTGCGCCGCGCTGAACGACCCGGCGGCGATGACGTACCCCCCGATCCCCCGCACGTCGATCAGCGGCCCAAGGTGCGGCGCCGTGGCGCCGGCGCCCGTCGCGCAGCCGATCAGCGGCCCGTCGACGGGCTGCTGGTAGTACAGGTGCACGCCCCCGCTGGGGGTGAGCACGGTGTACGTGTCGGGCCACTCCTCCCCCGCGTCGGCGACCAGGCGCTCCAGGACGTCCGCCCCGGACGCCACGTCCTCCAGGTCCTCCGGCAGCACCGAGTCCGACTTGCGGATGTCCAGGTCGACGACCACCAGGCCGCGGCCGTCGACGGCCCGGCCGGTGAGGAGTCCGACGTGCGCGCGGGCGTACCGGCCCGACCACCACGCCCGGACCGTCTCCGGGTCCGAGAACCGTCTCATGGCCTCTGGAGACGAATCCCTCCTGAATCCGGCGACGAGCGCCGCCTTGTCCTTGCGGGAGCAGGGCACCACCGGGTAGCCGCGGCTGACCCATGTGAGCGCTACTGCCGTCTGTGCAGCGGTCACACTTACGGGCGGACGCCTGGACGCCGCGTCCAGGGCAGACCCTCGCGCGGGGGTGGGTAGCTCTGTGCCGTTAGGCCCCATGAGCTGGGCTTTTGTCATGCTGCGTGCGTCCCTCTACGGGGTAGGGGACGGTACCGGGGCCTGGACACCACGACCATAGGGCGGATGGTGGTCATGAGTCGGGCTGTCTTACTCTGTCCACGCAGGGGTCTGAATTCTGCGTTTCGTAGACCGCCTCTACCCGGCCCCGGTTACCGTCCGGTGGGTAGAATCCCGGTATGCGTCCTTGAGGCTCACCGATTCCCGTCGGTGGGCCTCGACGCATGTCTACGGCTAGGCCGTGGCCGGGAGCTCGCTGTTCAGTTCTGAGCGGTGGATGCGGATGAGTCGGCCGGTTGGGCCGATCCTCCGTATCCGGAGCTGTCCGCTCTCGGCCCAGCGGCAAACGGTCCGGTCCGACACCCGGAAATGGGTGGCGAACTCACTGACCGTGAGCCACTCGACCGTCGACGTGTCACTCTCCATGTCGCTGAATCGCCTCCTGAGGCTCTCGCGTCAGGAAAGACGATACCCCCCTGGCCCGACAGCCGTTGAGGACGGCAGCTGATCGGCTGAGGCCCGTGGCGGGGCTCTTTTCACTGGTGAGACACCACGAGACGTCATGGGACGTCTGGACAACCAGTGAGATCTTCCGGGAACTTCCGAGGATTTCAGAGCGTGACCGTAGGCAGAGTGGGCTGAGAATGTGCTCACACAGCCATAGACGGAGTGACCCCCGAATCTGTTACACCTTCGCCGCCACTCCCTAATTGCCCTCGCTGCTCAGGGAGGAAGACCAGCGGAGGATCGTTGCTCCGCCAGCGATCTTCACCGCTACCTCGACGACACGACCATCTGTGAGGGTTACGGTCCGCACCACCTGGGTCACGACCACCTCTCCGGTACTGAGGCCGAGAGATGCCTTTTCGGATTCAGTGGCAAGTCGTGAGGTCACCTCCTCAAGGACTTGGTCCTGTGTTGCTCCCAGCCGGTCCGCAGCCAGCTCACGAGAGCCCCCAGTGGATACGGACTGCGTCAACTCTGGAGTGACGGCGATCACGTAGGCCGGGTAATACGAGCTGCTGACATGGATCGGCACGCCATTCCTGCTGACTAGGCGCCGTCGGACATGGACGGGAGTCCCAGGAGCCACGTCCAGGCGCGGGGCGATCAGCTCGCTCGCTCCCACTGTGCCTACCTCCAAAATTTGGGAGGTTTCACCACTATCGAGGGCTTTTCCCGTAGCAGTGTGGAGACGGACCCGGGCTGCAATGTTGTTGCTGACGGGTCCCGCAACGACTGTTCCCACGCCGGCCCTGGGGAGCGTCAGCCCTTCCATCTTCAGCACGCGGTAGGCCCTGTTCGCGGTGGTGTTGGCCACGTCGAATCGCTCGCAGACCTCTCGGAGCGACGGCATCGTGTCGCCGGGCTTCAGCTCTCCACTCTGGATCTGCTGACGATAAAAGGCAGCAATCTTCGCGTATCCGGTTGTCTCGGTCATTACCGACTCCTCTCTTGGGGCTTCCGAGTGCAGAGGTGCACTCACGAGAGTAAGTCACGTGTAGTTATAGCGCTACTAGTAGCGCTCATGGGGACTGGTGGTCTACTGTGTGGATGCGTCGAAATTCCGGTCACCGGAATCTGTCGATGTGCCTTTTGACCTGCGGAAACGCAGGTGCCCGGCCCTGGGGTGCCTCCCGGGACCGGGCTGGACCGCCCTGAGGAGCGACGACCCATGAGCAGTATCCGCCGATGCCCGGATGGCCGGGCGTGGTGCACGGGCTTACCGCTGGACCATGCGGGCCCGGACGACCGGCTGCACTCCGGACCCGAGTACGCCATGACCGGCAGCTACGCCCCCGGCCCGCTGCTGAGCGTCCAGCTCATGCAGTGGGGTGACGGGACGCCGGCCGTCTCCCTCTCGGAGTCGACCTGGCCCGACCTGACGGAAACCCAGCTCGACGCGCTGATCGACGACCTAGCGCTCCACCTCCACCGCATCCGGCTCCTGCGAGCCCAGCTCGCCCGACTCGCCGAGGGAGGACCCGCCCCGTGCCGGCCGCCGGGGGTCGGCGGCGACGAGCTGCGGATGCGGGCGCTGCTGGCGGGGCTGGGGGTGTGCCGGTGAGCGGCTCGGTGGAGAACACGATG
>NZ_JBSFER010000057.1:0-9424 GCF_053594535.1 Streptomyces sp. NPDC001889
CTACGACATCCGCACCGCCGCCGTCGCCCGCTCCGTCCCCTGCCTCACCACCGTCCAAGCCCTCGCCGCCGCCGTCCAAGGCATCGACGCACTCAGCTGCGGAGAGGAGAGCGTCCGCTCGCTCCAGGAGCACGCGGAGCACCTCACCGCCACCCGCTGAACCTCCGGACCGCTCAGTTGACCGTGGTCGGCACCGAGGTGTCGATGGCCAGCGAGACGGCGAGCATCCCGAGCACCGCGCCCATGGCGTACCGCTGGACCCGGAGCCAGGAGGGACGGCGGGCGAGGAAGACGGCGATGGTCCCGGCGGCGATCACGATCGTCAGATTGACCACGACGCTCACCACGATCTGGATGCTGCCGAGCACAAAGCCCTGGAAGAGGACATGGCCCTCGTCCAGATCGACGAATTGCGGGATCAGCGAGATGTACATGATGGCGATCTTCGGATTGAGCAGATTCGTCATCAGGCCCATCATGAACAGCTTGCGCGGGGAGTCGTGCGGAATGTCCTCGGGGGCGAAGACGGAGAGCCCGCCCGGCTTCAGGGCGTTCCACGCCAGATAGGCGAGATAGGCCGCACCCGCCAGCTTGATCACGATGTACAGCTCGGGCACGGCGATGAAGACGACCGACAGGCCCAGATTGGTGGCCAGCAGATAGACCATGAAGCCGACGGCGACCCCGCCGAGGGAGATGATCCCGGCCCGCCGGCCCTGGGTGATGCTCCGGGAGACTATGTAGATCATGTTGGGGCCGGGGGTGAGCACCATCCCCAGGGCCACCGTCACCACACCGAGCACCGCGCCCAGCTCGATCATGACGACCTCTCTTTCTCTCTCCGTGGCCCGGACCCCGGCGCCGTGTTCCCGCCGGCCCGGCGGCCGGCGCGCAACACCTCGCAGAGGTCGTGCACGATGTCGTGGAGCAGATGGCGGGTGAAGAAGTCGACCGTGAGCCGCGCGCCGGGAAAGCGGGTGTCGCCCCGGTCCCAGTCGTCGCCGGTGAGCCGCTCCAGACGGCGGGCCAGCTCCTCGGCCGCCCGCCCCAGCTCCTCGGCGGCGCGCCCGGGGTCCTCGTCGCGGTAGAGCACCGGGAACTCGGCGGGGGCCGCGGCCGGTTCGCCGGCGCCGGGGGCCGCCGCGGACGGGCCCAGCACGGCGTCGAGCCGCTGGTGGAAGAGGAGGCACATGTCCCGCACATGGCAGCCGTGCTCCAGCGGGGACCAGGAGAGGGCGCCGACGCGCTGCCCGGTGGTGTCCGGGTCGGTCAGCACCTGCTGCCAGCGGGCGGCGGACTCCCGGAGCAGCCCCGCCGCCTCGGGCCGGGAGAACGCCCGGGAGCCGAAATTGCACCGACCGCACCGGGGCGGTGGGAAGACGGGCCAATCACCTTGCGCGGGCGGTGTCGGGTCCATCGGGCCACGGGTTCCTTCCTCGCGGTTGCACACCCTTGCCGTGCTTGACCGGTGCGGTGTCCCCACCCGGCCGGTCCGTGCTGATCGGAGCAATTCCGAGTGTAGGTCGCGCATTACACCGGTGCAATCTCTCCCATTGACCTCGGTGCAATCCAGTGCTTAGGGTGCGGGAGGGGGAAGGTTCACCGGGCGGGCCCGGCCCGGCCCGGGAACGGACCCGGCCGGGCCGCCCGGACCCCGGCGGAGAGGAGAGCGCGGTGAAGGACTACCAGCGGGTCGCCGACGCGGTGGGCGCGGAGATCACGGCGGGGCGGCTGAGACCGGGCGACCGGCTCCCCCCGCAGCGCGAGTTCGCCCGCCGCCACGGCATCGCCAACTCCACCGCCACCCGCGTCTACCAGGAGCTGGCCCGCCGGGGGCTGACCGTCGGCGAGGTGGGCCGGGGCACCTTCGTCCGGGCCGTGCCCCGCCCGACGGCCCCCGCGCTCACCGAACCCGGTGACACCCGCGTCGACCTGGAGCTGAACTACCCGGTGGTGCCCGAGCAGGCCGGGCTGCTGGCCGCCGGGATCGGCGGGCTGCTCCGCCCCGATGTCCTGGAGCCGGTGCTGCGCCCGGTGGGCGCGGCCGGCACCCCCGCCGCCCGGGACTCGGCGGCGGATCTGCTGACGCGCGGCGGCTGGCGCCCCGACCCCGCGCGTATCCTCTTCGCCGGGAACGGCCGGCAGGCCATCTCCGCCGTCATCGGCGCGCTGGTGCCGCCCGGTGCCCGCCTCGGCACCGAGGAGCTGACCTACCCCGTGCTGAAGGCCATCACCTCCCGGCTCGGCGTCACCCTCGTCCCCCTCGCGATGGACGCGTCGGGGCTGATCCCCGAGGCGGTCGAGGAGGCCCACCGCAAGGCCCCGCTGCACGCCGTCTACGTCCAGCCGACCCTGCACAACCCGCTCTCGCTCACCATGCCCGGAGCCCGGCTGGAGCGGCTCGCCGAGGTGCTGCTGCGGCTCGGGATCACGGCGGTGGAGGACACCATCTGGGCCTTCCTCCGGGACGATCTGCCGCCGCTGGCCGCCCTCGCGCCCGAGCGGACCGTCCTCGTCGACAGCCTCTCCAAGCGGCTCGCCCCCGGTCTGACCCTCGGCTACACGGTGGCGCCCGCCGCCGTCCTCAGCTCGCTCGCCACGGCGCTGCGCTCGGGCGGCTGGACCCCCATGCGGTTCACGCTGGAGGCGGCCCGCCAGTGGCAGGCCGACGGCACGGTGCGGAAGCTGGTGCGGGCCAAGCAGCGGGAGGCGTCGGTACGGCAGGAGATCGCCGCCCGCCACCTGGGCCGGTTCGCGGTGCGGGGCGACCCCCACTCGTACTACTGCTGGTGGGAGCTGCCCCGCCCCTGGCGCGCCGACACCTTCGTCGCCGCCGCCGCGCGGCACGGCATCGGGGTCACCCCGGCGGCGGCCTTCGCCATCGGCCGCAGCCATGCCCCCAACGCCGTCCGGCTCGGCCTCGCCTCGCCCCGGCCCGATGTCCTGTCACAGGCGCTCGCCACGCTCGCCGACCTGGCCAGGACTGCCCCGGACGACCTCGTCACCGACTGACACCACCCCCAGCCGGCGCACCAGCGGGGTGGTCATCCCGGTGGTGACCAGGGCCATCACCACCATCAGCGAGAACAGCTCGCCGTCCAGGAGACCGAGGTCGAGACCGGCCCCGAGCACCACCAGCTCGGTGATGCCCCGGGTGTTCATCAGCGCCCCCATGGCGGTGGACTGCCGGGTGTCGAAGCCCTGCGTGTACGCACCGGCGAAGCCGCCGGCGAACTTTCCGGCGATGGCCACCAGCAGGATCAGCGCCAGGTCGATCAGATCGCCGCCGTCGAAGTCCGACAGATCGACGCGCAGCCCCGCGAGGACGAAGTACACCGGCAGCAGCACCGCCGAGCCGATGCCCGCCGTCGCGCGCACCGCCTGCCCGGCCAGCGGGCCCTCGCGGGGCATCACCACCCCGAAGAGAAACGCGCCGAAGATGAAGTGGAAGCCCATCCACTCGGTCGCCGCACAGCACAGCAGCAGCCCGCCGAAGACGACGATCAGCGGCGTTCCGCTGTCCTGGCCGGCCCTTCCGGTGCCCGCCCGGCCGTCCCCCGCCCGGCCGTCGCCCGCCCGGAAGAGCCCGGGCCGGCGCAGCAGCGGGCCGGCCACCAGCAGCATCCCGGCGGCGAAGGGCACGATCAGCAGCGACTGCCAGACCGGCACCTCCTGTGCCCCGCCGGTCATGGCGACGGCCAGGGCCAGCAGCGCCCAGCACAGCACATCGCCGACCGCCGCGCTCGCCAGCGCCGTGGAGCCCAGCGGGGTCCGCTGGAGGCGCAGATCGATCAGGATTCTGGCCAGCACGGGGAAGGCGGTCACCGACATCGCCACGCCCAGGAAGAGCAGAAAGCCGCCCCGGTCGGACGGGGTGTGGTCGCGCAGCAGGAACAGACCGAGCGGGAGCGAGAGGACGAACGGCACGGTCACCGCCCCGATCACCACCCCGGCCACCCGGCGCCCGCCGCCCCGGAGCACCCGGGCGTCGATCTCCATGCCGACGGTGAACATCAGCAGGGCGAGCCCCAGATTGCCCAGCGCGTGCAGCGCCGGGAGGAGGGCGCCGGGGAAGAGCGCCCCGGCGACCCCCGCCCCGAGCAGCGTCGGGCCGAGGAGGACCCCGACCAGGATCTCGCCGATGACCGGTGGCTGCCCGAGTCTTCGGCACAGCCGGTGCAGCAGGCCGACCAGGACCAGGATCAGCGCCAGGTCGGCGAAGAGCAGCAGGACATGATGGGACGTCACCGGAGGACCTCCGCGTCCTCGTCCTCGCCGGCGCCCTCACCCCGGGCGCCTTCCCCGCCCGCGGGGCCCTCCGCCCGGCTCACAGGTCGAGGGAGTTGGCGATGATCGACTTCATGATCTCGCTGGAGCCGCCGAAGATGCGGTTGACCCGGGCGTCGGTCCAGGACCTGGCGATGGGGTACTCGTGGAGATAGCCGTACCCGCCGTGCAGCTGGAGGCAGCGGTCCACCACCCGGCCCTGTGTCTCGGTGCAGAAGAGCTTGACGACGGCCGCCTCGGCCGCGTCGAGCTCGCCGCGCACATGGGCCAGCAGGGACTGGTCCAGCAGCGCCCGCCCGGCCCGCAGTTCCGCGGCCGACTCGGCGAGGACGAACTTGGTGTTCTGGAAGTCGCTCAGCCTGTTGCCGAAGGCGGTGCGCTCCCTGACGTACCCGATGGTGCGCTCCAGCGCGGCCTCCGCGCCGGACTGCGCCGCCACCGCGATGGAGAGGCGCTCCTGCGGCAGGTTCGACGTCAGATAGTCGAAGGCGCGGCCCTCGGCCCCGAGCCGGTCGGCGACGGGAACCCGCAGGTCGTCGAAGAACAGCTCACAGGTGTCCTGGGTGCTCTGCCCGATCTTCTTCAGATTGCCGCCCCGGCTGAATCCGCCGGCGGTCGTCTCGACCATCAGCAGGGTCAGTCCGCCGTACCGCTGCTTGGGATCGGTGCGCACGGCGGTGATGACGAGATCGGCGTGGGTGCCGTTGCTGATGAAGGTCTTGGACCCGTTGACCACGTAGTGGTCGCCGTCGCGGACAGCGGACGTGGTGATGCCGGAGATGTCGGAGCCGGTGCCCGGCTCCGACATGGCGATGGCCGTGACCAGCTCGCCGCCGACCATCCCGGGCAGCCAGCGGCGCCGCTGCTCATCGGTGGCATACCGCAGCAGATAGGGCAGAACAACATCGTTCTGGACGCGTAATCCGCCGTACGAGATGCCGAGAGCCTCCATTTCCTCGGTGAGCACCGCGTTGAACCGGAAGTCGTCGGAGCCCGGACCCTCGTACTCCTGGGGCGCCTGGAAGCAGAGCAGCCCCAGGTCGCCGGCTCTGCGCCAGAAGTCGCGCGGCGCCGTGCCGGCCTCGATCCACTCGTCGTACACCGGCGCGGCCTCTTTGGTGAGAAAGGCCCGGACGGTCTGCCGGAAGTCCTCGTGCTCCTGCTCGTAGACACTGCTCTGCACGGTGGTCGTCCTCTCTCAGCCGTGGTTGGGGAGCACCCAGGACAGTCCGTCGCCGGAGGAGACGAGACCGCCGTCGAGGTCCGCCGTCTCGGGGCCCGCGTCCTCGCCGAGCAGGGCGCGCGCCTGGACATGGGCGCCCTCCCGCATGACGTCGGCGACGATCGGGGCGTGGAAGAGGCCGCCGCGCGAACCCCCGGTGCCCCCGGTCGCGGCGCCCGCGCCGTGCACGGCCCGGGACAGCTCGCACGAGCTGCTGGCGAGCCGGTCACCGGCCTCGATCAGATCCCGCTCGCCGGAGGAGACCCCGCCCACCAGGTCGACGAAGGCCTCCAGGTCGGACTTGGGGTAGGCGGTGACCTGCTTGGCCTGCCAGAAATAGGACTGCTCGTCGACATGGAGGGAGTAGAAGGAGATCAGGAACTCGTAGAAGACGGCGTACTCCTTGCGGTAGCGCCGCTCGAACTCCTCGAACGCCTGCTCCTCCGGGACGGTGCCGGCCAGGCTGCTGTTGATCGAACGGGCCGCGAGCATCGCGCCGTAGGTGGCCAGGTGCACCCCGGAGGAGAACACCGGGTCGACGAAACAGGCGGCGTCCCCGGTGAGCACCATGCCGGGCTTCCAGAAGCTGCTGTTGATGTACGACCAGTCCTTGCGGACCCGGACCTGCCCGTACGGTCCCGTGGTGACCCGGGTGGCCTCCGACAGATGGTCCTTGATCAGATCGCAGTCGTCGATGAGCCCGAGCAGCGCCTGCTCCGGGTCGCCCTGGACACGGTCGGCCCATTCGCGGTTGACGACCGCGCCGACGCTGGTGAGCGTGGGGCTCAGCGGGATGTACCAGAACCAGCCGCTGTCGAAGGCGGCGCAGAGGATATTGCCCGAGTTGGGCTCGGGCAGCCGCTTGCCGCCCTCGAAGTAGCCGAAGACGGCGAGGTTCCGGAAGAAGTCGGAGTACGCGCGGGTGCCGCCGACCGCCTTGTGCAGCCGGCCGGTGTTGCCGGAGCTGTCCACGACATAGCGGGCGTGGACGGTGCGCTCCCGGCCCTCGTCGTCGCGGTAGTGGACGCCGGTGACCCGGCCGTTCTCCTCGATCACCCTGAGGACCGCGCACCTCTCCCGCACCTCGACGCCGTTGAAGCGGGCGTTGTCCAGCAGGATCTGATCGAACTTCATCCGCTCGACCTGGTAGGCGTGCGAGGTGGGACCCGCCATCTTCGGCGAGACCGCGAAGGCGAACTGCCAGGGCTCCGGGTTGGAGCCCCAGCGGAAGGTGCCGCCCCGCTTGACCGTGAACCCGGCCTTCGCCACCTCGTCGGCGACACCGAGCAGACCGCAGATGCCGTGCACGGTCGCCGGGAGCAGCGACTCGCCGATCTGGTAGCGCGGAAACGTCTCCTTCTCCAGCAGGAGCACCCGATGCCCCTTCTTGGCCACCAGGGTGGACAGCGTCGATCCACTGGGACCGCCGCCGACGACCACGACATCGAACTCTTCACTGGGCATGACGAACTCCCTCATAAGGCTTGCTGGTTCGCTGATGGTTCCCGCCGGGCGGGGGCGGGTCGCGCCCCCGCCCGGGGGTGGTCAGACCTCGGTGGCGGACATGCGGTGGGACACCGTCGGACCGATCCGGGCGAGCACATCGGCACGGCCGATGTCCCGGTGCGCGCAGCCCAGCTCATGGGTGATCACCGCGCCGTCGATGTACGGCCGCCACAGGGCCCCGGTCCCGGTGGTGGCCCCGGGGTCCGTGTCCGACACGGCCTCGAAGACCAGGGCGTCCCCCTTGAACACCCGGGGCAGGGCGGTCCGCATGAGCGCGCGGTGGCGCTCGGCCGCCGCCGCGACCGCCCGCCGGGTGGGGGCGTCGAGGACGGCCGCGGTCTCCTCGTCGAGCACCTCCGGATCGGCGGCGCCGGCGCGGTGGGCGGCCAGGGCGGCGGGGCCCGGATAGGCGTCCAGCAGGACGAGGGTGGCCACGCGCTCGCCCTCCTCCTGGAGCAGCGCCGCCATCTCATGGGCGATCGTGCCGCCGAAGGACCAGCCCAGCAGGTGGTACGGGCCCTGCGGCTGGACGGCCCGCACCTCGGCCAGATACCGGGCCGCCGCGTCGGTGAGGCTCACGGGCGGGTGGGGGTCGGTGCCGCCGGCGCCGGTCAGGCCCGGGGCCTGGAGGCCCCAGAGCGGGATGTCCTCGCGGAGGGTGCTGAGCAGACCCGCGTAGGACCAGCTCAGCCCGGACGCCGGGTGGACGCAGAAGAGCGGGGCCCGGGTGCCCTCCCGGCGCAGCGGGAGCAGGGTGTCCAGGGGCAGTGCGGTACGCCGGGTTCCGGCCGGGTCGCCGGTCCGGCCCTCGTCGCGGTCGCGCTCGTCGAGCAGGGCGGCGACGCGGGCCGGCGTCTGGGCCTCGTACACATCGCGCAGCGGCAGGTCGGCGCCGAGGACGGTGCGGGTCCGGGCGAGGAGGGAGGTGGCGAGGAGGGAGTGGCCGCCGAGGTCGAAGAAGCCGTCATCGGGGCCGACCCCGGGCCGGCCGAGCACCTCGGCGAAGATCCGGCACAGCGCCTCCTCGCGCGCGGTGGCGGGTGCCCGGCCGGCGGCGGGGCCCGTGTAGTCGGGCGCGGGCAGGGCCGCCCGGTCGACCTTGCCGTTGCGGTTGAGCGGCAGCGCGGGCAGCGGGACCACGGCGGCGGGCACCATATGGCCCGGGAGCAGCTCCGCGAGATGGCGGCGCAGGGCCTGCGGATCGGCCGGCCCCTGATCGGCGGGGTGGAGGTCCGCGGGCTGGGCATCTCCGGTCTGGAGGCCGGTGGTCCGGAGGTCCGTGCTCTGGAGAGCGGTGGGCTGGAGAGCGGTGGGCTGGAGAGCGGTGGGCTGGAGAGCGGTCTGGGGGTCCGTGGTCTGGACGTACGCCACGAGGCGCTGGTCCCCCGGCCGGTCCTCCCGGACCGTCACCACCGCCTGCGCCACCGCCGGATGCCCCATCAGCACCTGCTCGATCTCACCCGGCTCGATCCGGAACCCGCGCACCTTCACCTGCTGGTCCGCCCGGCCCATGAACCACAGCTCACCGTCCTCGCCCCAGCGCACCAGGTCGCCGGTGCGGTACATCCGCGCCCCGGCCGGACCGAACGGATCGGCCACGAAACGCTCCGCCGTCAGCCCCGGCCGGTTCAGATACCCCAGCGCCAGCGCCCCACCGGAGACATACAGCTCCCCCACCACCCCCACCGGCACCCGCTCCAGAGCACCGTCCAGCACCCGCACCCGCACCCCCGCGATCGGACCCCCGATGGACGCGGCGAAGGGTCCGTCCGGGAGCGGCTCGGGCAGGGTGGTGGCGGTGACCACATGGGTCTCGGTCGGGCCGTAGTGGTTGTGCAGCCTGCGGCCGGGGACCCGTCCGCAGAAGCGGACCAGCTCCTCGCCCGCGACCAGGGCCTCGCCCGCCTGGGCGATATGGCGCAGGGCGGGCAGGGTGCGGTCCTGCCGGGCCGCGGCGGCGGCCACCGCCTCGATCACCTGGGTGGGGGCGTACAGCCGGGTGATCCGCTGCTCGTCCAGCCACCCGGCGTACCGGTCCATGTCGCCCCTGACCTCGCCGGGCGGGATCACCAGGGTGCCGCCGGAGGTCAGGGTGGCGAAGAGTTCCTGGACGGAGACATCGAAGCCGGGCGAGGTGAACTGGCCCACGCGCTCCGGGCCCTCCCCGTCACCGGCGTCCCGCTCCGCGTGCCAGCGCAGCAGATTGACGACGGCTCCGGCGGGCATCGCCACGCCTTTGGGGGTGCCCGTGGAACCCGACGTATAGATCACATACGCCACATCATCCACCGACACCGGACGAAGCCGCTCCCCATCCTCCACATCACCCCCCGGGAAACCCGCGGCCCCGGCCTCCGCCTCCGCCACACCCACCGACACCCCACCCACACCCGCCGGCACCACCACACC
>NZ_JBSFER010000058.1:0-7270 GCF_053594535.1 Streptomyces sp. NPDC001889
AACACCCGGTCCCGGGCCGCCGCACTCCAGCACCCGTCCACCACCAGAGCCACCACCGAAGCATGCGAAACCTCCACACCCTTCGGCACACCCGAAGACCCCGACGTGAACATCACATACACCACATCGTCACCGTCGACGGTGGTCCGGGGAGTGCCGTCGGGTCCGGACAGCAGTACGCCGGCCGGGACCACGTCCACCAGCGAACCGGGCACGTCCTGGTCCGCCACCACGAGCCCGACCCGCGCCAGAACCTGCTGCCGGCGGGCGATCGGGGAGGTGGTGTCGACGGGAACGTAGCCGGCACCGGCCTTGGCGACGCCCAGGAGCACGGCCACCAGGTCCACGGAGCGGTCCATCACCACACCGACGAGGTCTCCGCGGACGACTCCACGGGCGGCGAGTCCGCACGCGACCCGGTCAGCGGCCCGGTTCAGCTCCGCGTACGACCACGCACGGTCCTCGCCGACCACCGCGACCGCATCGGGCGAACGGCCCACCTGCGCCTCGAACAACTCCACCAGCGAACCCGCCGACAACGGACGCTCCGTGTCGTTCCACCCCGACACCACCCGCTCGAACTCGACCTCGTCCAGCACCGCGAGACGACTCAGCCGACCACCCGGATCAGCCGCCATCTGCTCCAGCAACCGCAACAACCGGTCAAGAACCCCCCGCGCCTCCTCAACGCCGAACACATCCGGGCGATAGTTCAACCGCAGACCCAGACCACCGATCGAGCCCGCCACCAGTCCCAGCGGATAGTTGATCGATTCCTGGAATCCGGCGCCGGTGACCCGGAGTCCGGGCGGGCCGGGGAGCGCGTCGTCGTCCGCCGGGGAGTCACCGCTCAGGCCCGAGGGGAAGTTCTCGAAGGCCATGATGGTGTCGAAGTGGGCGCCGGGGCCCGCCAGCCGCTGGACGTCCGTGAGGCTCAGATGCTGGTAGTCCATGAGCGCGGACTGCTCCGCCTGAAGCTCCGCCAGCAGTCCGCCCACCGTCTGCGCCGGGTCCAGCCGGACCCGCACCGGCACGGTGTTGATGAACAGCCCCAGCATGCTCTCCATACCCGGCAGATCAGCCGGCCGCCCCGCCACACTCGCGCCGAAGACCACATCCCGGCGACCCGTCAGCTTCCCCACCAGCAGACCCCACGCCGCCTGCACCACCGTATTCATGGTCACCCCATGAACACGCACCAACTCCTGGAGACTGTCGTTCAGCTCGGCGCCGGCCCGCGCCGTGACCAGCTCGCCGTGGACCGGGGCGGCGTTCCGGTCGACCGGGGCGATGAGGGTCGGCTCCTCCGCGCCCTCCAGCGCCTGCCGCCATGCCTCGCGGGCCGCTTCCTTGTCCTGGCGGCCCAGCCACTCCAGGTAGGACCGGTACGGAGTCACCGGCGGCAGGCCGCCCGTACCGCCCCCGGCCTCGTACGCCGTCCACAGCTCCCGCATCAGAACCGGCAGCGACCAGCCGTCCAGCACGATGTGATGCAGGGTCACGACCGCGCGATAGCGCTCAGCGCCCACCTTGACCAGCAGAATCCGCAGAAGCGGCGGCACTGCCAGATCGAACCGGCGCGCCCGCTCCTCGACGCCCAGCCGTTCCACCCCGGCCAGCGCGTCGGCCTCGGGCAGCCCCGACAGATCCTCCTCACGCCACGGCAGAACCACCTGGCGGGCGATCACCTGCACCGGCTGATCCACTCCGGGGAGCTGCCGGAACCCGGCCCGGAGACTGGCGTGCCGGTCCAGGAGCGCCTGCCACGACGCACGCAGCACAGCCGCGTCCAGCGGCCCTTCGATGCCCAGAACCATCTGCTCGACATAGACGTCAGTGCCCTGCTCATCGAAGAGCGCGTGGAACAGCAGCCCCTCCTGAAGCGGAGAAACCGGCCAAACGTCCTCGATCCGCATCTGAGTCATCGTGCGCCCCCCTCGTTCGCAAGTGCAGTCTCAAGTTCGTCGATCTGGTTCTGGTCGAGCGTGATCAATGAGAAGTCGGACGGAGTGTGGCCACCGCCGCCGGAGCCCGAGGTGTGGGTGGCGAGGCCGGTCAGCATGGCCGCCCACCCGTCCGCCAGTGCCTGGACGGACGGCTCGTCGAGCAGGGCCGCAGGCCAGGCCAGGGTGAGAGTGAGCCGGGGCCCTTCGGGCAGATCGTGGACAACCCCCAGGGCCTCCAGTGCGTGCAGGACCGGATACTCGCCGCGCATACCGCCGTCGGATTCGCTCGCATCGGCCGGTGACCAGTCCTTCCGCGCCCCCTGGGCGACTTCGGTGGCGGCAGGGAATCTGCCGAGGTAGTTGAAGCCGATCTGCGCCGGGGCCAGTGCCGCCAGTTCGGGCGCGGTGTCGGGGTTGAGATGGCGGAGCATGCCGTATCCGAGACCGTCGCCCGGGACCGAACGCAGCTGCTCCTTGATGTCCTTGACCGTGCGGCCCGCGACCGGGGCACCCGCTCGCAGCCCGGCGAAGTCGGTGGTGCCGAGGCGGAGCCGTACCGGGTTGCTGCCGGTGAACCAGCCCACCGTCCGCGACAGATCGTCGCCCTCGGCCAGCGGAACCCGGCCGTGCCCCTCCAGATCCACCAGCAGCCCGGCCGCCGTGTGCCCCCGCCGGCGCCGCCACTCCGCCACCGCGGCCGTCAGCCCGGTGAGCAGCACATCGTCGATTCCGGTGTGGAACGCCGCCGGGACGCTGGTGAGCAGGTGCGATGTCGTGTCGATCGGGACCTCCACGGACAGCCGGCGCATCGTCGCCTCCAGATCCCGGTCCGGGTCCACCGGCCCGGTGGTGAGCGACGCGCCCGGCCCCTGGAGGAACTCCACCCATCGAGGCAGCTCCGCGAGCCTTTCCTCGGTGGTGGCCTGTGCCGCCAGCCGGCGTGCCCAGTGGCGGAACGATGTGGGTGCGCTCTGGAGTACGGGATCGCGCCCCTCGGCCAGTGCCGTGTACGCCTCGGCGAGATCGGGGACCAGCAGCCGCCAGGACACTCCGTCCACAACCAGGTGGTTGATGACGATCAGCAGCCGCCCCCGGGAATCCGGGCCAGTGTCGAACCACACCACCTGCCCCATGACACCGGCGGATGGATCGAGCCGTGCCACGGCCGCCCGGGTCTGCTCACCGATCAGCTCGGTCAGCCGGCGGCTCGGCTGCCTCTCGTCCGCCGGGTCTGCCGCATCCACCCGCTGGAGCCATGAATCGGCGGGTACGGTGCCCGGCCCGGGCACGACGAGCCGCAGCCGCTCAGGTCCGTCGTCCCCGGCCGTCAGCCGGGCCCGCAGTGCGTCGTGGTGGTCGATCAGCGCCTGTACGGCACGGGTGAGAACCACGAGGTCCAGCCCGGCCGGAGCAACCAGCAGCGCCGACTGGACGGCCTGGCTCACCCGCGAGGTGCCGACACGGTCCAGCAGCTCACGCATGACCGGGGTCAGCGGAACATCGCCCACGGGGGTGTCTCCCGCAGCGGCGGGGCCACCGCCGGTCGGGACGGCGACGGCGGCCAGGTCGCCGGGGGTCTGGCGCTCGAAGACCTGGCGGGCGGTGATGACGAGACCCGCGCGGCGAGCACTCGACACCAGCAGCATCGACATGATCGAGTCGCCGCCCAGCTCGAAGAAGGAGTCACCGACACCGACCTGCTCCAGGCCGAGTACCTCGGCGAAGAGCACACAGAGCGTCTCCTCTGCCGGCGTGGACGGGCCCGGTCCCTGTGGCACCGCCACTTCGGGCACGGGGAGGGCGGCGCGGTCGAGCTTGCCGTTGACGGTCAGCGGGAGTGCGTCCAGGACGACGATCGCGGCCGGGACCATGTACTCGGGCAGCCGGTCTCCGGCGTGCCGCTTCAGCGCGTCGGTGTCGACGGCCTCCGCGGCCGGGACGACATACGCGACGAGGCGCTTGTCTCCCGGCCGGTCCTCGCGGACGACCACCGCGACCTGGCCGACCGTCTCGTGCGAAGCGATCACAGCCTCGATCTCACCCGGCTCGACCCGGAAACCACGGATCTTCACCTGCTCATCCGCCCGGCCCGCGAAGAGGAGCTGCCCGTCAACGGTCCAGCGAGCGAGGTCGCCCGAGCGGTACATCCGGCCGCCGGAGGGGTTGGCAACGAACCGCTCAGCGGTCAGGTCGGGCCGGCCGACATAGCCCCGGGCCAGACCGGCACCCGCCACATACAGCTCACCCGTCACACCCACCGGCACCGGCTGGAGGAAATCGTCCAGCACGAACACCCGGGCGTTGCCGATGGGGGCGCCGATGGCCGGAGGCTGATCCTCCGGACCCATCGCCGGATCGAGCGGTACAGCGGTGGTGATCACGGTCGCCTCGGTCGGACCGTACGTATTCCACACCCGCGACCCCGCCAGCCACCGGCTCGCCAGATCAGCGTTCAACCGCTCCGCACCCAGCACCCAGTTCCGCACACCCGACACCGCACCCGGATCCAGCACACCCAGCAGCGACGGCACCACACTGGCAACCTCAACACCGGCGGCACGGATCATCTCCGCCAGCGCCTCCGGCTCCCTCCGCTCCTCACTCGACGCGATAGCCAACGTCCCACCCGCACCCAGCGTGACCGCGACATCCAGCACCGCCGCATCGAAGCTGAACGACGCGAACTGAAGGGCGACGACACCCTCGTCGACACCGAGCACGGGACGCATCACCTGCGCGAGGTTCGCCACCCCGCCATGGGCGACCGCGACACCCTTCGGACGGCCCGTCGAACCCGACGTATAGATCACATACGCCAACTGCTCCGGACCCACCACCGTCTCCAGGGGCGTGGACGGCTGCTCCGCGACGAGAGCGGCGATCTCGTCCCAGAGCACCACCCGCACACCCTCACCCGGCAACTCCAGCTCAGCCCCCGACAGCACCACCCCGGCACCACTGTCCGCAATCATGTAAGCGAGACGCTCCGCCGGATGCTCCGGGTCAAGCGGCACATACGCGCCACCCGCCTTCCACACCGCCAGCAGCGCCACCACCATCTCCACCCCACGCGGCAGGCACAGACCCACCACACACTCCCGACCCACACCCAAACCGGTCAGATACCGGGCCAGCCGGTTCGCACGCGCCTCCAACTCCCCGTACGACAACACCACCGACCCACACCGCACCGCGGCAACATCGGGAATCCGAACGGCCTGAGCAGCGAACAGACCGAGGACCGTGTCCGCCGCCACCACCCGACCGGTGTCATTCCACTCGGTGACAACCTGCGCCCGCTCGATCTCGTCCAGTACCTCGATCCGGCTCAGCCTGGCCTCCGGATCGGCCGCCACCTGCTCCAGCACCCGACCCAGCCGACGCGCCAGCCCCCGTACCGTCTCCTCGTCGAAGATGTCCGTGGCGTAGAGAATCCCGCCCCCGATACCAGCCGGCGCACCCTCGGCATCACGCTCCTCGGCCAGGGTCACCGACAGATCGAACCGGGCCGCCAGCTCCGAGGCCGGAGGCAGCGGATCAACCTCAAGACCGGGGAGTTCCCAGCGGGCCTCCGGCACGTTCTGGAGGGCCAGCATCACCTGGAACAGCGGGTTCCGGGAGAGCGACCGCACCGGGCTCAGTACATCCACCAGCCGCTCGAACGGCACATCCTGATGACCGTACGCAGCGAGATCGGTCTCCCGGACCCGCGCCAGCAGCTCACTGAAGGTCGGGTCCCCACTCAAGTCCGCACGAAGGACGAGCGTGTTGACGAAAAGACCGGCCAGACCGTCGAGGGTCGCCTCGCCACGGCCGGCGATCGCGGTCCCGACCGGGATATCGGCCCCGGCGCCCATCCGCGAGAGCAGCACACCCAGCGCGGCATGGACGACCATGAACATCGTCGCCCGGTTCCGCCCGGCGACCTCAACCAGACCGGCGTGGGCTTCGGCACCGACCCGTACCGGCACCGAACGCCCCTGGAAGGTGGAGACGGCAGGCCGTGAACGGTCCACCGGCAGAGTCAGTTCCTCGGGCGCCCCCGCCAGGGCCCCTCGCCAGTAGTCCAGTTGGACACGCACCAGGCTGTCGGGGTCGCCGAGGTCGCCGAGGACCTCGCGCTGCCACAGCGCGTAGTCCGCGTACTGCACCGGCAGCGCGTCCCACCCCGGCGCCCGGCCCTCCCGCCGTGCCGCGTAAGCCGTCCCCAGATCACGCGACAGCGCGCCCATCGACCAGCCGTCCACCGCGATGTGATGCGCCACGATCAACAGCACACACTCCGAAGGGCCCGTCACCAGCAACCAGACCCGCCAGGGCAGATCCGCACTGACATCGAATCCGGCTGCGGAGTGGGCCCGGAGAACGTCCGGGAGTTCGGTCTCGGTGGTCTCGGTGACGGTGAGCGGGGGCCGGCCGGCGGCGCCCGTCAGGATCTCCTGGCGCGGGGTGCCGTTCCGCTCCGGAAACACGGTCCGCAGGCTCTCGTGCCGGTCGGCCACATCACCCAGCGCCGCTTCGAGCGCCGCCACATCCAGCTCACCCGACAGACGCAGCGCGAGCGGAAGGTTGTAGGCAGCGTCCGCACCCGAGTCGGTCTCCTCCAGCCGGTTCAGGAACCACATCCGCTGCTGGGCGAACGACAGCGGCAGCACCTCAGGCCGGTCCCGGGCAGCCAACGGCACCCGAACCCCGTCCTCACCCCCGTCAATCAGCCGGGCCACCCCGGCGACCGTCGGTGTGACAAACAGATCCTTGATGCGCACCTCGGTGTCGAGGACGGCCCGGAGACGGGCGATGAGGCGCATGGCGAGGAGGGAGTCGCCGCCGAGGGCGAAGAACGACACCTCGGCCCCGACCCGGTCCAGACCCAGGACCTCGGCGAACAGTCCACACAGGACCTCCTCCACCGGCGTGGCCGGGCCCCGGCCGCCCGCCCGCACCGCCGGCTCCGGCGCCGGCAGCGCCGCACGGTCCAGCTTTCCGTTGGCCGTGACCGGCAGGGTGTCCAGGACCACCACGGACGCCGGGACCATGTACTCGGGCAGTCGGCCACCGGCGTACTCCCGCAGCTCCTCACCGGTACCCGGGTGCTCGGCGCCCGGTACGACATACGCCACCAGTCGTTTCTCGCCCGGCCGGTCCTCGCGGACGACCACCGCGACCTGGCCGACGGACGCATGCGCGGCGAGTACAGCTTCGATCTCGCCTGGTTCCACCCGGTAGCCGCGGATCTTCACCTGCTCGTCCGCACGCCCCGCGAACAGCAACTGCCCCTCGGCGTTCCAACGAGCCAGATCACCCGAACGGTACATCCGCCCGCC
>NZ_JBSFER010000059.1:0-6962 GCF_053594535.1 Streptomyces sp. NPDC001889
GGCGGGCGGATGTACCGTTCGGGTGATCTGGCTCGTTGGAACGCCGAGGGGCAGTTGCTGTTCGCGGGGCGTGCGGACGAGCAGGTGAAGATCCGTGGCTACCGGGTGGAACCAGGCGAGATCGAAGCCGTACTCGCCGCGCACGAGAGTGTGAACCAGGCCGCCGTGATCGTCCGCGAGGACCGGGCCGGAGACAGACACCTCGTGGCCTATGTGGTCGCCGCCACCGCCACCCACACGGCGGACGGCACCCACACGGCAACCGCCACCGAAACGCGCTCCGGCACCACCGATACGGCCTTCGACATCGGACGCGAACTGCGCGCCGCCGTCGCCACCGCGCTGCCGGAGTACATGGTCCCGGCCGCCGTCATGGTCCTGGACACCCTGCCCGTCACCGGCAACGGCAAGCTCGACCGCGCTGCCCTCCCCGCCCCCGACTTCGCCCGTCAGGCGGGCGGCCGGGGCCCGGCCACCCCGGTGGAGGAGGTCCTGTGCGGACTGTTCGCCGAGGTGCTGGGTCTGGACCGGGTCGGGGCCGAGGTGTCGTTCTTCGACCTCGGCGGCGACTCCCTCCTCGCCATGCGCCTCATCGCCCGCGCCCGGGCGGTGCTGGACACCGAGCTGAGCATCCGGGAACTGTTCGCCTCGCCGACCGTGGCAGCCGTCGCGCGGCTCATCGGCGGCGCACGCGGTGACGTACGCGCGGCGCTGACACCACGGCCGCGCCCCGATGTCGTACCCCTCTCCTTCGCCCAGCAGCGGATGTGGTTCCTGAACCGGCTGGAGGAGAGCGACCCGGACGCCGGCGCCGTGTACAGCCTGCCGCTCGCGCTGCGGATGTCCGGCGAACTGGATGTGGCGGCCCTCGAAGCGGCGCTCGGCGATGTGGCCGACCGGCACGAGAGCCTGCGGACCGTCTTCCCCGAGACCGACGGCGCCCCGCGCCAGCACATCCTGGAAGGCGCCGCCGGCCGCCCCCCGCTGACCGTCATCCAGACCAGTGAGGCCGAACTCGACGAAACCCTCGCCGACCACGCGGTCCGCGGCTTCGATCTGAGCGTCGACCTCCCCTGGCGGATACGTCTGCTGGCCACCGGGGACTCCCAGCACGTGCTGCTGATCGTGGCGCACCACATCGCGGTCGACGGCTGGTCGATGGGCGCCCTCTCCCGCGACCTCGGCACCGCCTATGCCGCGCGCCGCGATGGCCGCGCGCCGGGGTGGGAGCCGCTGCCGGTGCAGTACGCGGACTACGCGCTGTGGCAGCGCGAGGTCCTCGGCGACCTCGACGACCCCGACAGCCTCATCAGCGCACAGATCGACCACTGGCGCCAGGCGCTGACGGGCGCCCCCGAGGAACTGACTCTGCCCAGCGACCGGCCCAGGCCGGCCGTGTCCACCTTCCAGGGCGGCATCGTGCCCGTACGGGTCGGCGCGCGCACCCACGCCGGTCTGGTGGAGGTCGCGGGGCGTGGCCGGGCGACGATGTTCATGGTCATGCATGCCGCGGTGGCCATGCTGCTGTCGCGGATGGGTTCCGGGGACGACATCCCCATCGGTACCCCGATCGCCGGTCGCGGGGACGCCGCGCTGGACGACCTGGCGGGCTTCTTCGTCAATACGCTGGTGCTGCGCGCGGATCTGAGCGGGGACCCGACCTTCACCGAGCTGCTGGCACGGGTCCGCGAAACCGACCTCGCGGCCTACGCCCACCAGGATGTGCCGTTCGAGCGGCTGGTGGAGGTGCTGAACCCGGTGCGGTCACTCTCCCGGAACCCGCTCTTCCAGGTCATGATGTCGCTGCAGACCGCCGCCTCCGCACGCTGGGAGCTGCCGGGTCTCGCCGTCGACCCGGTGCCGTTCGCCGCGGAGGCCGCCCGATTCGATCTCTCCCTCGACCTGGTCGAGCAGCGTGACGAGGACGGCGCCCCGGCCGGTATCGGCGGCGGGGTCCTCTACGCGACGGACATGTTCGACACGGACACCGCGGATGCCCTGGCCCAGCGCCTGGTGCGCGTGCTGGAGCAGATCGTGGCCAACCCGCGAGTCCGGCTCAGTGAGATCGATGTGCTCGGTGAGGCCGAGCGGGCCCTGGTGGTGGGCGACTGGAGCAGCTCCGTCCAGCCGGTCGAGGGGGGTACTTTCCTCGATCTCCTCGGCGCCTGGACCGCACGGACCCCCGACACCGCCGCGCTCCGCTCCGGGACCGGGACACTCTCTTACGGGGAGTTGGAGGCGCGTGCGAATCGGCTGGCCCGCTATCTGAGAGACCTGGGCGTGGGTCGGGAGTGTGTGGTGGGTCTGTGCCTGCCGCGTGGGGTGGAGATGGTGGTGGCGCTGCTGGCGGTGTGGAAGGCGGGTGGCGCGTATGTGCCGCTTGACCCGGAGCATCCGGCGGAGCGTCTCGCTTACATGATTGCGGACAGTGGTGCCGGGGTGGTGCTGTCGGGGGCTGAGCTGGAGCTGCCGGGTGAGGGTGCGCGGGTGGTGCTCTGGGACGAGATCGCCGCTCTCGTCGCGGAGCAGCCGTCCACGGCTCTGGAGACGGTGGTGGGTCCGGAGCAGTTGGCGTATGTGATCTATACGTCGGGTTCGACGGGCCGTCCGAAGGGTGTGGCGGTCGCCCACGGCGGGGTGGCGAACCTCGCGCAGGTGATGCGCCCCGTGCTCGGTGTCGACGAGGGTGTCGTCGCCCTTCAGTTCGCGTCGTTCAGCTTCGACGCGGCGGTTCTCGATGTCGCGGTCACGCTCGGTGCCGGTGGGACGCTCGCCATCGCGTCGAGCGAGGAGCGGAGGGAGCCCGAGGCACTCGCCGGCCTGATCCAGAGCGCCGGTGTCGCGGTCGCGAGCGTCGTCCCGTCGCTGCTGGGCGTCCTGGACCCCGTCTCCGTGCCCGGTGTCTGGAACTGGGTGGTCGGCGCCGAGCGGGTGACCGCCGATCTCGCCAGCCGGTGGGTCGCCGGCTCCCGCGTGTGGAACACGTACGGTCCGACCGAGGCGACCGTCATCACCACGGCCACGCCCATCGACGAGGGCATCCGACCGGAGGACCAGGCGCCCGCGATCGGTGGCCCGATCGGCAATGCCCGGGTGTTCGTGCTGGACGGTTTCCTTCAGCCGGTGCCGGTGGGTGTGACGGGTGAGCTGTATGTGGCGGGTGCCGGTCTGGCCCGGGGTTACGTCGGCCGGCCGGATCTGACCGCCGAGCGGTTTGTTGCCAACCCGTATGGCGGTCGGATGTACCGCTCGGGTGACCTCGCTCGCTGGACAGCCGACGGCCGGCTCCACTTCGTCGGCCGGGCGGATGAGCAGGTGAAGATCCGTGGTTTCCGTGTCGAGCCCGGCGAGATCGAGGCTGTGATCGCCTCGCACGAGACGGTCGGCCAGGTCGCGGTGGTCGTCCGCGAGGACCGGCCGGGGGACAGGCGCCTGGTCGCGTATGTCGTCCCGGTGGCTGACAGTGTCGAGGTCGAGGTGTTGCGGGCGTCGGCGGGTGCGCGCCTGCCGGAGTACATGGTTCCGTCGGCCTTCGTCGTCCTGGACGCACTCCCGCTGACCGTCAACGGCAAGCTCGACAGGGCCGCGCTGCCGGCTCCGGAGTCGTCGGGGGAGAGCGGCGGCCGGGCGCCGTCGACCCCTGAGGAAGAAATCTTCTGCGCTCTGTTCGCCGAGGTCCTCGGTCTGGACGAGGTGAGTGCCGGCGGTTCGTTCTTCGAGCTGGGCGGCGACTCGATCATGTCGATGCTGCTGGTGTCGAGTGCTCGCCGTGCGGGTCTGGTCATCACCGCCCGCCAGGTCTTCGAGCGTCAGACCCCCGAGGGGCTGGCCGCCGTCGCCGTCCCGGCCACCGCGGCCACGGCCGTGGCCGGGGACTCCGCCGTCGGCGATGTCCCACTGACACCGGTCATGCGCGAACTCCTCGACCGTGTCGGACCCGACCGGCTCGGCCAGGTCTTCCAGCCGGCGTTTCTCCATGCCCCGGCGGGGCTGGACTTCGCCGTCCTGACGGAAGCGGTCCAGGCCCTGGTCGACCACCACGACGCACTGCGGGCCCGGCTCACGGCCGAGGACGGACCGGAGCGGCGGCTCGTCGTGCCCGAGCCGGGCACCGTACCCGTCGAATCCTGGGTACGCCGAGTGGAAGCGGTCGGCTACGGAGAAAACGACCTGCGCCGACTGATCAGTGACCAGACCCGGGAGGCCATGAACGCACTCGATCCGCGGACCGGTGTGATGGCCCAGGTGGTGTGGTTCGACGCCGGTCCCGAGACCGCCGGCCGGCTGCTCATCGCCGTGGACCACCTGGTGGTCGACGGTGTCTCGTGGCGGGTGCTGCTGCCGGATCTCGCGCGGGCGTACGAGGAACTGGCGGCCGGGCGTGACGCCGGGCTCGACCCGGTGCCGGTGTCCTTCCGGCACTGGGCGCGCGAGCTGGCCGCGCAGGCGACCGGCGCGGAGCGGCTGGCGGAGGTTCCCCGATGGGTGGAGTACCTCCAGGGCCCCGCTTCCCTCCTCACCGACGAGCGCGTCGACCCGGAGCGGGACCTTGAGTCCACCATGCGGCGGATCTCGCTGCGCGTTCCGGTGGCGGTGACATCGGAGCTGTTGACGAGCGTGCCGACGGCTTTCCACGCGGGTGTCGACGATGTGCTGTTGACGGGTCTCGCGGCGGCTGTCGCCGAGTGGCGGCACGATCGGGGAGCCGCCGCGGGCGGTCTCCTGGTGGATGTCGAGGGCCATGGCCGGGTCGCTCTGCGGGACAGCGACGACCTGTCCCGGACGGTGGGCTGGTTCACCAGCAGCCATCCGGTGCGGCTGGATGTCGGCTCCGTCGATCCGGTGGAGGTGCGGGAGGGCGGTGCCGCTGCCGGGCGGGTGTTGAAGCGGGTGAAGGAGCAGATCCGCGCCGTCCCCGGTGATGGTCTGGGGTATGGCATTCTGCGTCATCTCCATCCGGAGGCCGCGCCCGAGCTGGCGGCACTGCCCCCGGCGCAGATCGGCTTCAACTACCTCGGCCGCTTCTCCGCCGCCACAGCCGCTGATCCGGTCTCGGCCGACTGGTCCCCGGCAGGGGACTCGGCCCTGGAGATCCCGGGCGGCGAGTACCCGGTCATGCACGCGCTGGAAGTCCTGGGCGCCGTCCATGATCTGCCGGAAGGGCCCGAGCTGACGCTCACCCTGCTCTGGCCGGGAGCGCTGCTGGACGAAACCGCCGTACAGACACTGCTGGACGGCTGGGCGGCGATGCTGGCCGGGCTGGTCACGCACGCCACGGGGTCGGGCAGTACGGCTGGTCACACGCCCTCGGACTTCTCGCTGGTGTCGCTGGATCAGGCGCGGATCGAGGAGCTGGAGGCGGAGGTTCCGGGATTGGTGGAGGTGCTCCCCGTCTCGCCTCTCCAGGAAGGGCTGCTGTTCCACGCGCTCTTCGACGAGCGGGGTACGGATGTCTATGTCGAGCAGCTCGACCTGGGCCTCGAAGGGCCGCTGGACCCGGTGGCCCTCCGCGCGGCCTGGCAGGCACTGCTCGACCGGCATGCCAGTCTGCGGGCCGGGTTCCGGCAGCTCCCGGGCGTGGACCAGCCGGTGCAGGTGGTGGCTGGTGAGGTGGTTCTGCCGTGGCGTGAGGTGGATCTGTCGGGGCTGTCCGGGGCCGACGCGCCGGCCGGGGTGGAACGGCTGGGGGTCGAGGAGCGTTCTCGCCGGTTCGATCTGGCCGTGCCTCCGCTGGTGCGCATCCTGCTCGTACGGATGGGACCGGACCGCTATCGGATGATGATCACCCTCCATCACATTGTGCTGGACGGCTGGTCGCTGCCGATCCTGATGCGGGAGCTGTGGACGGCGTACGAGGCCGGTGGCAGCGGGAGTGGTCTGCCGGCGGTGACTCCGTACCGCGACTATCTGGAGTGGTTGTCCCGGCAGGATCGGGGGGCGGCGCGGGAGGCGTGGCGGCAGGCGCTGGCGGGCGCGGATGAGCCGTCGCTGATCGCTCCGGTGGAGCGGGACGCGGAGTTGGTCCACGGCGAGGTGGTGTCGGGTGAGGCCGATCCCGCGCTCGACGAGGCTCTGCGAGCGCTGGTCCGTGATCACGGTGTCACGCTCAATACGGTGGTGCAGGCGGGCTGGGGTCTGCTGGTGGCCAAGCTGATGGGCCGCCGGGATGTGGTCTTCGGCGCGAGTGTGGCGGGCCGGCCGGCTGATCTGCCGGGCATGGAGAGCATGCTGGGGCTGTTCATCAACACCGTGCCGGTGCGGGTCCGGCTGGACCCGGCGCAGACGGTGGCGGGGATGCTGGCCGGGCTTCAGGCGGAGCAGTCCGCGCTGATGGACTACCAGTACCTCAGCCTCAGCGATATCCAGCGCGTGGCAGGCACAGGTGCCAACTTCGACACCATCCTCGCCTTCGAGAACTTCTTCTCCGGAGTGCAGAGTCAGGTGTCACCGGACAGCACTGAGGGAGATCTCGCGGGACCGCCCGGACTGCGGGTGTTCGAGTCCGGGATCAGAGAGTCGATCAACTACCCGCTCGGGCTGATCGCCGGCCCCGTCGGCGGTCTGAAACTGCGTCTCAACTACCGGCCCGACCTGTTCACCGCCGATGAGGCCCAGTCCATTCTCGACCGGCTGCTGCGTCTGCTGAGCCGGCTGGCCGCCAACCCGGACGCCACCCTGGCCCGTATCGCCCTGGTGGACGATGACGAACGGTCACTGGTGGTCGATCAGTGGAACGCCACTGAGCGTCCGGTTCCGTCCGGTTCGTTTGTGGAGTTGTTCGAGGCGCAGGTGGTGCGTACGCCGGGTGCGGTGGCGGTGGTTGGCGGTGATCGTGAGTGGTCGTACGCGGAGTTGCAGCGGGCCGCTGACCGGGTGGCGTGTGGTCTGGTCGCTCGTGGTGTGGGGCGTGGGGATTACGTCGGTGTGGTGATGGACCGTTCGGTGGATCTGGTGGCGGTGCT
>NZ_JBSFER010000060.1:0-5976 GCF_053594535.1 Streptomyces sp. NPDC001889
CTCGAAGCGGCGCTCGGCGATGTGGCCGACCGGCACGAGAGCCTGCGGACCGTCTTCCCCGAGACCGACGGCGCCCCGCGCCAGCACATCCTGGACAGCCGGGCCGGCAGGCCACCGCTGATCGTCGTCCAGACCACGGAAGCCGAGCTGGAAGACGTCCTGACCACCCATGCCGGGCACGGCTTCGATCTGAGCGTCGATCTGCCGTGGCGCACAAGGCTCTTCGTCACCGGTCCTTCGGAGTATGTGCTGCTGATCGTGGCGCATCACATCGCGGTCGACGGCTGGTCGATGGGTGCGCTGTCGCGTGATCTGGGGACGGCTTACGCGGCTCGGCGGGAGGGCCGCGCGCCGGGGTGGGAGCCGCTGCCGGTGCAGTACGCGGACTACGCGCTGTGGCAGCGCGAGGTCCTCGGCGACCTCGACGAACCCGACAGCCTCATCAGTGAGCAACTCGGCTTCTGGCGGGAGACCCTGGAGGGCGCCCCCGAAGAGCTGGTGCTCCCGGCCGACCGCCCGCGCCCACCCGTGCCCTCCTTCGACGGACGCTCGGTGCCGGTACGGGTCGGTGCCGAGGCCCACGCCGAACTTGTGGAGGTCGCGGGCCGGAGCCGGGCGACGATGTTCATGGTCGTACACACGGCGATAGCCGTACTGCTCTCGCGGATGGGCGCCGGAGATGACATCCCTCTGGGCACCCCGATCGCCGGTCGCGGGGACGCGGCGCTGGACGATCTGGCGGGCTTCTTCGTCAATACGCTGGTGCTGCGCGCGGATCTGAGTGGGGACCCGACCTTCAGTGAGCTGCTGGCGCGGGTCCGGGAGACCGATCTCGCTGCGTACGGTCATCAGGATGTGCCGTTCGAGCGGCTGGTGGATGTACTGAGCCCGGTGCGGTCGCTCTCCCGGAACCCGCTGTTCCAGGTGATGCTGGCCCTCCAGAACGTGCCGGTCGCGCACTGGGAACTCCCTGGCCTCGATGTCGGTCCCGTGCCTTCGGGTTCCGAACTGGCGGCGCGGTTCGATCTCTCCGTGACGCTGGTGGAGGAGCGTGATGCCGAGGGTGCGCCGGCTGGTATCGGGGGCGGGATTCTCTACGCCACGGACATCTTCGACGAGGAGACGGTGCGAGGACTCGCCCGTCGGCTGGGTCGGGTGCTGGAACAGGTGGCGGCCGATCCGGACGTGCGGCTGAGCCGGATATCCGTCCTGGAGGAGACCGAGCGGGCCCAGGTTGTCACCGAGTGGAATGACACCGGTCGGGTGGTGGCGGCGGACACGGTCCTCGGTCTGTTCGCGGCGAGGGTCGAGGCCGCGCCGGGCGTTGCCGCGGTGCGGTGTGGGTCGGAGGTGTTGTCGTACGGGGAGTTGGAGGCGCGTGCGAACCGGCTGGCCCGCTATCTGACCGGTTTGGGTGTGGGTCGTGAGCGGGTGGTGGGTCTGTGCCTGCCGCGTGGGGTGGAGATGGTGGTGGCGCTGCTGGCGGTGTGGAAGGCGGGTGGCGCGTATGTGCCACTCGACCCGGAACATCCGGCGGAGCGCCTCGCTTACATGATTGCGGACAGTGGTGCCGGGGTGGTGCTGTCGGGGGCTGAGCTGGAGCTGCCGGGTGAGGGTGTGCGGGTGGTGCTCTGGGACGAGATCGCCGCTCTCGTAGCGGAGCAGCCGTCCACGCCCCTGGCGACGGTGGTGGGTCCGGAGCAGTTGGCGTATGTGATCTATACGTCGGGTTCGACGGGCCGTCCGAAGGGTGTGGCGGTGGCGCATGGCGGGGTGGCGAACCTCGCGCAGGTGATGCGTCCCGTGCTCGGTGTCGACGAGGGTGTCGTCGCCCTTCAGTTCGCCTCCTTCAGCTTCGATGCGGCTGTGCTGGATGTGGCGGTGACGCTGGGTGCGGGTGGGACGCTCGCCATCGCTACGAGTGAGGAGCGGAGGGAGCCGGAGGCGCTGGCGGAGATGATCCGTGCCGCCGGGGTGGAAGTCGCCAGTGTGGTGCCGTCGCTGCTGGGTGTGCTGGATCCGGGTGCGGTGTCGGGTGTGCGGAACTGGGTGCTGGGTGCTGAGCGGTTGAACGCTGATCTGGCGAGCCGGTGGCTGGCGGGGTCGCGGGTGTGGAATACGTACGGTCCGACCGAGGCGACCGTGATCACCACCGCTGTACCGCTGGACCCGGCGATGGGTCCGGAGGATCAGCCTCCGGCCATCGGCGCCCCGATCGGCAACGCCCGCGTCTTCGTCCTGGACGATTTCCTCCAGCCCGTACCCGTGGGCGTCACCGGCGAGCTGTATGTGGCCGGTGCCGGTCTGGCCCGGGGCTACGTCGGCCGGCCCGACCTGACCGCTGAGCGGTTCGTTGCCAACCCCTCCGGCGGCCGGATGTACCGCTCGGGCGACCTCGCCCGGTGGACAGCCGACGGGCAGCTCCTCTTCGCCGGCCGGGCGGATGAGCAGGTGAAGATCCGTGGCTTCCGTGTCGAGCCGGGTGAGATCGAAGCTGTGATCGCTTCGCACGAGACGGTCGGCCAGGCCGCGGTGGTCGTCCGCGAGGACCGGCCGGGGGACAGGCGCCTGGTCGCGTATGTCGTCCCGGTGGCTGACAGTGTCGAGGTCGAGGTGTTGCGGGCGTCGGCGGGTGCGCGCCTGCCGGAGTACATGGTTCCGTCGGCCTTCGTCGTCCTGGACGCACTCCCGCTGACCGTCAACGGCAAGCTCGACAGGGCCGCGCTGCCGGCTCCTGAGTCGTCGGGGGAGAGCGGCGGCCGGGCCCCCGCGACACCGACAGAGGAACGGCTGTGTGCCCTGTTCGCCGAGGTTCTCGGTCTGGACGAGGTGAGTGCTGACGGTTCGTTCTTCGAGCTGGGCGGCGACTCGATCATGTCGATGCTGCTGGTGTCGAGTGCTCGCCGTGCGGGTCTGGTCATCACCGCCCGTCAGGTCTTCGAGCGTCAGACGCCGGAGGGTCTGGCCGTGGTGGCGGCTGCGGTGGGCGAGGGTGCGGTGTCGGGTGGCGGGGAGCCGGGGGTCGGCGAGATTCCGCTCACTCCGGTGATGCATGAGGTGATCGACCGGGTCGGTCCGGAGAAGCTGGGCCAGGTGGTGCTGTCCGCGATGGTGGAGACCCCGGTGGGTCTGGACTTCGCGGTCCTGTCGGACGCGGTCCAGACTCTGGTCGATCACCACGACATCCTGCGTGCCCGGCTGGTCGACGGCACCGTGGACCGGAGCCGTCACCTCGTGGTGCCCGAGCCGGGCCAGGTCCCCGCCGGCCGGCTCCTTCGCCGGGTGGAGGCGGCCGGGCTGGAGCGCGAGGCGCGCAACCGTGTGATCGGTGAGGAGATGAAGGCGGCCATCCAGGGGCTGGACCCGTGGGACGGTGTGATGGCCCAACTGGTCTGGTTCGACCTCGGACCCGATGAGCTGGGAAGACTGCTCCTCGTCGTCGACCACCTGGTGGTGGACACGGTCTCCCTGCGGGTGCTGCTGCCCGACCTCGCCGAGGCTTATGAAGCACTGGCAGCCGGCAACGAGACGGCTCTGCAATCGGTGCCCACATCCTTCCGGCACTGGGCGCGCGAGCTGGCGGCCCAGGCGACCGGCGCGGAGCGGCTGGCTGAGGCCCCCCGGTGGGTGGAGTTCCTCCAGGGCCCCGATCCGCTTCTCACCGACGAGCCGGTCGATCCGGAACGGGACATCGAGGCGACGATGCGGCAGTCGTCCGTCCAGATCCCCATCGCGGTGACATCGGAGCTGTTGACCAGCGTCCCGACCGCGTTCCACGCGGGCATCGACGACGTGTTGCTCACCGGTCTGACGGCCGCCGTCGCCGAGTGGCGGAATGGCCAGGACACAGCGGGTGGCAGCGCGATCCTGGTGGATGTCGAGAGCCACGGCCGGGTCCCGCTGGCCGACAGCGACGACCTGTCCCGGACGGTGGGCTGGTTCACCAGCAGCCATCCGGTACGGCTCGACGCCGGCTCCATTGACCCTGCGGAGGTCCGGGAGGGCGGCGCTGCCGCCGGGCGGGTCTTCAAGCGGGTGAAGGAGCAGATCCGCGCCGTCCCCGGTGATGGTCTGGGCTACGGTATCCTGCGTCACCTCAATCCGGAGGCCGCGCCCGAGCTGGCGGCACTGCCCCCGGCACAGATCGGCTTCAACTACCTCGGCCGCTTCTCCGCCACACCTCCCACTCCCGGCAAGGGCACTCGCACGGGCTGGAACCCGCCCAGCGATGGTGTGGCCGGGGACAGCATGGGCGGGCAGTTCCCCGTCCTGCACGCGCTGGAGGTCATGGGCGCGGTGCGTGATCTGCCGGAGGGTCCCGAGCTGACTCTGTCGCTGCTCTGGCCCGAGCACCTGTGGGAGGAGGAGGCGGTCTCCCGGCTGCTGGACGGCTGGGCGGCGATGCTGACCGGGCTGGTCACGCACACCACGGGGTCGGGCAGTACGGCCGGTCACACCCCCTCCGACTTCTCGCTCGTGTCGCTGGACCAGGCGCGGATCGAGGAGCTGGAGGCGGAGGTTCCGGGCCTGGTGGAAGTACTGCCGGTCTCGCCCCTCCAGGAAGGGCTGCTGTTCCACGCGCTCTTCGACGAGCAGGGCACGGATGTCTATGTCGAGCAGCTCGACCTGGGCCTCGAAGGACCGCTGGACCCGGTGGCCCTCCGCGCGGCCTGGCAGGCACTGCTCGACCGGCACGCCAGCCTCCGGGCCGGGTTCCGGCAGCTCCCGGGCGTTGACCAACCGGTGCAGGTCGTGACCAACGACGTGACTCTCCCCTGGCGGCAGGAGGACCTCTCCACTCTGGGCGACGCCGACGCCCTGACCGAGGCCGAGCGGCTGGGGATCGAGGAGCGTTCGTACCGCTTCGATCTGGCCGCGCCTCCGCTGGTGCGCATCCTGCTCGTACGGATGGGACCGGACCGCTATCGGATGATGATCACCCTCCATCACATTGTGCTGGACGGCTGGTCACTGGCGATCCTGATGCAGGAGCTGTGGACGGCGTACGAGGCCGGTGGCAGCGGGAGCGGTCTGCCGGCGGTGACTCCGTACCGCGACTATCTGGAATGGCTGTCCCGGCAGGACCGCGAGACGGCGCGGGAGGCGTGGCGCCAGGCGCTGGCGGGCGCGGATGAGCCGTCGCTGATCGCTCCGGTGGAGCGGGACGCGGAGCTGGTCCACGGCGAGGTGGTGTCGGGTGAGGCCGATTCCGCGCTCGACGAGGCCCTCAGAGAACTGGTCCGTGTCCATGGCGTGACCATGAACACGGTGGTGCAGGCGGGCTGGGGTCTGCTGGTGGCCAAGCTGATGGGCCGCCGGGACATCGTCTTCGGCGCGAGTGTGGCGGGCCGGCCGGCTGATCTTCCGGGTATGGAGAGCATGCTGGGGCTGTTCATCAACACCGTGCCGGTGCGGGTCCGGCTGGACCCGGCGCAGACCGTGGCGGGGATGCTGGCCGGGCTTCAGGCCGAGCAGTCCGCGCTGATGGACTACCAGTACCTCAGCCTCAGCGATATCCAGCGCGTGGCAGGCACGGGTGCCAACTTCGACACCATCCTCGCCTTCGAGAACTTCCCCTCCGGCGGCGGAAACCAGCAGGACCCGGTCGACGCGGAACCTCAGATGGCAGGCCCCGGGGGACTGCGGATATTCGAGTCCGGAATCCGGGAGTCGATCAACTACCCGCTCGGGCTGATCGCCGGCCCCGTCGGCGGTCTCAAGATGCGCCTCAACTACCGCCCTGACCTGTTCACCGCCGACGAGGCCCGAGGACTGCTCAACCGGCTGCTGCGACTGCTGGAGCAGATGGCCCACGCGCCGGAAGCCCCGCTCAGCCGGCTCACGATGGTGGACGGGCCGGAGCTGGAACGAGTCGTATCGGAGTGGAACGCCACTGAGCGTCCGGTTCCGTCCGGTTCGTTTGTGGAGTTGTTCGAGGCGCAGGTGGTGCGTACGCCGGGTGCGGTGGCGGTGGTT
>NZ_JBSFER010000061.1:0-5421 GCF_053594535.1 Streptomyces sp. NPDC001889
CCCCCCACGGGAAGTGGGGTGTCTTTCCTTGGACCACCAACGCATGCCCCCCGCCCGGGACTTCCCGGCCGCGGCGACAAGATCCACTATAGCGCGGCGGCACCGCCCCCGGCACACCCGGCGGACCGGCCCGGAGACCGGGCGGCGGCGGGGCGGAGCACGGGGACAGCGGTGGCGCCCGGGCGGGGCGGAGCACGGGGACAGCGGTGGCGCCCGGGCGGGGCGGAGCTGTGCGGGCGGGGACGGGCCGGGTGGTCCGGGTGCGCCCTCCTCCTCGCGCGCCAGAGGCCCGCGCGCACCCCGGCCTTCCGGGCCCGGGGGCCGGGGCGGGCGCGGGCCCCGGTGGTGTGCCGCTCAGCGTGTCCGCAGCCGGAAGAGGGGTCCCGAGGCGGCGACGCCCAGGAGCAGGAGGGCGGCGCACCAGGCGGTCGCGGTCCAGGGCGCGGTGCCGACCGGCTGTCCCAGGAGCAGGCCGCGCAGGGATTCGATGAGCGGGGTGACCGGCTGGTTCCCGGCGAAGGCGTGCAGCCAGCCGGGCATGGTGTCGATGGGGACGAACGCGCTGCTCGGGTAGGGCAGGAACGTCATGAGGAAGGTGAGTCCGCCGGCCGTCTCGGGGCTGCGCGCCAGCAGTCCGAGCGCGGCCGAGAGCCAGGAGATCGCGACCAGGAAGAGGAGGAGCAGCGCCGCGGCGGCGAGCCAGGCGGCCGGGGTCGCGTCCGGGCGGAAGCCGAGGAGGAGGGCGACGGTGAGCACCAGGGCGGTCGAGACGGTGTTGCGCAGGGTGCTGGCGGCGACGTGGCCGGCGAGGACGGCCGCGCCGGGGACGTCCAGGGAGCGGAAGCGGTCGATGATGCCGCTCTTCATGTCCTCGCTCACCCCGATCGCGGTGGTGGCGGCGCCGAAGGAGGCGCAGAGCACCAGGATGCCGGGGACGACGTAGGTGATGTAGTCGGTTCCGGTGTCGATCGCCCCGCCGAAGAAGTAGATGAAGACCAGCATCATCATCAGCGGCAGCAGCAGGGAGGTGATGAGGGCGTCGGTGTCGCGGACGCTGATGCGGATGCGGCGGGCGGTGAGGGTGGCGGTCCCGCCCAGGACGGCGGCGCGGCGGCCGGCGGCCGGGCCGCGGGGCGCCGGGGTGCGGCCGGGGGCGGCGGGGCGGCGCAGGACGTCAGGCACGGGCGGGCTCCTTGGCGGTCAGGGCGAGGAAGACGTCATCGAGGGTCGCCTGGCGGACGGCGAAGCGGACGATGTCGCAGCGGTGGGGGTCGGCGCGGTCGAGCAGGGCGCGGATGCCCGCGGCGGTGCCGTCGGTGGGGAGGCTGACGACCGGTTCGCCCGGGGCGGCGGGGGCGGCGGTGCTCCCGGGGTCCCAGCTGCCCGGGCCGGTGCGTTCGCGGACCCGCAGGGCGGCGGCGTCGTCGGCGGGGACGAGGTCGAGGCGGTGGCCGGCGACGCGGTCCTTGAGTTCGGCGGCGGTGCCCTGGGCGACGAGCCGTCCGCCGTCGATCAGGGCGATCCGGTCGGCGAGCCGGTCGGCCTCCTCCAGGTACTGGGTGGTGAGGAAGACGGTGGTGCCGTCCGCCGCGAGTTCGCGCACGACCTCCCACAGGTCCGCGCGGCTGCGCGGGTCGAGTCCGGTGGTGGGTTCGTCGAGGAAGACGACCTGGGGCTCGCCGACCAGGCCGGCGGCGAGGTCGAGCCGGCGCCGCATGCCGCCGGAGTAGCTCTCGGCGCGGCGGCGGGCGGCTCCGGTGAGGCCGAAGCGTTCGAGCAGCGCGGCGGCGCGGCGGCGGGCCGCCCGGCCGGGCATGCCGTGCAGCCGGGCCACCATGCGGAGGTTCTCCTCGCCGGTGAGTTTCCCGTCCACAGCCGCGAACTGGCCGGTGAGGCTGATGACCCGGCGCACCCGGGCGCGGTCGCGGACGGTGTCCCAGCCGGCGACGCGGGCCTGCCCGGTGTCGGCGGGGGTGAGGGTGGCGAGGATGCGCACGGTGGTGGTCTTGCCGGCTCCGTTGGGGCCCAGGAGCGCGAAGACGCTGCCCCGGCCGATGTTCAGGTCGACTCCGTCGAGGACGCGGACGGTGCCGTAGGCCTTGGTCAGTGCGGTGGCCTCGATGGCGGCCGCGTCCCGGTGCGGGCGGGTGGCGGCGGGTGTTCGGCGCATGGGTCCCCCTGCTTCCTGCTCTTCTGCGTATGACATACGCACTACTGCGTAAGGGTTACGCATTACTAGGATGGAGGTCAAGCGGAACGGGCGAGAGGTGACACGCGATGAGCGACCGCAGCGGTACGGCGGCGGGTGCGGCCGGCGGGAGAGCGGACGCCGGGGGGACGGGAGGCGGCGCGGGGGCGCGGGACGGGGCGGGGACCGGGCTGCCCGCCAGCATCGAGATGGCCTGGGGGCTGCGCGAGCGCCCGGCGAAGGGCCCCCGGCCCGGGCTGAGCCTGGACCGGATCGTCGGCGCGGCGGTGGCGCTGGCGGCGGCCGAGGGCCTGGGCGCGGTGTCGATGGGCCGGGTCGCGCGCTCGCTGGGGGTGGCGACGATGTCCCTCTACCGCTATGTCGCGGCCAAGGACGAGCTGTACGTCCTGATGCAGGACGCGGCCGCGGGCCCCGCGCCCGCTCCCCCGGCGCCCGGCACCGGCTGGCGGCAGGCGCTCACCTCGTGGGCGCGGGCGCACCGGGAGCTCTTCCGGCGCAACCCCTGGGTGCTGCGGCTGCCGGTCTCCGGACCGCCCATCACCCCCAACTCGGTGGCCTGGTGGGAGTGCGGCCTCGCCGCGCTCGCGGAGACCGGCCTGGACGAGGGCGAGAAGATCGGGGTGGTGCTGCTGGTCTCCGGATTCGTGCGCAACGAGGTCCTGCTGACGTCGGACATCGCCGCCGCGATGGAGACGCAGGGCGTGGGAGGGCAGGAGATGATGCGCCGGTACGGGCACACCCTGCGGCGCCTGGCCGAACCGTCGCGCTATCCGGCGGTGGCCCGGATGCTGGACTCGGGGGTGATGTCGGATGTTCCGGCCGATCCCCGGGCCGACGCCGACGCCGACTTCGCCTTCGGCCTGGAGACCATTCTGGACGGGGTCGGCGCCAGGATCGGCCGGCCGGGCGGCGGCGCGGGAGAGACCGCGGCGGCGGCCGGCTGAGCGACGGGCGGGCGGGGCGGGGGTGTTCCCGGGGCAGGGGGGTTCCCGGGCGGGCGGTTCCCGGGCGGGCGGGGGTGTCCGGCGGGCACTCAGGGGTCCTGCGCGGGTCCACGGGGTGCGGGCGCGGCGGGGCGGCGGGGCCCGGTCGCCCGGGGCACGGGCCGCCCGGAACGCCGGGGCCCGCGGCACGGGGCGCGGGGCACCCGGGCGGGCGGCGCGGGGCGCGGGGCACCCGGGCGGGCGGCGCACCCACGGGCCGGGCGGCCGGGGCGCGGGCCCGGCCGGGCGGCCGGGGGGGCGGCGGGGCGCGGGGTCAGTCCTCGACGGTGAACCCGTGGCTGATCACCGCGGCGGGTGCCGTGAGGAGGGACACGTCGGCCAGCGGGTCGCCCTCGACCAGGACCGCGTCGCCGCGGAAGCCGGGGGCCAGACGGCCCGCCGTGCGCTCCAGGCCGATGAGGCGTGCCGCGCCCGTGGTGGCGGTGCGGATCGCGTCGAGGGCGGGCAGGCCCGCGGCGCGCATCAGCTCGATCTCGCGGCCGATGGGGTCGATGACCCCGCCGGAGGAGTCGGTGCCGGCGGCGACGGGGACGCCGAGTTCGAAGGCGCGGCGCACCGCGCGCCGGGCGATGGGCAGGAACAGGCGTCCCCGTTCGGCCAGGACCGGGTCCGGGTCGGCGGCCAGGCTCGCCATCGCGGCGAGGGTGGGGGTGAAGAAGGTGCCGCGGCGGCGCATGTCGTGCATGGTGCGCTCGCCGAGGTACACCCCGTGCTCGATGCTGGCGACGCCCGCCAGGACGGCGTCGTGGATGCCCTGCTCGCTGTAGCTGTGGCACAGGACGGTGGCCCCGCCCCGGCGGGCCGCCGCGACGGTGGCGGAGAGCTGTTCGCGGTCGTAGACCTGGGTGAGCGGGTCCTCGTCCGGGGAGCCCGCCCGTTCGTTGGCCCGGGTCTTGATCACGTCGGCGCCCCGGGCGAGGTTCACCTCGACGACCCGGCGCAGGGCCTCGGGGGTGCGGACGCCGTCCTTGAGGCGGGCGAGGGGGGCGAGTTCGGGGTCGGCCAGCAGGGTGTCGCCGGGGCGGGGGCTGACGAAGACGCCCGCCGCGCGCATCCGGGGTGCGCGCCGCGGGGTCCAGCGGGCGAGTTCGCGCAGTGCGATGTCCTGGTAGAAGGGGGTGCTGCCGCTGCGGACGCTGGTCGCGCCGAGGCGGACGGCGCGGTGCGCGTCGGTCAGGGTGGTGAGGTGGACATGGGCGTCGACCAGGCCCGGCAGGACCCAGCGGCCGTCCGCGCGGACGGTGGCGGCCCGGCCGCGCACGGCGGCGGCGGCCTGCCGGGTGGCGTGGCGGGTGCCGGCGGCGCGGACGGTGCCGTCCTCGATGACGACCACGGCGTCCTCGGTGACCCGCCCGGTGTGCGGGTCCAGGAGGGTGCCGCCGTCGATGATCAGCGTCCCGCCGCGCGGCGGGCGCCCGGAGCCCGTGCCCGCGCCGGGCGTCCCCCGGTCCGCCGCCGCGGTGCCCGCGGCGGCGGCGGTCAGTGCCGTGCCGCCGGCCAGGACGGTGGCGGCGGCCATGACACCGCGGCGGGTGACCCCCGGCGGGGGCGGCGGGGTTCCGGCGTCGTCGCACATGGGCATGGCTCCTCGGAAAGCAGGGATGTGGCGGTGACTCCGCGGCGCCTGGCCAGTGCCCGATGGCGTGGACGATAGCCGCACCGGAAGGTGCATACAACACCTTGTTGCGCGGGCGGGTGCGCGGGGGCGGGCGGCGGCGGTACGGGCAAGCGCCCGGCGGCAGCGGTACGGGCGGGGCGCGGGAGACGGCGGCCGTCCTGGCGTTCCCGGCCCGGGGGTGTGGCGGACGCGCGGGACGGTGCGGCGCCCGGGCCGGTGCGGCGCGCTGCTGCCCGCACCGGCACCGGCGCCGGCGGCGGGGGCGGGGGCGGGGGCGCCGGCGGGGCGGAGGAGCGGGTGGCTTCCGGGGCGGCGGGACCGGGCGGAGCCGGCCCCGTCCGGCGACTGCCGGCCCTCGCCGCCACCGTCACCCGGGGGCGGCGCCGGTGCCGGAGCCCGGGGACGGAGAGGCCCGGGGCAGCGGCCGGGAGACCGAGGACGCGGCGCCGGGAGCGGGGATGCCCGGGGGCGGTGCCTGGAGCGGGGGCGCCGAGGGGGCGGGGCGGTTCGTCGCGGGGAGGTGCGCGGAGGTGCGCGGAGGTTCTCGTATGCCCCGCGCGGCGGCACCTTCCGGTCCGTCACCGGCGGGC
>NZ_JBSFER010000062.1:0-3266 GCF_053594535.1 Streptomyces sp. NPDC001889
AACACAGTGGACGCGAGCAACTGAGGACAAGCCCTCGGCCTATTAGTACCGGTCACCTCCACACCTCACGGTGCTTCCAGATCCGGCCTATCAACCCAGTCGTCTACTGGGAGCCTTAACCCCTCCAAGGGGGTGGGAGTCCTCATCTCGAAGCAGGCTTCCCGCTTAGATGCTTTCAGCGGTTATCCCTCCCGAACGTAGCCAACCAGCCATGCCCTTGGCAGGACAACTGGCACACCAGAGGTTCGTCCGTCCCGGTCCTCTCGTACTAGGGACAGCCCTTCTCAAGACTCCTACGCGCACAGCGGATAGGGACCGAACTGTCTCACGACGTTCTAAACCCAGCTCGCGTACCGCTTTAATGGGCGAACAGCCCAACCCTTGGGACCGACTCCAGCCCCAGGATGCGACGAGCCGACATCGAGGTGCCAAACCATCCCGTCGATATGGACTCTTGGGGAAGATCAGCCTGTTATCCCCGGGGTACCTTTTATCCGTTGAGCGACGGCGCTTCCACAAGCCACCGCCGGATCACTAGTCCCGACTTTCGTCCCTGCTCGACCCGTCGGTCTCACAGTCAAGCTCCCTTGTGCACTTACACTCAACACCTGATTACCAACCAGGCTGAGGGAACCTTTGGGCGCCTCCGTTACTCTTTAGGAGGCAACCGCCCCAGTTAAACTACCCATCAGACACTGTCCCTGATCCGGATCACGGACCCAGGTTAGACATCCAGCACGACCAGAGTGGTATTTCAACAACGACTCCCCCTGAACTGGCGTCCAGAGTTCACAGTCTCCCACCTATCCTACACAAGCCGAACCGAACACCAATATCAAACTGTAGTAAAGGTCCCGGGGTCTTTCCGTCCTGCTGCGCGAAACGAGCATCTTTACTCGTAGTGCAATTTCACCGGGCCTATGGTTGAGACAGTCGAGAAGTCGTTACGCCATTCGTGCAGGTCGGAACTTACCCGACAAGGAATTTCGCTACCTTAGGATGGTTATAGTTACCACCGCCGTTTACTGGCGCTTAAGTTCTCAGCTTCGCCCCACCGAAATGGAGCTAACCGGTCCCCTTAACGTTCCAGCACCGGGCAGGCGTCAGTCCGTATACATCGCCTTACGGCTTCGCACGGACCTGTGTTTTTAGTAAACAGTCGCTTCTCGCTGGTCTCTGCGGCCACACCCAGCTCAGAGTGCAAGACTCATCACCAGACGTGGCCCCCCTTCTCCCGAAGTTACGGGGGCATTTTGCCGAGTTCCTTAACCATAGTTCACCCGAACGCCTCGGTATTCTCTACCTGACCACCTGAGTCGGTTTAGGGTACGGGCCGCCATGAAACTCGCTAGAGGCTTTTCTCGACAGCATAGGATCATCCACTTCACCACAATCGGCTCGGCATCAGGTCTCAGCCTCCATGTGCGGCGGATTTGCCTACCACACGGCCTACACCCTTACCCCGGGACAACCACCGCCCGGGCTGGACTACCTTCCTGCGTCACCCCATCACTTACCTACTACAAGTCTGGTTCGTCGGCTCCACCACTCCCCCTCACTCCGAAGAGATCAAGGGCGGCTTCACGGACTTAGCATCGCCTGATTCGATATTGGGCGTTTCAAAGCGGGTACCGGAATATCAACCGGTTGTCCATCGACTACGCCTGTCGGCCTCGCCTTAGGTCCCGACTTACCCTGGGCAGATCAGCTTGACCCAGGAACCCTTAGTCAATCGGCGCACACGTTTCCCACGTGTGTATCGCTACTCATGCCTGCATTCTCACTCGTGAACCGTCCACCACTGCCTTCCGGCGCGGCTTCACCCGGCACACGACGCTCCCCTACCCATCACAGTCCCCGTTGGGGGTATGTACTGCAATGACACGACTTCGGCGGTACGCTTGAGCCCCGCTACATTGTCGGCGCGGAATCACTTGACCAGTGAGCTATTACGCACTCTTTCAAGGGTGGCTGCTTCTAAGCCAACCTCCTGGTTGTCTCTGCGACTCCACATCCTTTCCCACTTAGCGTACGCTTAGGGGCCTTAGTCGATGCTCTGGGCTGTTTCCCTCTCGACCATGGAGCTTATCCCCCACAGTCTCACTGCCGCGCTCTCACTTACCGGCATTCGGAGTTTGGCTAAGGTCAGTAACCCGGTAGGGCCCATCGCCTATCCAGTGCTCTACCTCCGGCAAGAAACACACGACGCTGCACCTAAATGCATTTCGGGGAGAACCAGCTATCACGGAGTTTGATTGGCCTTTCACCCCTAACCACAGGTCATCCCCCAGGTTTTCAACCCTGGTGGGTTCGGTCCTCCACGACCTCTTACAGCCGCTTCAACCTGCCCATGGCTAGATCACTCCGCTTCGGGTCTTGAGCATGCTACTGAAACGCCCTGTTCGGACTCGCTTTCGCTACGGCTTCCCCACACGGGTTAACCTCGCAACACACCGCAAACTCGCAGGCTCATTCTTCAAAAGGCACGCAGTCACGACGCAGAGAATAAATTCTCTGCGCGACGCTCCCACGGCTTGTAGGCACACGGTTTCAGGTACTATTTCACTCCGCTCCCGCGGTACTTTTCACCATTCCCTCACGGTACTATCCGCTATCGGTCACCAGGGAATATTTAGGCTTAACGGGTGGTCCCGCCAGATTCACACGGGATTTCTCGGGCCCCGTGCTACTTGGGTGTCTCTCAAACAAGCCATAATGATTTCAGCTACGGGGGTCTTACCCTCTACGCCGGACCTTTCGCATGTCCTTCGCCTACCACTATGGTTTCTGACTTGTCTCACAGCCGGCAGACTGTGAAAGAGAGATCCCACAACCCCGCATGCGCAACCCCTGCCGGGTATCACACACATACGGTTTGGCCTCATCCGGTTTCGCTCGCCACTACTCCCGGAATCACGGTTGTTTTCTCTTCCTGAGGGTACTGAGATGTTTCACTTCCCCTCGTTCCCTCCACACTGCCTATGTGTTCAGCAGCGGGTGACAGCCCATGACGACTGCCGGGTTTCCCCATTCGGAAACCCCCGGATCAAAGCCTGGTTGACGACTCCCCGGGGACTATCGTGGCCTCCCACGTCCTTCATCGGTTCCTGGTGCCAAGGCATCCACCGTGCGCCCTTAAAAACTTGGCCACAGATGCTCGCGTCCACTGTGCAGTTCTCAAACAACGACCAACCACCCGCCACCCCACCCACAACAGGGCGAGTACACCGGGGCCGGCACGAAGACAACAAACCATGTGCATGGCC
>NZ_JBSFER010000063.1:0-4866 GCF_053594535.1 Streptomyces sp. NPDC001889
CCCGACACCCCCATCATCACCACCGACGCCCGCCACCGCGCCGACGCCAAAAGCGCCCTCATCACCCTCGTCGAACACGCCCTCATGGCCCGGCTCAAGTAGACAGAGACGTACGGCAGTTGTCGTAGTTATGCGCGGGGCGGACTGTGTCCTTTGACACGGCCCGCCCCCGTGTTCATAACGTTTCGACAGAGAATTACCGTGGTTCGGACACTCGATGCATACGCCCGGTACCGCTGCGCTCACATTTCCATCGCCTTTTGAAAGGGCTCGCTCTTTATGCCCGTTTTATCTGCGGGTACGATCCCTGGGAATGGCTGATTCCAACTGTTTGGAACGGACCCACTCCACATGCTGAAATTCGACGGACTTCTGAGTAGTACGGCTCCGAACGAAACACGGCACAGCGTAGGTGCCGACGCCGAGAGGTTGTTGGTCGAGTGAGGCGAAGCAAGCAGGGCTCCGCGGAGCAGCAGGCACGGGGCAACTTCACCCCGCCGCCGCGCGCAGCGGCACCCCCTGCCGCCGAGCCGACGGCCGCGCCGGCCCCGGCCGGCTCCAGCAGCCGGTTCTCCCCGCGGAACTGGCGGGTGCCCGCGCGGCTGAACGCCATCCTCCTCATCCCGGTGCTCGTGGGCCTGGTCATGGGAGGTTTTCAGGTCAAGGGCTCGATCGACACCTGGGACGAGGCGCAGAACGCGGAGCGGACGGCGCTGATCGTGCGCGCCGCGTCGCAGTACGGCGAGGCGCTGCTCGACGAGCGCGACCTCACCGCGCAGCCGCTGCTCACCGCCACCACCCCCGCGGCGCGCCGCGCCCCCGAGGTCACCAGGGCGTACACCGCCACCGACGAGGCGAAGAAGGCCTTCGACGAGGCCGTGCGGGAGCTGCCGCCCGCAGAGGGCCTGGAGCGCAGGCTCGAACTGTTCCGCGAGGAGGAGCCGGGGCTGAAGAAGCTCCGCGAGGCCGCCTACACCACCAGCCTCGACCCGGTGGCCACCGAAGAGGGCTATGTCCAGGTGCAGCACTCCCTCATGGAGTTCGCCAACGAGTTGGGGCTCGGCACCGGAAATGTGACCAGTTACGGTCGCATGGTCTACGCCATTCAACTCGCCAAGGCCGCCGAATCCCTTCAGCGCTCCATTGGTACGCACCTTCTGGTCCGCCCGAGCGACAAGCGCGATGTCTTCGCCAAGCAGACCATCGCCTTCAATTCGTACAACTACCTTGAGCAGATCGCCATCGCCGAGTTCGTCTCGGGCGGCACCCAGGCCGATACGGACCGGCTCCAGTCGGTCACCTCGGCCAAGGAGCGGGCGGCGGTCAAGAAGCTCCAGGAGAGCGGGCTGACCCCGCCCGAGGCGCGCAAGTCCTCCTTCACCGGTATGGCCGAGCGGATCGGCACCGGCGCCAAGCCGTCGAAGCTGGCCGATGAGGACATCACCGCCGAGACCTGGATGGCGGTCGCCACCGCCAAGTTCGACGCCTACAGCGAGGTCGAGGGCGACCTCGTCGACCGGGCCGTCGAGGAGGCCGTGGCCATCGCGGACGACGCCCGGCAGGACGCGATCGTCAACGCCCTGATCACCGTGGTCTCGCTGCTCGTGGCCTTCGTCCTGGCCGGGGCCGTGGCCCGCCAGATGAGCCGCTCCATGCAGCAGCTCCGCACCGCCGCCTTCGCCATCGCCGAGCAGCGGCTGCCGCTCCTGGTGGACCAGCTCTCCCGTACCGAGCCCGGCCGGGTGGACACCCGGGTGCAGCCGATCCCGATCGACACCCAGGACGAGATCGGCGAGGTCGCCCGCGCCTTCGACCAGGTGCACCGCGAGGCCGTGCGGCTCGCCTCCGAGCAGGCGATGCTGCGGGGCAATGTCAACGCCATCTTCACCAACCTCTCCCGGCGCAACCAGTCGCTGATCGAGGGCCAGCTGACCCTGATCAGCGATCTGGAGAACAGCGAGGCCGACCCGGACCAGCTGGCCGCCCTCTTCCGCCTCGACCACCTCGCGACCCGGATGCGCCGCAACGGCGAGAACCTGCTCGTCCTCGCGGGCGAGGAGCCGGGCCGGCGCTGGAACCAGCCCGTCCCGCTGGTCGACGTGCTGCGCGCCGCCTCGTCCGAGGTGGAGTCGTACGAGCGCATCGAGCTGACCGGGGTCCCCGAGACGGACATCCACGGCCAGGCCGTGACCGACCTCGTCCATCTGCTCGCGGAGCTGCTGGAGAACGCCACCGCCTTCTCCTCGCCGCAGACCAAGGTCCGGGTGACGGCCACCCGGCTCCCGGACGGCCGGATCATGATCGAGATCCATGACAAGGGCATCGGGCTGACCGCCGAGGACTTCGCGGACATCAACCACAAGCTGGCCAACCCGCCGACGGTGGACGCGGCCGTCTCCCAGCGCATGGGCCTCTTCGTGGTCGGCCGGCTCTCCGACCGGCACGGCATCCGGGTCCAGCTCCGCCCCTCGGGCGAGCAGGCGGGCACCACCTCGCTGGTGATGCTCCCGGACGCGATCACCCATGGCGGCGGTGGCGAGCCGCTGCCCAGCGACGACTTCACCGTCTCCCAGATCATCCCGGAGCAGCCGTCCTTCTCCGGGCCGCCGATGCTCACCGCGGCGGAGCTGGGCTTCGACGACTCCCGCTACGAGGAGACGCCCGCAGGCACGCCCCGGCTGGACCCTGTCAACCGCTCACTGAAGCGCGAGGAGCGGCGGGCGGCACTGGAGGCGCAGTCGCACGGCGGCGAGCGCCCCGGCCACCAGCCCCAGGAGCAGCCTTACGAGCAGGGCGGTTACGCGGCCGGTTTCGGCGGCGGGAACTACCCGGACCAGGGCTTCACCCCGCAGGAGCCCGCTCCTGCGGCCTACCCCGGCCACCTCGGCGACGGCTATCCCGACGCCGGGTACCGGACCGGGCAGCAGGGGCCTGCGGGATCTTCGGCCCAGGGCTATGCGGAGGCTGTCCCTCAGCCGCGGCAGAGTGCTCAGCCGCAGTACGAAGGCCACTTCGGCACCCAGCCCCACCAGGGCGACTGGACGGATCAGACCTCCTACCCCAGCACGTTTGAGCCGAATTTCCAGCCAGAACCGGAGTCGAATTCCACGCTTTCCGGCGGCCCCACGACCGGCCCCGAGCGCGTAGGCTTCGACCGTCCGGGCCGCTCCTCGGGCGGCGGCCACCAGCTGACCGAGGCCGGTCTGCCGCGCCGCGGTTCCCAGCAGCAGCCGCAGCCCGCGCAGCAGTCCCAGCCCCAGCAGCAGTGGCAGCAGCCCGTGGCGGAGGTCCCGCCGGCACCGGTGGGCGACCGGCCCGAGGGGACGGGCGAGGAGAGCGCGCCCGCCGGCCCCGCGGACTGGCGCTCCGCCAACGACGAGCGCTGGCAGCGGGCCGAGAAGCTGCGGGAGCCCAAGGCGGGCGGGGTCACCTCGTCCGGGCTGCCGAGGCGGGTGCCCAAGGCCAATCTCATCGAGGGCGCCGCGGAGCAGACCACTCAGCAGGGTCCCCCGATCTCCCGGGCCCCGGAGGATGTGCGCGGCAGATTGAGCAACCTGCGCCGCGGTGTCCAGCGGGGGCGCAGTGCGGGGGCGGACACGAACGGACCGGCCACTTACGATCACACCAGTGGCCCGGGCAGTACCTACAACCAGGAGCGTTAGTGTGAGCCCGATGAGCCAGGCGGCGCAGAATCTGAACTGGTTGATCACCAACTTCGTGGACAACACCCCCGGGGTGTCCCACACGGTGGTGGTCTCCGCCGACGGACTCCTGCTGGCGATGTCCGAGGGATTCCCGCGTGACCGAGCCGATCAGCTGGCGGCTGTCGCCTCCGGTCTGACCTCGCTGACCGCGGGGGCGTCGAGGATCTTCGAAGGCGGGGCCGTCAACCAGACGGTCGTGGAGATGGAGCGGGGCTTCCTGTTCATCATGTCCATCTCCGACGGTTCCTCACTGGCCGTGCTCGCCCACCCGGAGGCCGACATCGGCCTGGTGGGATACGAGATGGCCCTGCTGGTGGACCGGGCCGGGAACGTCCTGACGCCGGACCTCCGCGCGGAACTTCAGGGCAGTCTTCTCAACTAACTGGCAGACAGTGCGTTTCACGCCACCGCACCATAGGGTGCGGTGGCGCGGCTCCACAGGGACGGGAACCGGCGACTCGCAGTCGGAGGAGGAAACGTGGCAACACCCCCGGGCGGACGCCCGTATGACGGCGGTGCTCACCGGATGCCCGACGAGCGCTCCCGGCATCGCTACAGCTCTCCCTCCGCGCCGGACAGACACGGCGCCCAGCAGCCCTACGCCTCCTCGTACGAGCGGCAGCCGTACGAGCAGCAGCACTACCAGCAACAGCGGCGGGCGGCTCCCGAGCCCCCGTACCACCAGAACGCGCTCAACCCGCTGGTGCGTCCGTACGCCATGACCGGCGGACGGACCCGGCCGCGCTACCAGCTCGCCATCGAGGCGCTGGTCAGTACCACGGCCGATCCGATGAGCCTGCAAGGGCAGTTGCCCGAGCACCAGCGGATCTGCCGGCTCTGCTTCGAGATCAAGTCGGTGGCCGAGATCTCGGCGCTCCTCCATATTCCCCTCGGCGTCGCCCGGATTCTCGTCGCCGACCTGGCGGAGGCCGGCCTCGTCGCCATTCACCAGCCAGGCGGCGACGAGGCCGCCGGCGGTCAGCCAGATGTGACACTGCTCGAAAGGGTGCTCAGTGGACTTCGCAAGCTCTAGCGGCGGGGCTGCCCGCTCCACCACCAGCGCGAAAATCGTGGTGGCGGGCGGATTCGGCGTGGGCAAGACCACGTTCGTCGGCGCCGTCTCGGAGATCAACCCGCTGCGTACCGAAGCCGTCATGACGTC
>NZ_JBSFER010000064.1:0-4535 GCF_053594535.1 Streptomyces sp. NPDC001889
AACTACGCCGCCGGCAACACCTTCCTCGACGCCCTCGCCGCCCACCGCCACGCCCACGGACTCCCAGGACTCTCCCTCGCCTGGGGACTGTGGGACGGCGAGGAGGGCATGGGCGGGTCGCTCGACGCGGCGGGGCTGGCCCGGTGGGCCCGCACGGGCCTGCTGCCCCTGCCGGCCGCTCTCGCCCTGGAGCTGTTCGACGCCTCGCTCGCGGGCGGCTCCGCGCTCGCCGTCCCCGCGCTGCTCAACCGGGCGGCCATCGAGAGCGGTACGGCCGCTCCGATGCTGCGGGGCCTCGCGCGGGCGCGGCGGATCGCGCGCCGTACCGCGACCCCGGCCGCCACGTCACCGGACGGCGCGGCCTCCCCCTGGGCGGAGCGGCTGTCCCGGCGGCCCGAGGACGAGCGGCTCGCCCTGGTGACCGAGGAGCTGCGCGCGCTGACGGCCTCGGTGCTCGGCCATCCCGACTCCACCGGTGTCGCCCCCGCCCGTGCCTTCAGCGAGATCGGTATGGACTCGCTGGCCGGTGTCGAGCTGCGCAACCGGGTGAGTGCGCTCACGGGGTTGCGGCTGCCCCCCACGGCCGTCTTCGACCATCCGTCGCCCGCCGCGCTGGCACGCCATGTGCTGGAGCGGATGTCGGGTGTGGTGGCGGGGCGCGGGGCCCCGCCGGCGGCGGCGGTGGACACCGGGGACCCCGTGGTGATCGTGGGCATGGGATGCCGCTTCCCCGGCGGAATCACCTCCCCCGACGAACTGTGGCGCCTCGTCGCCGAGGGACGCGAAGGAATCAGCGGCTTCCCCACCAACCGGGGCTGGGACCTCACCGCCCTCTACGACCCCGACCCGGACACCCCCGGCACCTCCTACACCCGCCACGGCGGATTCCTCCACGACGCCGACCTCTTCGACCCCGCGTTCTTCGGCATGTCACCCAGAGAGGCCGTGGCCACCGACCCCCAGCAGCGACTGCTCCTGGAAACCGCCTGGGAGACCTTCGAACACGCCGGAATCGACCCCACCCGGCTGCGCGGCACCCGCACCGGCGTCTACGCCGGGGTGATGTACCAGGATTACGCGACCCGGCTGGGGAGGAGTCCGGCCGAGTTCGAGGGTTTTCTGCTGGCGGGGAACCTCTCCAGTGTGGTGTCGGGGCGGCTGGCCTACGCGTACGGCCTGGAGGGTCCGGCGGTGACGGTGGACACCGCCTGCTCCTCCTCACTGGTCGCCCTGCACCTCGCCGCCAACGCCCTCCGCTCCGGCGAGTGCGATCTCGCCCTCGCCGGCGGGGTGACGGTCATGAGCAGTCCCATGACCTTCGTGGAGTTCTCGCGTCAGCGGGGGCTGTCCGCCGACGGACGCTGCCGCTCCTTCTCCGCTCACGCCGACGGCACCGGCTGGTCCGAAGGCGCCGGACTCCTCCTCCTCCAACGCCTCTCCGACGCACAACACCAGAACAACCGCGTCCTCGCCATCCTCCGAGGCAGCGCCATCAACCAGGACGGCGCCTCCAACGGACTCACCGCACCCAACGGCCCCTCACAAGAACGCGTCATCCACCAAGCACTCCACCACGCCGGACTCCAACCCCACCACATCGACGCCGTCGAAGCCCACGGCACCGGCACCCGCCTCGGCGACCCCATCGAAGCCGGAGCACTCACCACCACCTACAGCCACCACCGACCACCCCACCAACCCCTCTGGCTCGGCTCCCTCAAATCCAACATCGGCCACACCCAAGCAGCCGCCGGAGCCGCCGGCACCATCAAAATCATCCAAGCCCTCCACCACCACACCCTCCCCCCCACCCTCCACACCCAACACCCCACCCCCCACATCAACTGGAACAACACCAACCTCCACCTCCTCACCCACCCCCAACCCTGGCCCCGCACACCCAACCGCCCCCGCCGCGCAGCCATCTCCTCCTTCGGCATCAGCGGCACCAACGCCCACCTCATCATCGAAGAACCCCCACCCCGGCCCGCGACCCCGGAACCGGCGCCGGTCGCCGCGCTCCCGCTCTTTCTCTCCGGCAGTGACGAGACGGGGCTCCGCGCCCAGGCCCGGCGGCTGCACACCCATCTCACCGAGCGCCCGGAGCTGTCGCCGGTGGACATCGGCTGGTCGCTGGCGACCACCCGGGCCACGCTGAAGGAGCGGGCCGCCGTCGTGGGTGCCGACCGGGCGGAGCTGCTGGAGGGGCTGGACGCGCTCGCCCGGGACGGGGCCGGCGCACGGGTGGTGCGCGCCGGGAGCGGGACGGCCCGGGGCAGGACCGCGTATCTCTTCCCCGGGCAGGGCAGTCAGCGGCCGGGAGCTGGCCATGAGCTGTACCAGCACGTCCCGGAGTTCGCCCGCCATCTCGACGAGATTCTCAGCACCTTCGGCGACCGGTGGGAGCACCCCCTGCGCGAGGTGATGTTCGCCCCGGCGGGCACGTCGGCGGCGGCGCTGCTCGACCGCACCGACCTGACCCAGGCGGCGCTGTTCGCCCTCGAAGTGGCGCTGTTCCGGCTGGTCGAGCACCAGGGCCCGGCGCCCGATCTGCTGCTCGGCCACTCCCTGGGCGAGCTGACCGCCGCGCATGTCGCCGGGGTGCTCTCCCTCCAGGACGCCTGCACCCTGGTCGCCGCCCGGGGCAGGCTCATGCGGGCCGCCCGCGACGACGGCGCGATGGCAGCGCTGCGGATCACCGAGGACGAACTCCGGGAGACGCTGGCGGAGTACGGCGACCCGGCGCGGGCCGCGATCGCCGCCGTCAACGGCCCCCGGTCCACCGTCGTCTCCGGTGACGCGGAGACCGTGGACGCGGTGACCCGGCTCTGGCGGTCCCGGGGCCGCCGGGTGAAGCGGCTGACGGTCTCGCACGCCTTCCACTCGCCCCACATGGACGGCGCCCTCGCCGAGTTCCGCACCATCGCCGCACAACTCACCTACTACACACCCCACATCCCCGTCATCTCCAACCTCACCGGAGAACCCGCGACCCCCCGCCAACTCCACTCACCCGACTACTGGACCCACCACATCCGCCACACCGTCCGCTTCCACGACGGAGTGCGCGCGCTGGAGTCGGCCGGAGTCACCGACTGTCTGGAGCTGGGCCCCGGCGGTGAGCTGACCGCGATGGCCGGGGAGATCCTGGACGACGGCCCCACCCTGCCGCTGCTGCGCCCGGGACGGCCCGAGGCCACCTCGGTGACGGCGGCGCTGGCGCTGCTCCGGCTGCGCGGAGCGGCCCTCGACCCGGACGCGGTCTTCCCCGGCGGCAGCCGGGTCGATCTGCCCACCTATGCCTTCCAGCGCGAGCGGTACTGGCTCACCGCGCCCGCCGCGCCGGCCGGCGCCGGGGAACTCGGCATGGAGCCCGCCGAGCATCCGCTGCTCGGCGCCGCGCTGACCGTCGCCGGCCGGGACGCCCGGCTCCTCACGGGCCGGCTCTCGCTCCACACCCATCCCTGGCTGGCCGGTCACGCGGTGCACGGAGCCGTGCTCTTCCCCGGTACGGGCTTTCTGGAGCTGGCTCTCCGCGCCGGGGCCGAGGTGGGGCTGCACCGGGTCGCCGAACTGACCCTGACCGGCCCGCTGGTGCTCCCCGCCGAAGGCGGGGTCGGGCTCCAAGTGGTGGTCGGGGAGCCCGGCGACGACGGTCACCGGCCGCTCGATGTGTATGCCCGGCCGGACGGAGCGGACGGGTGGACCGCCCATGCGAGCGGCCGGCTGGCCCCCGCCGCGCCTCCGGCGGCGCCGCCCGGGCCCGGTGGCGGCGGGGAGCCCTGGCCGCCCGAGGGCGCCGCCGAGACCGTCCTCGGCGATGTGTACGGACGGCTGGCCGAGGAAGGGTTCGGATACGGCGCCGAGTTCGCCGCGCTCCGCCGGGTCTGGCGGGCCGGGGACACGGTCTGGGCCGAGGTCGCCATCGGCGAGGAGCTGCGGGGGGACACCGGACGGTTCCTCCTCCATCCGGCACTGCTGGACGCGGCCCTGCACCCGCTGCTGCCGGGGGTCGCCGGCCCGGATGCCCCGCCGGGGCTGCCGTTCGTCTGGAGCGGCGCGGAGGTGGGCACGGCGGGGACGGCCGCCCTGCGGGTGCGGCTGAGGACGACCGGTCCGCGGCGGGTCGCCGTGTCCCTGTGGGACATGACGGGCGTACCCGCCGGGTCGGTGGAGTCGCTGGAGCTGCGCCCGGTGAGCCGGGACACGGTCCGGGCGGCCATCGGCTCCGCAGGGGACGGTGTCCTCACCGTCGTATGGCAGCCGCTCGACACCCCCGTGGCGGAGAGCCGCTCCCGGGCCGAGCCCGCCGGGGACGCGCTCCCGCCGCCCGACGGCGGTGATGTGGTGGTGCGGATGCCCGGACCCGCCGTGCCCGCCGACCCCCGGCGGGCCGTGGCGGCGGTGACGGCCCGCGCGCTCCGGCTGGCGCGGGAGTTCCTCGCCGATGAGCGGTACGCCGGGTCCCGGCTGGTCTTCGTCACCACCCGCGCCATCGCCGCACTCCCCGGCGAGGACGTACCCGGACTCGCCCA
>NZ_JBSFER010000065.1:0-4427 GCF_053594535.1 Streptomyces sp. NPDC001889
AGCCGATTCACCCGCGCATTCACCACCCCATAAGACACACCAACCCCAGCACACTCCACAGCCACAGCCCCCGGCACCAACCCCACCACGGACTCCAGGAGTCCGGGGAGGGTGTCGGCGCCGGTCCGGCCGGCGGCCCCGCCGTCGCCGCGGCGCTCCAGGGCGGCCCGCTCACCGGGCGCCATCAGATCGACGGAGGCGATCCGGCGGGCCGGGTCGGCGGTGACCGCGTCCAGCAGCCGGGCCCAGCGCTCGACGAGACCCGTCACGGTCGACGCGTCGAAGAGGTCGGTGCTGTACTCCAGCTCACCGGCGACCCCGGCGGGACGGCCGTCCTCGTCCCGCCGCTCCACCAGGTTGAAGAAGAGATCGAAGCGCGCGGAGCCCGTCCCGAGCAGCCGGGTGGCGACCTCCAGACCCGGGAGCCGGAAGTTCCCCGCCGGGTCGTCCTGGAGCCCGACGCCGACCTGGAAGAGGGGGTGGTGGCTCGGTGAGCGCACCGGGTTGAGCGTCTCCACCAACTGCTCGAAGGGCGTGTCCTGGTGGGCGTATCCGTCCAGGTCGGCGGTGCGCACCCGGGCGAGCAGCTCCTCGAAGGTCGGATCGCCCGAGGTGTCGGCGCGCAGCACCAGCGTGCTGACGAAGAAGCCGACGAGATCGTTGAGCGCCGAGTCCCGGCGGCCCGCGACCACACTGCCGACGGGGATGTCCGTGCCCGCGCCGAGCCGGGTGAGCAGGGCGGCGAGGGTGGCGTGGACGACCATGAAGAGGGTCGCGTTGTGGGTGCGCGCCAGCGCGGTCAGCCGCTCGTGCAGCGCGGCGTCCCAGCCGAACCGCACCAGGTCGCCCCGGTGGGTGGACATCCGGGGGCGGGGCCGGTCGGTGGGGAGCGGCAGCAGCTCGGGCAGCCCCTCCAGCGCCGTGCGCCAGTAGGCCAGCTCCGGATTGTCCTCGTCCGTCCGCACGCCCGCGCCGAAGCGGTCCCGCTGCCAGAGCGTGTAGTCGGCGTACTGGACGGGCAGCGGCTCCCAGTCGGGCGCACCGCCCTGGCAGCGTGCCTGGTAGGCGGTGAGCAGATCACGGGCGAGCGGCGCGGTGGACCAGCCGTCGGCCGCTATGTGGTGCAGCGTCAGCAGCAGTACGTGCTCCCGCGGCCCGCGCGCGAACAGGTCGGCGCGCAGCGGGGGTTCGGTGTCCAGCCGGAACGGAATCCGGGCGGCCTCGTGCAGCCGGTCCTCGGTCTCCCCGGGGCTCAGCCCGGCCACCTGGTGGACGGTGAGTCCGACGGCCGCCTCGTCCGCCGGCAGGATGTGCTGCCGGGGCACCCCGTCGGCCTCGGGGAAGACCGTGCGCAGCGTCTCGTGCCGGTGTACGACATCGGTGATCGCCCCGGCGAGCGCGGTCCGGTCCAGCGCGCCCGTCAGCGCCAGCGCGAGCGGCATGTTGTACGTGGCGGAGCGCGGAGCCATCCGGTTGATGAACCAGAGCCGCTGCTGGGCGAAGGAGAGCGGCAGCACCCCGGGTCGCGGCCGGGGCTCCAGCGGGGTGTACGGGGTGTCGCCGTCGGCGAGCTGCGGCACCAGGCCCGCGACCGTCGAGTGGTCGAAGACGATATGGATGCCGAGGTCGACGCCGAAGACGGAACGGATGCGGTTGATCAGCCGGGTGGCGAGCAGGGAGTGCCCGCCCAGCTCGAAGAAGTCATCGTCCCGACCGCAGCGGTCGATGCCCAGCACCTCGGCGAAGAGACCGCACATGATCTCCTCCCGGGGCGTCATCGGCTCCCGCGCCCCCTGGAGGGCGGGCAGATCGGGGGCGGGCAGCGCGGCCCGGTCGACCTTGCCGTTGGGGGTGAGCGGCAGGGCGGGCAGCACCACGAAGAGCGAGGGAGTCATGTACGCGGGGAGGGTGGCGGCGATCCGGGCGCGCAGGCTCTCCGGCAGGGGTACGGACTCGGCGGTCGCGGCGGGGCCGCCGGGCGCCGTGGTCGCGCCGGTCGCGGTGGGGGCGGTCGCGTACCGCTCGGGGGCGCCGGGGGCCTCGTCGGCGGGCGCGACGCACAGAGGCGCCGGTACGCCGGATTCCGGAGCCCCCGCCGGGGGCGCCTCCGCCGGGGGCGCCTCCGCCGGGGGCGCCTCCGCCGTGAAGAGGACATCAACCCGGTCGTCCGTGCCCTCCGGCGCCCAGGTGACGGCGGCCCGCAGCCCGTGCTCCCCGGCGAGTGCGTACAGCGCCTCGGGGTCGGCCGCTCCGGGCCGGGGCGCGCCGAGGAGTCCGGCCGCCACGGCCGGGGCCGCGCCCTCCGCGAGGGCCCGCGCGGCCGCGGTCTCGGCGGCGACCCGCCCATTGGGCACACCCCGGACCAGCAGCGGCGCCGTGCCCTCGGCGAGCAGCCCGGCCAGCCGGCCGAGACCGGCGGTCGCGGCGTTCTCCCGCGCGGTGCCCTCGGTCAGCTCCTCCCAGGTCAGCCGGCGCGGCTCGGGGAGTACGGCGGCGACGGCCGGGAGCTTGTGCAGAACGGCGTCGTAACGGTGGCGGGACAGCTCGTTGTGGGCGGTGGCGCGCTTGAGCCGGATGTCCACCCCGCCGACGTCCGTGCGCGAGGCGCGCAGCGCGAGGAAGAAGCGCGGGTCGACCAGCAGCTCCTTCTCCTGGTCGAGACGGTGCCCGACCGCGCGCAGCACGGCCGCGCCGTCCTGGGCACCGGGCGCGCGCAGCAGTTGGACAGCGGTCTGGAAGGTGCGCTGGAGCCGGCTGTTGCGCACATCGCCGACGAAGATCCGGCCGCCGGGCGCCAGCCGCTCCAGGGCCCCGGCGAGCACCCGGGCGAGATAGCCGGGGCTGGGGAAGTACTGCACGACGGAGTTGAGGACAACGGTGTCGAAGTGCCCTTCGGGAATGCCGGTGAAGTCGTCCGCGGGCTGCGCTCTCAGGGTCACCCGGCCGGCGAGCCCGTCGACGGCGCCCACGGTCGAGCGCAGCCGGCCGATGGAGTGCGCGGACAGGTCCGTACCCCAGTACTCGGCGCAGCCGGGGGCCACTCCGGCGAGGATCAGGCCCGATCCGACACCGATCTCCAGGACCCGGCGGGGGGCGTGCTCCCGGATGCGCTCGACGGTCGCGTCCCGCCACTCCCGCATCTCGTCGACCGGGATGGGGGTGTCGTCGTAGCTGCTGTTCCAGCCGGAGAAGTCCTGTCCGAGCGGGATGCCGCCGTCGGCCGCGCGGGAGTGCCAGGCATCGTGGATCTGCCGCCACTCGGCGACCCGGTCGCTGTCGTCGGCCCGCGAGTCGGGGGGCCGGGGGCCCGCGGGCTGGGCATCTCCGGTCTGGAGGCCGGTGGGCTGGGGGTCCGTGCTCTGGAGATCAGCGGTCTGGGGGTCCGTGCTCTGGACGTCCGTGGTCTGGACGTCCGTGGTCTGGACGTACGCCACGAGGCGCTGGTCCCCCGGCCGGTCCTCCCGGACCGTCACCACCGCCTGCGCCACCGCCGGATGCCCCATCAGCACCTGCTCGATCTCACCCGGCTCGATCCGGAACCCGCGCACCTTCACCTGCTCGTCGGCACGGCCGACGAACCACAGCTCGCCATCGGGAGCGCGTCGCACCAGGTCGCCGGTGCGGTACATCCGCGCCCCGGCCGGACCGAACGGATCGGCCACGAAACGCTCCGCCGTCAGCCCCGGCCGGTTCAGATACCCCAGCGCCAGCGCCCCACCGGAGACATACAGCTCCCCCACCACCCCCACCGGCACCCGCTCCAGAGCACCGTCCAGCACCCGCACCCGCACCCCCGCGATCGGACCCCCGATGGGCGGGACCTCGGCGGTGGACAGGGGCCGGCTCATGGTGGCGCAGACGGTGGTCTCGGTCGGGCCATAGGCGTTGATCATGCGACGGCCCCGGGACCAGCGGCCCGCGACCTCGGCGGAGCACGCCTCACCGGCGACGGCGAGGGTCGTGAGACCGGGCAGTCGGATGTCCTCGGGCAGGGCGGCCAGCAGCGAGGGCGGGAGGGTGGCGTGGGTGACGCGGTGGTCGCGGAGGAACGCGGGCAGGGCGCTCGGGAGCCGGTCGTCGCCGGAGCAGATCACCAGGGTCGCGCCGGAGGTGAGCGCCATGCACAGCTCGGACACGGAGGCGTCGAAGCTGGGGGAGGCGAACTGGAGGACGCGGGAGTCGGCGCTCACCGCGAAGCGCTCGATCTGCGATCCGGCCAGGGGCGCGAGACCCCGGTGCGAGACGGCCACGCCTTTGGGGGTGCCCGTGGAACCCGACGTATAGATCACATACGCCACATCATCCACCGACACCGGACGAAGCCGCTCCCCGTCCTCCACATCACCCCCCGGGAAACCCGCGGCCCCGGCCTCCGCCTCCGCCACACCCACCGACACCCCACCCACACCCGCCGGCACCACCACACC
>NZ_JBSFER010000066.1:0-4057 GCF_053594535.1 Streptomyces sp. NPDC001889
TGAGTGCGTCGATGCCTTGGACGGCGGCGGCGAGGGCTTGGACGGTGGTGAGGCAGGGGACGGAGCGGGCGACGGCGGCGGTGCGGATGTCGTAGCCGTCGAGGCGTCCGCCGGTGCCGTAGGGGGTGTTGACGATGAGGTCGACTTCGCCGTCGTGGATGAGCTGGACGATGGTGCGTTCTCCGCCGGGTCCTTCGCCTTCGCTGTGTTTGCGGACGATACGGGCGTGGATGCCGTTGCGTTTGAGGACTTCGGCGGTGCCGGAGGTGGCGAGGAGTTCGAAGCCGTGGGCGACGAGTTCCCGGGCGGGGAAGATCATGGAGCGTTTGTCGCGGTTGGCGACGGAGATGAACGCGCGGCCTTTGGTGGGCAGGGGTCCGTAGGCGCCGGCCTGGGATTTGGCGTAGGCGGTGCCGAAGACGGTGTCGATGCCCATGACCTCGCCGGTGGAGCGCATCTCGGGGCCGAGGATGGTGTCGACGCCGCGTCCGTGGATGTCGCGGAAGCGGGACCAGGGCAGGACGGCTTCCTTGACGGAGATCGGGGCGTCCATGGGCAGGGTCCCTCCGTCGCCTTCCCGGGGCAGGAGTCCTTCCGCCCTCAGCTGGGTGATGGTGGCGCCCAGGGAGATGCGGGCGGCGGCTTTGGCCAGGGGGACGGCGGTGGCTTTGGAGGTGAAGGGGACGGTGCGGGAGGCGCGGGGGTTGGCCTCGAGGACGTAGAGGACGTCTCCGGCGAGGGCGAACTGGATGTTGATCAGGCCGCGGACCCCGACGCCGCGGGCGATGGCCTCGGTGGAGGCGCGCAGGCGTTTGATGTCGTGGCCGCCGAGGGTGATGGGGGGCAGGGCGCAGGCGGAGTCGCCGGAGTGGATGCCGGCTTCCTCGATGTGTTCCATGACGCCGCCGAGGTAGAGGTCGGTGCCGTCGTAGAGGGCGTCGACGTCGATCTCGATGGCGTCGTCGAGGAAGCGGTCGACCAGGACGGGACGGGTGGGGGAGATTTCGGTGGACTCGGCGATGTAGGCCTCCAGGCGGGCTTGTTCGTAGACGATTTCCATGCCGCGTCCGCCCAGGACGTAGGAGGGGCGGACCAGGACGGGGTAGCCGATGTCGTCGGCGATGGTTTTGGCCTGGGCGTAGGTGGTGGCGGTGCCGTGTCGGGGGGCGGGCAGGCCGGCTTCTTCCAGGACGCGGCCGAAGGCGCCGCGGTCCTCGGCGGCGTGGATGGCCTCGGGCGGGGTGCCGACGACGGGGACGCCGTTGTCCTTGAGGGCCTGGGCCAGTCCCAGGGGGGTCTGGCCGCCGAGCTGGACGATGACGCCGGCGACGGGGCCGGCGAGGGTTTCGGCGTGGACGATCTCCAGGACGTCCTCGAGGGTGAGGGGTTCGAAGTAGAGGCGGTCGGAGGTGTCGTAGTCGGTGGAGACGGTTTCGGGGTTGCAGTTGACCATGACGGTCTCGTAGCCGGCGTCGGAGAGGGCGAAGGAGGCGTGGACGCAGGAGTAGTCGAACTCGATGCCCTGCCCGATCCGGTTGGGCCCCGACCCCAGGATGATGACCGCGGGTTTGGTGCGGGGGGCGACTTCGCTCTCCTGGTCGTAGGAGGAGTAGAAGTAGGGGGTTTTCGCGGCGAACTCGGCGGCGCAGGTGTCGACGGTCTTGTAGACGGGGCGGATACCCAGGGCGTGGCGGACCTCGCGGACCACGTCCTCGCGCAGTCCGCGGATCGCGGCGATCTGGGCGTCGGAGAAGCCGTGGCGTTTCGCGTCCGCGAGGAGTCCGGGGTGGAGTTTGTCCGCCGCGGCGAGTTCGTCGGCCACTTCGCGGATCAGGAACAGCTGGTCCACGAACCAGGGGTCGATCCGGGTCGCGGTGAACACCTCGCCGGGGGTGGCGCCCGCGCGGATCGCGGCCATCACCGTGTTGATCCGGCCGTCCGTGGGCCGTGCCGCCCGGGCCAGGAGTGCGTCCCTGTCCCCGGGCGGGGTGGTGAAGTCGAACGGGCCGTCCTTCTTCTCCAGCGACCGCAGGGCCTTCTGGAGGGCCTCGGTGAAGTTCCGGCCGATCGCCATCGCCTCACCCACCGACTTCATCGTCGTGGTCAGCGTCGCGTCCGCGGAGGGAAACTTCTCGAACGCGAACCTGGGGGCCTTCACCACCACATAGTCCAGCGTCGGCTCGAACGACGCCGGTGTCTTCTCCGTGATGTCGTTCGGGATCTCGTCCAGGGTGTAGCCGACAGCGAGCTTCGCCGCGATCTTCGCGATCGGGAAACCCGTCGCCTTCGACGCCAGCGCCGACGAGCGGGACACGCGCGGGTTCATCTCGATGACGATGATCCGCCCGTCCCGGGGATCGACCGCGAACTGGATGTTGCATCCCCCGGTGTCCACCCCCACCTCACGGATGATCGCGATCCCGATGTCCCGCAGCCGCTGGTACTCCCGGTCCGTCAGCGTCATCGCCGGAGCCACCGTGATCGAGTCCCCGGTGTGCACACCCATCGGATCGAAATTCTCGATCGAGCACACCACCACCACATTGTCGTTCCGGTCCCGCATCAGCTCCAGCTCGTACTCCTTCCACCCCAGGATCGACTCCTCCAGCAGCACCTCCGTCGTCGGCGACAGCGTCAGACCCTGCCCCGCGATCCGGCGCAGCTCCTCCTCGTCGTGCGCGAACCCCGACCCCGCGCCGCCCATCGTGAACGACGGCCGCACCACCACCGGATACCCGCCCAGAGTCCCCACCCCCGCAAGGACATCGTCCATCGAGTGACAGATCACCGACCGCGCCGACTCACCGTGCCCGATCCGCTCCCGCACCGCGTCCACGACACCCTTGAACAGCTCCCGGTCCTCCCCCTTGTTGATCGCCTCGACATTCGCCCCGATCAACTCGACCCCGTACCGCTCCAGCACCCCCTGCCCGTGCATCGAGATCGCCGTGTTCAGAGCCGTCTGCCCGCCCAGGGTCGGCAACAGGGCGTCGGGCCGCTCCTTCGCGATGATCTTCTCCACGAACTCCGGCGTGATCGGCTCCACATACGTGGCATCCGCGATCTCCGGATCCGTCATGATCGTCGCCGGATTCGAATTCACCAGAATCACCCGCAGGCCCTCGGCCTTGAGGACCCGGCACGCCTGCGTACCGGAATAATCGAACTCGGCGGCCTGACCGATCACGATCGGGCCCGACCCGATCACCAGAACGGACTGGATATCGGAGCGCTTAGGCACGCTGGCCCTCCATCAGAGAAACGAAACGGTCGAACAGATACGCGGCGTCATGCGGACCCGCCGCCGCCTCCGGGTGGTACTGCACACTGAACGCCGGCCGGTCCAGCAACCGCAGACCCTCCACCACCCCGTCATTCAGACACACATGCGACACCTCGACACGCCCGAACGGCGTGTCCGACACCCCCTCCACCGGAGCATCCACCGCGAACCCGTGATTATGCGCCGTGATCTCCACCCGGCCCGACACACGGTCCAGCACCGGCTGATTGATCCCCCGGTGCCCATACACCAGCTTGTACGTGCCAAAACCCAGCGCACGCCCCAGCAGCTGATTCCCGAAACAGATCCCGAACAGCGGAGTCCCCCGCTCCAGAACCGCCCGCACCACCGACACATCAGCCGTCGCCGGATCACCCGGACCATTCGACAGAAACACCCCGTCCGGCCCACCCCGCCCGACCGCGTACACCTCCTCCACCGACACACCCGCCGGCAGCACATGCACCTCCACCCCCCGCTCCGCCAACCGCCTCGGCGTCATCCCCTTGATCCCCAGATCAATAGCCGCCACCGTGAACCGCCTCACCCCCACAGCCGGCACCACATACCCCTCAGCCGCGGCCACCTCCGACGACAGATCCGCCCCCGCCATCCCCGGAGACCGCCGCACACGCGCCAGCAGACCCCCCTCATCCACACCCGCCAGCGCCGCACCCGAGAACACACCCGCCCGCATCGCACCCCGCTCCCGCAGATGCCGCGTCAACGCCCGCGTGTCCACCCCACAGATCCCCACCACACCCCGCGCCACCA
>NZ_JBSFER010000067.1:0-3407 GCF_053594535.1 Streptomyces sp. NPDC001889
GCGCTCAGGGCCGCCACGCATCCGACGACGACGAGGGGTCCTGGGACCCGGGGTTCGCTCACAGGCGCAGCCTACTGACCGCGCGCGCGCCCGGGCACCCGATCGGGTGGATCACCGCCTCTTCTCGTATGTCTCAACTGCGACCACGGCCCGCCGCCTTGCGCACGACCCCGGCAGCCCGGCCCGCCCGCCCCGCTCGCTTGGCGAGCCCGCCCGGCCCGCCCCCCGCCGGGCCGCCCCGGTGCCGCCACCCGGCCGGAGCGGCGTCCGGATCGTCCGCTGCGGTACCCTGACGCCATGCGTGCCGTACGCCTTCTGCTTAGCGAGCCGCGCTGATCAGTCCCGACGGATGAAGAGATCCGGTCGGCATCGGCGCGGCGTCCCCTCCTGTGTGAGGGGTCCTTTTGTTTGTGGCCAAGCCCGCCCACGAACCGCTGGCAGAGACGATCGATGGAGCTTTAAGGATCATGAGCGAGACGAATTCTGCTGCTTCCGCTGCCGAGGTGGCCGCCCCCCACCGCTACACGGCCGCGATGGCCGCCGACATCGAGGCACGCTGGCAGGACTTCTGGGACGCCGACGGCACGTACGAGGCCCCCAATCCGAGCGGTGACCTCGCCGGGGACCCCGCGCTGGTGGCCCGGCCCAAGAAGTTCATCATGGACATGTTCCCGTACCCCTCGGGCGCCGGGCTGCACGTCGGACACCCCCTGGGCTATATCGCCACGGATGTCTTCGCCCGCCACCAGCGCATGACCGGGCACAACGTCCTGCACACCCTGGGCTTCGACGCCTTCGGCCTGCCCGCCGAGCAGCACGCCATCGCCACCGGAACGCACCCCCGGGTGTCGACCGAGGAGGCCATGGCGAACATGAAGCGCCAGCTGCGCAGGCTGGGCCTGGGCCACGACCAGCGCCGGTCGGTCGCCACGATCGACCCGGAGTACTACAAGTGGACCCAGTGGATCTTCCTCCAGATCTTCAACTCCTGGTACGACGAGACCGCGGGGAAGGCCCGCCCGATCGCCGAGCTGGTCGCCCAGTTCGAGAGCGGCGAGCGCGCCGTCCCCGGCTCCGCGCGCCCCTGGAGTGAGCTGAGCGCCGTCGAGCGCTCCGATGTCCTCGGCCAGTACCGGCTGGCGTACGCCTCCGAGGCGCCGGTCAACTGGTCGCCCGGCCTGGGCACCGTACTGGCGAACGAGGAGGTCACCGCCGACGGGCGCTCCGAGCGCGGCAACTTCCCGGTCTTCAAGGCCAAGCTGCGCCAGTGGAACATGCGCATCACCGCCTACGCCGACCGGCTGCTCGGCGACCTGGACGCCCTGGACTGGCCCGAGGCGATCAAGCTCCAGCAGCGCAACTGGATCGGCCGCTCCGAGGGCGCGCGCGTCGACTTCGCCGTCGAGGGCCACGAGAGCGCGCGGGTCACGGTCTTCACCACCCGCCCGGACACCCTGTTCGGCGCCACCTACATGGTCCTGGCGCCCGAGCACGGCCTGATCGACTCGATCCTGCCCGCCGAGTGGCCCCAGGGAGTCAAGGAGGCGTGGACCGGCGGCGCCGCCACTCCGGCGGAGGCCGTCTCCGCCTACCGCAAGCAGGCGCAGAACAAGAGCGACGTCGAGCGGCAGACCGAGCACAAGGACAAGACGGGCGTCTTCAGCGGCGCGTACGCGCTCAACCCCGTCACCGGCACGCGGATTCCGGTCTTCGTCGCCGACTACGTCCTGATGGGCTACGGCACCGGCGCGATCATGGCCGTCCCCGGCCAGGACGAGCGGGACTGGGAGTTCGCCGAGGCGTTCGGCCTGCCGATCATCCGTACCGTGCAGCCGCCGCGGGACTGGGAGGGCGAGGCGTTCACCGGCCAGGGGCCGGCGATCAACTCCGCCAACGACGAGATCTCCCTCGACGGCCTGGAGGTCGCCGAGGCCAAGGCGCGGATCACCCAGTGGCTGTCCGAGCGCGGCATCGGCGAGGGCACCGTCAACTTCCGGCTGCGCGACTGGCTCTTCAGCCGTCAGCGGTACTGGGGCGAGCCCTTCCCGATCGTCTACGACGAGGACGGCGTCGCGCACGCGCTGCCGGAGTCGATGCTGCCGCTGGAGCTGCCGGAGGTCGACGACTACTCGCCGCGCACCTTCGACCCCGACGACGCCGACTCCCGGCCCGAGACCCCGCTCTCGCGCAACGAGGAGTGGGTCGATGTCACGCTGGACCTCGGCGACGGCCCCCGCAGGTACCGCCGCGAGACCAACACCATGCCCAACTGGGCCGGCTCCTGCTGGTACGAACTGCGCTATCTCGACCCGCACAACAGCGACCGGCTGGTCGCCCCGGAGATCGAGCGGTACTGGATGGGACCGCGCGAGGGCATGCCCCACGGCGGTGTCGACCTGTACGTGGGCGGCGCCGAGCACGCCGTACTGCATCTGCTGTACGCGCGGTTCTGGTCCAAGGTCCTCTTCGACCTGGGACACATCTCGTCCCCCGAGCCGTTCCACAAGCTCTACAACCAGGGCATGATCCAGGCCTATGTCCACCGCGACAGCCGGGGCTTCCCGGTCCCGGCCACCGAGGTCGAGGAGCGCGAGGACGGCACCTTCCACCACGGGGGCGAGCCGGTCAGGCGCGAGCTGGGCAAGATGGGCAAGTCCCTGAAGAACGCGGTCACGCCGGACGAGATCGCCGCCGAGTACGGAGCGGACACGCTGCGGCTGTACGAGATGGCGATGGGCCCCCTGGACGTCTCCCGTCCCTGGGACACCCGCGCGGTCGTCGGCCAGTACCGGCTGCTCCAGCGGCTGTGGCGCAATGTCGTCGACGAGTCGACGGGTGAGGTCACCGTCGTCGACGAGGAGGCGGCCGAGCCGGTGCTGCGCGCCCTGCACAAGGCCATCGACGGTGTCGGCCAGGACATGGCGGCGCTGCGTTTCAACACCGCCATCGCCAAGATCACCGAGCTGAACAACCACCTCACCAAGGCGGGCGGCCCGCTGCCCCGGAGCGTGGCCGAGCGGCTGGTGCTGCTGATCGCGCCGCTCGCCCCGCACGTCGCCGAGGAGCTGTGGCGCAGGCTGGGCCACACCGACTCGGTGGTGCACCAGGACTTCCCGGTCGCCGACCCGGCGTATGTCGTGGACGAGTCCGTGATCTGCGTGGTGCAGATCAAGGGCAAGGTCAAGGCGCGGCTGGAGGTCTCCCCGTCGATCGCGCAGGACGAGCTGGAGAAGCTGGCGCTGGGTGACGCGGCGGTGGTCGCGGCGCTGGGCGGCGCGGGGATTCGCAAGGTGATCGTGCGGGCGCCGAAGCTGGTCAATATCGTCCCCGAGTAGTCGGAAACGAACAGTCGGACACGAACCAGGGGGCCGGGGCCTCGGGGCCCGCACCGACGGCGCGTCCAACAT
>NZ_JBSFER010000068.1:0-3386 GCF_053594535.1 Streptomyces sp. NPDC001889
GCCGCCGGGGGTGTCGATGTCGGTGCGGTACGGGACTTCGCGGGAGACCGCCTGCCCGAGTACATGGTCCCGACGGCCTTCGTCGTCCTGGACGCACTCCCGCTGACCGTCAACGACAAACTCGACCGCAACGCCCTCCCCGCACCCGCCCACGCCACCACCGGCGGCCGGGCCCCCGAGACCGAGGCCGAAAGGACCCTCTGCGGTCTCTTCGCCCAGGTGCTCGGAGTGGAACAGGTGAGCGTCGATGACTCGTTCTTCGAACTCGGCGGCGACTCCATCCTGTCGATGATGGTTGTGTCGGGCGCCCGCCGGGCCGGTCTGGTGATCAGCACCCAGGAGATCTTCGAGCACCGCACGGCAGCGCGGCTGGCCGCCGTCGCCACCCCGCTCACGACCGACACCGCCCCGAAGGAGTCAGCCGCCGGCACCGGCGATGTGCCGCTGACTCCGGTGATGCGCGAACTCCTCAGCCGCACCCGGCCCGACGGCCTCTCCGAGGTGTACCAGTCGGCGCTGGTGGTGGCCCCCGCGAGCCTCACCCTCCCGGTCCTCACCGACGCCGTGCAGACCCTCATCGACCACCACGACGCCCTGCGGGCACGGTTCACCGCCGACGCGGAGGGTGGGCTGACCGTCCCCGAGCCGGGCACTGTGCCCGCCGGGCCGTTGGTGCGCCGGGTGGACGCGGCCGGCCGGGATCTCCAGGGGCTGGTCGACGAGGAGACCCGGGCGGCCGTCAGCCGGCTCGACCCTCTGGCCGGGGTGATGGTCCAGGCTGTCTGGTTCGACCTCGGCCCCGCGACCCCCGGCCGGCTGCTGATCGCCGTCGATCATCTGGTGGTCGACGGAGTCTCCTGGCGAGTGATCCTCGCCGACCTCGCCCACGCCCACGACCAGCTGACCGACGGCCTGCCGGCGCGACTGGCACCCGTACCGGTCTCCTTCCGGCACTGGGCGCGTGAGCTGGTGGCGCAGGCGGGGAGTGCGGAGCGTGCGGCGGAGGTGCCGCTGTGGGCGGAGCTTCTGCGTGGGAGTGGGCCGGAGCCGTTGCTGACGCGGGTTCCGCTGGACGCGGCGCGGGATGTGCAGGCGTCGGTGCGGCGGGTGTCGGTGCGGGTGCCGTCCGGGGTGACGTCGGCGCTGCTGACGGCTGTTCCGGCGGCTTTCCACGCGGGTGTCGACGATGTGCTGCTGGCCGGTCTCGCGGCCGCCGTTGACGAGTGGCGCGGTGGCCGCGAGTCCGGAGGCGGCTTCCTCGTCGATGTCGAGAGCCACGGCCGCGTACCGCTCGGGGACGGTGAGGACCTCTCCCGCACCGTCGGCTGGTTCACCGGCATTCACCCCGTACGGCTGGACGCCGGACCGATCGACCCCGCCGACGCGCGCCGGGGCGGACCCGCCGCCGCACAGGCGCTGAAGCGGATCAAGGAGCAGATACGGGCGGTCCCCGGCGACGGGCTCGGCTACGGCATCCTGCGCCGGCTCACCTCCGGGCCGCTCGCTGCCGAGCTGGCCGCACTGCCCAGCCCACAGCTCGGTTTCAACTATCTCGGCCGGTTCGCCGGCCGTGACGAACCGTGGCAGCCGGTCGGCGAGGCCGCGCTCGGCGAAGGCGGCCACAGCCGGGCGCCGGTGATGCACGCCCTGGAGGCCGAGGGTGTGGTGCACGACCGGGAGGAGGGGCCGGAGCTTGTGCTGACTCTGGTCTGGCCGGAGCGGGTTCTCGATGAGCCGGCGGCGCGTTCCCTCGTGGAGGGGTGGGCGGCGATGCTGGCGGGGTTGGCCGTCCACGCGGCGGCCCCGGGGTCCGGTGGGCGGACCCCGTCGGACTTCCCGCTCGTGACCGTCGGCCAGGACCGGATCGACGAGCTGGAGGCGGCCGTCCCCGGTCTCGCCGACATCCTCCCCGTCACCCCCCTCCAGGAGGGCCTTCTCTTCCACGCGCTCTTCGACGGCGCGAGCCGGGACGTCTATGTCGAGCAACTGGTTCTCGACCTCGCCGGACCGCTCGACGCGTCGGTGCTCAGGGCGTCCTGGGAAGCGCTGCTCGCCCGCCACGCGAGCCTGCGGGCCGGATTCCGGCACATCGCCGGGGCCGACCGGCCCGTCCAGGTCATCGCCCACGAGGTCACCCTGCCCTGGCGGCACGAGAACCTGTCGGATCTCGACCCCGGGACGGCCGCCACCGAGGCCGGGCGACTGGAGACCGCGGAGCAGATCCGCCGGTTCGATCTCGCCGCGCCACCCCTGATCCGGGTTCTCCTGCTCACCATGGGGCCGGACCGGTACCGCATGGCGATCACCCTGCACCACATCGTCCTGGACGGCTGGTCACTGCCGATCCTCATCCACGAACTGTGGGCCGCCTACCGGGCAGGGGGCCGCACGGACGCGCTGCCGGCGGTGACCCCGTACCGGGAACATCTCGCCTGGCTGCGACGGCAGGACCGCGAGACCGCGCGCGAGGCATGGCGCCGGGCGCTCGCCGGGCTGGACGAGCCCACACTCGTCGCGCCCGAGGAACAGAACACGGCGCGGACACACACCGGCACAGTGATCACCGAGCCGGGCGAGGACCTCGCCTCGGCCGTGCGCGACCTCGCCCGAACGCATGGCCTGACCCTGAACACGGTCGTCCAGGCCGCCTGGGGTCTCGTCATCGGCCGGCTCACGGGCCGCGACGATGTGGTGTTCGGCGCGACTGTCGCGGGGCGGCCCGCGGAGCTGCCCGGCATGGAGAGCATGCTGGGGCTGTTCATCAACACCGTGCCGGTACGGGTCCGGCTCGACCCTGCCCAGACCGTCGCCGGGCTGCTCGCCGGGCTCCAGGCCGAACAGGCGGCCCTGCTCGACCACCAGCATCTGGGGCTCACGGACATTCAGCGCGTATCCGGGCCGGGCGCGGGCTTCGACACGCTGATGGCCTTCGAGAACTACCGCGCGGACGACAACACACCACCTGCGCCGCTGCGGCTCACCGGGACCGAGGTACGCGAGTCGACCACCTATCCGCTCGCTCTGGACGTGAATCCGGTGGGTCGGTTCACCCTCCGGCTCGACCACCAGATGGAGGTGTTCGACACCGATGCCGCGCGCGCCCTCCTCGACCGCCTGGTGCGCGTCCTGGCCCGGTTCGCCGCCGATCCCGGAACGCGGCTGAGCCGGATCGATGTCCTGGACCCGGCTGAGCGGGCTCAGGTGGTGTCGGAGTGGAACGACACCGGTGTTGTGGTTGGTGCGAGTACGTTCCTGGAGCTGTTCGCGGCGAGGGTCGAGGCCGCGCCGGGCGTTGCCGCGGTGCGGTGTGGGTCGGTGGTGTTGTCGTACGGGGAGTTGGAGGCGCGTGCGAACCGGCTGGCCCGGTATCTGACCGGTTTGGGTGT
>NZ_JBSFER010000069.1:0-2240 GCF_053594535.1 Streptomyces sp. NPDC001889
TCCACCCGCACCAGAGCCGGCCGAACAACCCCACCCCCCACCGAACGCCCCAACAAACCCGCAACCGACGGCGACTCAAACAAATCCCGCACCGAATAACGCACACCGAGGACCGTCTCGATACGGCTGATGAGTCGGGTCGCCAGCAGCGAATGCCCACCCAGCTCGAAGAAGTCGTCGTGGACGCCGACGCGGGGCAGACCCAGGACATCGGCGAAGAGCCCGCAAAGGATGTCCTCCCGGGGAGTGCGGGGCCCGTGGCCGGTGACGGCGGTGGTGAAATCGGGGGCGGGCAGGGCACGGCGGTCGAGCTTGCCGTTGACGGTGAGCGGGAGGCGGTCCAGTACCACCATGGCCGCCGGGACCATATGGGCCGGCAGTTCCTGTCCCAGGTCGCGACGGAGCCCTGCGCCGTCGAGCCCTGTCCCCGTCTCCGGAACGACATAGCCCACCAGCCGCACATCACCCGGCCGGTCGGTGCGGGCGAGGACCGCCGCCTGGGCGACGCCCTCGCGGCGCAGGAGCGCGGCCTCGATCTCCCCCGGCTCGATCCGGAAACCCCGCACCTTGACCTGATCGTCCGCGCGCCCGAGATACTCCAGATTCCCGTCCGCGCACCAGCGCACCAGATCCCCCGTCCGGTACATCCGCGCACCGGCAGGACCGTACGGATCGGCGACGAACCGCTCCGCCGTCAGCCCCGCCCGATCCGCGTACCCCCGCGCCAGCCCCGGCCCCGACACATACAACTCACCCACCACACCCGGCGGGACCAGCCGCAGACCCGCGTCCAGCACATACAGCCGCAGATCGGCGACCGGTCGGCCGATGATGCTGGCGCTGGAGTGGATCGAGGCACGGTCCAGGGTGAAATGGGTGGTGTAGATGCTGGCCTCGGTGGGCCCGTAGGCGTTGACCACGACCGGGGCGGTGGGCCCGGCATGGCGCTCGTACCAGCCGGTCAGACGGCTCGGGTCCAGTGCCTCGCCGGCGAGGAAGATCCAGCGCAGGGCGAGCCCCGCGCCGGTCCGGGGCTCCTCCTGATCGGCCTGGTCGAGCTGGTGGAAGGCCGACGGTGTCTCGCTGAGGACGGTGACCCCCTCCCGGACCAGGAGCCGGAGCAGCTCCGCCGGTGAGCGGGTGGTGGTGAAGGGGATCACGACCAGCTTGCCGCCGTTCAGCAGCGCTCCCCAGATCTCCCAGACGGAGACGTCGAAGGAGGAGGAGTGGAAGAGCGTCCAGACATCGTCCGGGCCGAAGGCGAACTCGGGGTGCAGGGACGCCATGAGCCGCTGCACATTCCGGTGCGAGACGACCACGCCCTTCGGCCTGCCGGTGGAGCCCGAGGTGTAGATGACATAGGCCCGGTTCTCCGGACTCGGCACGGCGGTACGGTCCGCGTCGGTCGGGTTGGAGTCGGGGTGTGCCGCGAGCGCTAGCCCGGTCCCGGGGTCGTCGAGCACCACCCGGGGGACACCGGTCCGCGGCAGCCGCTCGGCGACATCGGCCGTGGTCAGTACGGAGACGGGGCGGGAGTCGGCGAGCATGAGGGCGATCCGCTCGACGGGGTACTCCGGGTCCACCGGCACATAGGCCGCGCCGGCCTTGAGCACCGCCAGTATCCCGATCACTGTCTCCGCCGAGCGGGGCAGCGCGAGTGCCACGGTCCGCTCGGGCCCGGCGCCCTGGGCGATCAGGAGCCGCGCCAGCCGGTTGGCCCGCGCGTTCACCTCGGCATAGCTCAGCGACAGATCGCCGAACACCACGGCCACGGCGTGCGGCGACCGCGCCACCCGCTCCTCGAACAGCGTGTGGAGACATCGCGGCGCCGTCTCCGGCGCCTGCGGGTTCCACTCGACGAGCAGCCGCCGGCGCTCGGGCTCCGAGAGCACATCCAGCCGGCCGGTCAGCTCGTCGGGGTTCTCCACGACCCTCTCCAGAACCCGGAGGAAGCGCGCCATGATCCCGTCGACGGCCTCGCGCTCGAAGAGGTCGGGGCGGTAGGTCAGCCGTACGGTCAGCTCGTCGCCGGGCACGACCGACAGCGTCAGCGGATAGTGGGTGACGCCCTCGCCATGGGTCCGCACCCCGGTGAGCCGGAAACCCGCCTCGGGTCCGACGAGACCGTCGAGCTCCAGGGGGAAGTTCTCGAAGACGGTGGTGGTGTCGAAGAGTTCCCCGGTTCCGGTCCCGGTGGTCTGCTGGATGTCCGCGAGGCTCAGATACTGATGGTCCAGAAG
>NZ_JBSFER010000070.1:0-2237 GCF_053594535.1 Streptomyces sp. NPDC001889
GCGGTTGGTTGAGGTGTTGAATCCGGTGCGTTCGATGGGGCGGCATCCGTTGTTCCAGGTGTTGTTCACGCTTCAGGGTGATCCGCGTCCGGTGGTGGAGTTGCCTGGTTTGCGGGTGGAGACGGAGATTGTTTCGGGTGGGGTGGCGAAGTTCGATCTGTCGGTGGGAATGGCGGAGCGTTTCGGTGCTGATGGTGTTCCGGCTGGTATCGACGGTTATCTGGAGTTCGCGAGTGATCTCTTCGACCGGGGGACCGCCGAGGGGATAGCGGCCCGTTTCGTCCGTGTGCTGGAGGCCGTGGCCGCCGACCCCGACCAGCCCGTCAACGGAATCGATGTGCTCTCGGAACAGGAGCGCGGGCTGCTGCTGACCGAGTGGAACCGTACGGAACGGCCGCTCCCCGAGGCGGTGAAGAGCCTTCACCAGTGCTTCGCCGACCAGGTCGCCCGTACCCCGCTCGCGGTCGCGGTCCGCTCGGACGACGAGGTGCTCACCTACCGGGAACTGGACCTGAGGGCGTCGCGCCTGGCGGGCCGGCTGGCCGAGGCGGGAGTGGGCGCCGAGGACATCGTCGGCGTCCTGCTGGAACGCTCGCCCAGCGTTCTTGTCTCCTTCCTCGCGGTGCTGAAGGCCGGCGGCGCCTATCTGCCGCTGGACGTCCGCGATCCGGAGCCGCGCAGGCGGCGGTTGCTGAATGAGACCGGCACCCGGTGGGTACTGACCGATGCCACCGCACGGGAGCGCGTCCGGCTGCCGGAGCGGGTGCGGTCGATCGACGTCGCCGAGTGCGCGGAGCCGGCGGCCCCCGACGCGGAGTCCTTCCCCGGTGTCGTCGGCGATTCCCGGCGGCTCGCCTACGTCATGTACACCTCCGGCTCAACGGGTGAGCCCAAGGGAGTGGCCGTCACCCACTCGGCGGTCGTCCATCTCGCACGGGACAGCGGCTGGAAGGAGGGCGACCACCACCGTGTCCTCTTCCACTCACCGCACTCCTTCGACGCCTCCACCTATGAGATCTGGACCCCTCTCCTCTCCGGCGGTGAAGTGGTGGTGGCCCCGCCGGGCACCCCGGACGCGGCCGAGCTGGAGCGGCTGACCAGCCGGGCCGGGGTCACCGGCCTCTGGCTCACCGCGGGCCTCTTCCATCTCATCGCGCGGGAGGACCCCTCCTCCCTGGCCGCCGTGAGGGAGCTGTGGGTGGGGGGCGATGTGGTCGACCCCGACGCCGTGCGCCGCGTCATGGCCGCGTGTCCGGGGCTCGGCGTGGTCAACGGCTACGGACCCACGGAGAACACCACCTTCACCACGCACTATCGCATCCCGCCCGGTGGCCTCGCGGAAGGCCGCACGGTGCCGATCGGCCGGCCTGTCGGCAACACCCGTGTGTATGTGCTGGACGCCGGGCTGCGTCCGGTGCCGGTCGGTGTCGCGGGTGAGCTGTACGCGGCGGGTGCGGGCCTGGCCCGGGGGTATGTGGGTCGGGCGGGGCTGACGGCGGAGCGGTTTGTCGCCGATCCGTACGGTCCTGCCGGTGCGCGGATGTATCGGACCGGGGATCTGGTGCGCTGGTGCGCGGACGGGAATCTGGAGTATCTCGGGCGCGCGGACGGCCAGGTCAAGGTGCGGGGTTTCCGGATCGAGCCGGGGGAGATCGAGGCCGCGCTGCTGCGCCAGGAGGGCGTCGCCCAGGCCGCCGTCCTGGCCCGCACCGACCGTACCGACCCTTCCGAGAGCGTCGATGGCGTCGACGGCACCGTCGGCCGGCCCGGCGACAAGCGTCTCGTCGGCTATGTCGTCCCGGAGCCGGGCGCGGAGGTGGACGCTGCCGGTCTGCGCCATGGGGTCGGCGAGGAGTTGCCGGACCACATGGTCCCGGCGGCCGTCGTGGTACTGGACCGGCTCCCGCTCACCGTCAACGGCAAGCTCGACCGCGAGGCCCTGCCCGCTCCGGACTTCACCGCCGCGGTCACCGACCAGGCACCCCGGACTGCTCGCGAGGAGATCCTCTGCGGCCTCTTCGCCGATGTGCTGGGTCTGCCCCGCGTGGGTGTCGACGACGGATTCTTCGATCTCGGGGGCGACAGCATTCTGTCGATCCAGCTGGTGAGCCGTGCCCGTGAAGCCGGTCTGGTCATCACACCCCGTGAGGTTTTTCAGTGTCAGTCGGTGGCGGGGTTGGCGGGGGTGGCTCGGGGTGTGGGTGGGGTGGTGTCGTCGGGGGTTGGTGGTGTTTCGG
>NZ_JBSFER010000071.1:0-1615 GCF_053594535.1 Streptomyces sp. NPDC001889
GCCGACCTCCTCCAGGCCATGTACGGACGCAACGGCGAAGCCCCCGTCCCCATCATCGCCCCCCGCACCCCCGGCGACTGCTTCGACGCCGCCATCGAAGCCGCCCGCATCGCCCTCACCTACCGCACCCCCGTCTTCCTCCTCTCCGACGGCTACCTCGCCAACGGCTCCGAACCCTGGCGCATCCCCGACACCGAAACCCTCCCCGACCTCCGCACCCCCTTCACCACCACCCCCAACCACACCCTCGACGACGGCACCCACACCTTCTGGCCCTACAAACGCGACCCCCACACCCTCGCCCGCCCCTGGGCCGTCCCCGGCACCCCCGGACTCGAACACCGCATCGGCGGCATCGAAAAACAAGACGGCACCGGCAACATCTCCTACGACCCCGCCAACCACGAACACATGGTCCGCACCCGCCAGGCCAAAATCGACCAGATCACCACCCCCGACCTCACCGTCGACGACCCCGACCACGCCACCACCCTCGTCCTCGGCTGGGGCTCCACCTACGGACCCATCACCGCCGCCGTCCGCCGCCTGCGCACCGAAGGCGAACCCATCGCCCAAGCCCACCTCCGCCACCTCAACCCCTTCCCCCACAACCTCCCCCACATCCTCACCCGCTACCAGCGCGTCATCGTCCCCGAAATGAACCTCGGACAACTCACCACCCTCCTCCGCGCCAAATACCTCACCCCCACCCACAGCCACACCCAGGTCAACGGCATGCCCTTCAAAGCCGCCCAGCTCGCCACGGCCCTCAAGGAGGCCATCCATGCCTGAAGCCCTCACCCTGGTCCCCAAAACCACCACCCCCCAGACCATGAAAGACTTCAAATCCGACCAGGAAGTCCGCTGGTGCCCCGGCTGCGGCGACTACGCCATCCTCGCCGCCGTCCAGGGCTTCATGCCCGAACTCGGCCTCGCCAAAGAGAACATCGTCTTCATCTCCGGCATCGGCTGCTCCTCCCGCTTCCCCTACTACATGAACACCTACGGGATGCACTCCATCCACGGACGCGCCCCCGCCATCGCCACCGGACTCTCCACCTCCCGCCAAGACCTCTCCGTCTGGGTCGTCACCGGCGACGGCGACGCCCTCTCCATCGGCGGCAACCACCTCATCCACGCCCTCCGCCGCAACGTCAACCTCAAAATCCTCCTCTTCAACAACCGCATCTACGGCCTCACCAAAGGCCAGTACTCCCCCACCTCAGAACTCGGCAAAATCACCAAATCCACCCCCATGGGCTCCCTCGACGCCCCCTTCAACCCCGTCTCCCTCGCCATCGGAGCCGAAGCCACCTTCGTCGCCCGCACCATCGACTCCGACCGCAAACACCTCACCAGCGTCCTCCGCCAAGCCGCCGACCACCCCGGCACCGCACTCATCGAGATCTACCAGAACTGCAACATCTTCAACGACGGCGCCTTCGAATCCCTCAAAGACAAACAACAAGCCCAAGAAGCCGTCATCCGCCTCGAACACGGCCAACCCATCCGCTTCGGCCCCGACAACAACCAAGGCGTCATCCGCAACCCCACCACCGGCGACCTCGAAACCACCCACATCACCCCCGACAACGAACACCACATCCTCACCCAC
>NZ_JBSFER010000072.1:0-1476 GCF_053594535.1 Streptomyces sp. NPDC001889
ATCGCCCACGTCTGGGACCGGCGCACCCGGCACTGGCACTGGGCCGTGTCCTGGGCCGCCCGTATCCCGCTCGCGTCCGCTGTGACCGCGCTGGCGCTGTACGCGCCCGGCTCGCAGCTCTGACACGCCATCACACACTACGCAGATAGGGCATATCGATGATTGAGCACATTGAGACGGTGATGGCGATCGCGGCGGCGCCGGCGGCCGACAGCGGCGTCACCGGGGGGAAGGTCCTCGGGTCAATCGGCACGGGCGGTCTTGCCCTCGTGATGACCGGGGTCCTGGTCGGCGGCATCAGGGAGCCCAAGGGCACGTCGAAAATCCGGTACAGGCTCACCAGCACCCAGGCGTCGCTGATCGGCTGCGCGGCCGGCACCTGCTACGCGGCGGCGGGGAGCATCTGGACCGCATCAGGCGACCTGAGCACCGCGTTCGCCAGCATCTTCACCGGCGGGGCTTTCGGGACCGCCGGACTCGGTGCCGTGTCTGCGCTGCTCGCGGCGCTCCTCTACTTCCGGGAAATGGCGCCGGGGAGGGCCGCGCTGGTGAGCATCCTCGCGGCCGGGGTGTGGGCACAGGCCGGGGGCATCTGGGGGCTCCCGAAGAGTGTGGTGCTGACCACGGCCGGCGCGTTGGGAGCGGTGTGATGACCGCGCCCACAGAGCGGCTCCCGGCCGTCGACGACGACCAGGAGCACGAGCAGCCGGGGGAGTCCGGCCCGGCCGGGTCGGGGCTGCGCGGGTACGCGCTGCCCGACCGGGAGGGGCTGCGTGAGCTGGCCGGGTCGCTGGCCGCCGGATCGGGCGCCCTGGCCGTGCGCGGCTGGACGTGGCTCCGGGGGGAGGGCGGGCAGGAGGCGTGGGCCCGCGCCGGGTACATCGCCGGGAGTCTCTACCTCGGAGGGCACCTGGTGGTCTCCTCCCCCGCGCTGGAGCCCTACACCGGCTACGCCGTCCCGCTGACGGTAGGGAGCTGGTGCGTGGGCGCCTGGATGTGCTCCCCCACCCTGGAGGCCCGGAAGAAGGCCCGGAAGAACGCCGCCGCCGACGCCGCGCGTGAGGCGTGCCCTGACCATGCCCGCGGGGTCGACGAGCCGGGGCCGGTGGCCGGCGCCGTCGACGACAGCCAGGAGGACCAGGAGCACGACGGCCAGGGCGGCGGGCTCGACGAGCCGGAGGATCTGACGCTCGCTGAGGCCGTCGGCATCCTCGACGCCGCATACGAGCCCGGGGCCAACGGTCTCCACCTCGACCGGGCCCTGTCGCGGGCCCAGTCGGAGGGGCTCCTCACCGGCTGGAAAACCGCCCGCCTGCGGGCCGCGGTCGAGACCGCCGGCATCCCGGTCCGGGACCAGATCAAAGTCGCCGGCCGGGGCGGCTGTCCGGGGGTCCACCACACCGCGCTGACGGCCGCCCGGGAGCAGCTGCTCACCACCCCCGCCGGCGGCCCTCCCGGGCCCCCCGCTGAGCACCC
>NZ_JBSFER010000073.1:0-1247 GCF_053594535.1 Streptomyces sp. NPDC001889
TCGATTTCGTTCTGGGTGAGGGTGACCAGGGGAAGATCCGACGGGGTCCGCCCGCCCGCGCCCGGGGACTCCGACTCCCGCACCAGCTCCTCCAGCGCGGCCAGCCACCCCTCACCCAGATCCCGCACCCAGCCCTCCGCCAGAACCCCCTCCGGCCAGACGCACGTCAGCGTCAGCTCCGGCCCATCCGGAAGATCACGCGTCACCGCCGTCACCGTCAGCGCATGACCCAACGGCATCCGCTCATCCGCACCACCCGACAACGCCCCCATCTCCACCGCCGGCTCCCAGTCCGCATCCCGCCCCGCCGCGAACCGCCCCAGATAGTTGAACGCCACCGACGCACCCGGCAACCCCGCCAGCACCCCACCCGCGACCCCGTCCAAATACCGCAGAACACCAAACCCCGCACCACCATCAGGAACAGAACGCATCTGCTCCTTCACCCGCTTCAACACCCCACCCGCACCCAGACCCCGCCCCGGATCCAGACGCACCGGATGCACACTCGTGAACCAGCCCACCGTCCGCGACAGATCCACCCCCACCACCGACTCCCGCCGGCCATGCCCCTCCACATCCACCAGCACCGGCCCACCCAGAACCGACACCAGCCCCGACAACAACACCTCATCCACACCACAGAAGAACAACGACGGAACCCGCGACAACAACACCCCCGCCACACCCACCGGCACCCGCCACGACAACGACCGCGCCGACCCCACCGTGTCCCGCACCACATCCAACGGCCGATCACCCACCACCACCGCCGGAGCCCCCAACAACCCCACCCACACCGGCAACTCCCCCGACCGCACCCCCGACCCCGCCTCCTCCACCAACAACCCCGCCCACTCACGGAACGACGTCCCCACCCCCGGCAACACCACCTCACGCCCCGCCGAAACCGCCTCCCACGCCACCGCGAGATCCCGCACCACCACCCGCCACGACACCCCGTCAACCACCAGATGATGCGCCACCACCAACAACCGCCCCGGCTCACCACCCCGGTCGAACCACACCACCCGCACCATCACCCCACCCACCGGATCAAGCCCACGCCCCACCTCCCCCGCCACACCCTCCACCAGCCCACGCAACTCCTCCCCCCCAACACCCCGCGCGTCAACCCGCTCCACACACCCCCCCGCCGAAACCACACCCACACCCCGCACCTCCAACACCCACGAACCCCCCGACTCCACCAACCGCGACCGCCACATGTCATGACAGTCCAACAC
>NZ_JBSFER010000074.1:0-1186 GCF_053594535.1 Streptomyces sp. NPDC001889
CCACCGGACGCGGATCACCCTGAAGCGTGAACAACACCTGGAACAACGGATGCCGCCCCATCGAACGCACCGGATTCAACACCTCAACCAACCGCTCAAACGGCAGATCCTGATGCGCGAACCCCGCAAGATCCGTCTCCCGCGCCCGCGCCACCACCTCACGGAACGACGGATCACCCGACACATCCATCCGCAACACCAACGAATTCACAAAGAAACCAACCAACCCCTCCAAAGCCTCATCACCACGCCCCGCCACCGGACTCCCCAACGGAATATCCGACCCCGCACCCAAACGCGACAACAACACAGCAAGACCCGACTGCAACACCATGAAAAGACTCGCCCCACCCGCCCGAGCCACATCCACCAGACCACCATGCACACCAGCACCCACATCAAAACGAACCACCCCACCCCGATGACTCGCCACCGCAGGCCGCACCCGGTCGAACGGCAACACCAACTCCCCCGGCAACCCCTCCAACTCACCACACCAATAAGCCAACTGCCCCGCAGCCAAACTCCCCGAATCCCCCTCCTCACCCAACAACTCACGCTGCCACAACGCATAATCCACATACTGAACCGGCAACACCGACCACCCAGGAACCCCACCCCCACACCGAGCCCGATAAGCCTCCAACAAATCACCCAACAGAGGACCCACCGACTCACCATCAGCCGCAATATGATGAATCACCACCGACAGAACATGAACCCCCTCCCCCACACCGAACAACCGAACACGGAACGGAACCTCCACCGCCAGATCAAAACCCCTCCCCGCCTCCTCCGCCAAACACCCGGCCACATCCCCCTCACCCACCGAAACCAACGGAACAACAGGACGCACCACCCCAGCACCCAACACCACCTGCCGAGGAACACCACCCACCTCAGGAAACACCGTCCGCAAACTCTCATGCCGCTCCACCACATCACCCAGAGCCAACTCAAGAGCACCACAATCCAACTCACCCACCAACCGCACAACAAACGGAATATTGTACGAAGCCTCCACACCACCCAACCGATTCAAAAACCACAACCGCCGCTGAGCAAACGACAACGGCACCACACCAGGCCGCTCCACCCGCACCAGAGCCGGCCGAACAACCCCACCCCCCACCGAACGCCCCAACAAACCCGCAACCGACGGCGACTCAAACAAATCCCGCACCGA
>NZ_JBSFER010000075.1:0-1171 GCF_053594535.1 Streptomyces sp. NPDC001889
TGCCGACGGCCTCAGCGAGCGTCAGATCCTCCGGCTCGTCGAGCCCGCCGCCCTGGCCGTCGTGCTCCTGGTCCTCCTGGCTGTCGTCGACGGCGGCCACCGGCCCCGGCGACTCCCCTCGCTCCGTCCTCACGGCGGGCGCGTGCCACCTGGCTGCGGCGCATGCGCAGATCACGGCGATCGGGGGGAGGTAGGGGGCCCAGACCCCCGCGGCGTCAGCGACGGTGGTCCAGATGACCGGGGCCCCGATGACAGCGGTCCCGGCGACGGCTCCGAGGCGCGTCCACCCGTCCCAGATCCAGCCGTCGGCGCGGACCCACGCCCAGCCCCGGACGGCCAGGACCCGGGCGCCCGCCTGGACCCCGCGGAACGGGCCCGCGATTTGGGAGCGGGTAGGGAGGTAAGGGCGCAGGTCAGACCAGAGGGAGGCGATCGGTCCGGGGAGGTGCACGAGGACCAGCCGCGGGCGCTCGACGGCCTCCACCGTCTCGTCGACGTCCAGGTCGGCCGCGATCGGCTCGGCGCTCACAAGAGGCCCAGCTTCCCCGCGAGGAGCAGCAGCGCGTACTCGGGCAGACCCCAGATGCCGCCGGCCGAGGCGCAGACCCCGGCCAGGATGATGCTCATGATCGCGGCCTTGCCGGGGGCCGGGGCCCGGAAATAGAGGATCACGGACATGATGAGCGCGACTCCCCCCATGCCCGTCTGGCCGAACGCACCGCTGGTGAACACGCTGGCGAACGCCTCGGACACCTCCGGGCCCACGGTCCAGATCGACCCGGCGGCGATGTAGAAAGTCCCCGCGATCAGACCCATCACGGACGCTTCGCTGCTGCTGAGCTTCCGGCGCTGGGTACCGACCTTCTTGCCCTCCTTCCCCTTCGGTTCCTTGATGCCGGCGACCATGCCCGCGGTCAGCGCGGTGGCGAGTCCGCCGTACCCGACGCTGCCCAGGAGCCGACCTCCGATCGAGAACCCGTCGGCCGCGACGCTGAGATCAGCGGCCATGGTCACGTACTGGATGTGCTCGTACATCGGTCTCTCCTGATCAGAGCTGGGACGCGGGCGCGTACAGGGCCAGCGCGGTCACAGCGGACGCGAGCGGGATACGGGCGGCCCAGGACACGGCCCAGTGCCAGTGCCGGGTGCGCCGGTCCCAGACGTGGGCGAT